>JBDWKL010000043.1 GCA_039973685.1 Hyphomicrobiales bacterium
TACCCTTCCTGCACAGCAAGACGCAGATCTTTGGCCGTTACGTCGTTTTGAAGGTCAACCCAAGCACGCTGCACACCTGTTCCGCTTGGTACATCCCAAAGCTCATAGGTTTCTGCAGCCGTCTTTTGATTAGATTTCAACGTAAGAGCTGGAACTTTCGCTTCTTTGAAGCCAGCAGCGATTGCCGCATGTGTTCCCGCTTTAACGCCTTCAGTCAAACAACTTGCAAGATCAAAGACCCCGTTACAGCTACCGGCAGATGTTTCTTTTTGCCATGAATGCGCTGGGCGGAAGCCTGCGATATTTTCGTCATATTTCAGCTTGCCGCGTGATTGCGAGAACAGGGAAACATTCGGATTATAACCGCCAGAAACTGCGATCAAATCACATTCAACCTGCTTGGTTGGACCTGTCGGCTGCCCATCTTGATCAAGCGTTCGGATGGAGGCTTGCTTCACCCGTGCGTGACCTTTGGTTCCAACAATGCCGGAACGTGGGAAGAGGTCAATGCTTGCTTCTGCTGCTTTTGCAAGAAGGCCAGCATCAATGCTTGGTCGCGCATCAACGATGCCCGCAATGTTGGCGCCCGCTTCTTTAAGCGCAAAGGCATTTGTCCATGCTGCGTCATTGTTCGCAAAGACGAGAATGTTTTTGCCCGGCAACGCACCATAGCGATACGCATAAGTTTGCGCGGCACTGGCAAGCATAACGCCTGGACGATCATTTTCGTGAAATGCGATTGAACGCTCAATCGCACCAGTTGCAAGCACGACATGTTTTGCACGCACCCGCCATAGGCGTTCACGCGGCGCACGTTCTGGACGATCGGCTGGTGCTAAATGGTCCGTGCATTTTTCCCATAGACCGACAAAGTTTTCTGCGTAATAGCCGAAGGCAGTTGTGCGGTTTAAAATAGTGACATTTTCACGGGCACGAAGAGCCGCCTCAGCAGCCACCACCCATTCAACAGGCTCTTGGTCATTCAACGTTGTTTCAGGCGTTTCGCCGAGCAATTGGCCACCAAGCTGATTGCTTTCATCAACGAGGATCACCCGTGCACCAGAAAGGCTTGCCGCTTCTGCTGCCATGAGGCCTGAAGGACCGCCACCAATGACCAGCACATCGCAGTGACGATTTACGTGCTCGTAGTTGTCTGGGTCAGCTTCCGTCGGGCTTTTGCCAAGACCGGCAGCTTTCCGAATAATCGGCTCAAACATCATCCAGGCACCCGGAGGGCCCATGAATGTTTTGTAGTAGAAGCCAGCCGGAATAAACCGCCACGCGTAATCGTTCATGCGGCCAACATCAAATTCTAGGGATGGCCATGCATTTTGGGAACGCACGGAAAGGCCCGCAAATACTTCTTGCTCTGTCACCCGCACGTTTGGCGTGGTTTCAGCATTGCCGTCACCCATTTGCACGAGTGCTGCTGGCTCTTCTGAGCCTATGCCCAAAATACCGCGCGGACGGTGATATTTGAAAGAGCGGCCAACCATATGCTGACCATTGGCGATCATCGCAGAGGCAATTGTATCCCCTTCAAAACCCAATACAGGCTTACCATCAAAGGTAAAACGCAGCGGTTTTGTGCGGTCAATTAGACCGCCTTTATCGAGACGATAGGTACTCATTTCGCGTCTCCTTCGGAAAGCTCTGCCACAACTTTTACGGCATCATTGCCTGAACCCAATAGCTCACCAGCTGGCGTTGCAGGCTCAGCGGTATCAACCTTAGGTGGCTTCTCACCTATTTTATAAAAACCATAGATCTCATCGGTAATTGTGCTGCGAAGGCCATTAAACCATTTGCCGCAACCGGCTGCATGCATCCAGCGTTCGGCGATAACGCCTTTTTCGTTGTGACGCAAAAACACAAAATCAGACCATTCAGCGTCGGTCATGTCATCACGCCATTCTGGTCGGTCAATATGAGCTTCGCCACCATGAGTAAACTCTGATTGGTCACGTTCGCCGCAATAGGGGCACTTAATTATAAACATTGTTTCATCCCCTCTTAGTGAGCAACCGCTGCAGCGCCGTGTTCGGCGACCAGCTTACCTGTTGCAAAACGCTCCATCGTAAATGGTGCAGCTATATCGTTCGGTTCGTCATTTGCGACAAGGTCTGCAAATACATGACCCGACCCCGGCGTAGCTTTCCAGCCGCCTGTGCCCCAGCCTGCATTGATATAGAAGCCTTTAACCGGCGTTTTCGTAATCAACGGACTAGCATCAGGGCAAACATCCACGATGCCGCCCCATTGGCGCACCATGCGGAGACGAGACATCATCGGGAACAATTCCATGACGGCTGCCATCTGCTCCTCAATAATGTTGAAACCACCGCGTTGGCTGTATGAGCAATAAGGATCAATACCAGCACCAATCACCATGCCGCCTTTATCCGACTGCGACACATAAACGTGCACTTGGTTGGACATTAATACACATGGCATAATCGGTTTTACAGGCTCTGATACCAAAGCTTGCAGCGGATGGCTTTCAATCGGCAATTTCAAATCTGCCATCTTCGCCATAACGCTTGAGTGCCCTGCAACAACAGAGGCAACTTTCGGCGTTTTGATATCGCCTTTTGTCGTGGAAAGACCTGTAATCTGACCGCCTTCAATCTTAAAGCCTGTCACTTCACATTGTTGAACAATATCAACGCCAAGCTGGTGAGCGGCACGGGCAAACGCCCAAACCACAGCATCGTGACGATTTGAACCGCCAGAGCGCTGCAATGAACCGCCAATAATTGGATAACGCACATCAGGACTGATGTTCACGAGCGGGCAGAATTCTTTGATTTGTTTTGCATCAAGCCATTCAGCCTCTACGCCGTTCAAACGGTTAGCCTCAACACGGCGCTTAATCGCGCGGGCCTCACCCTCATCATGGGCAACATTCACGACGCCGCGATGGCTCATCATGATGTTATAGTTCAGCTCACGGCCAAGGGTTTTCCAAAGGTCCAACGAATGGTCGTAAATCGCGGCACTTTCATCGTAGAGATAGTTAGAACGAATAATCGTGGTGTTACGGCCCGCATTGGCGCCGCCAATCCAGCCTTTTTCGATTACAGCAATATTGGTCATGCCGTGCTCTTTGGCCATATAATAAGCGGTTGCCAAACCATGGCCGCCGCCGCCAATTATCACAGCGTCATAAGAATCCTTAGGTGTTGTCGAAAGACCCCACGCAGGTTCCCAATCTTTATGACCCTTAAGGCCTTGCTTTAAGAGGCTCATTACGGAGTAGTTACGCATGTGCTCTCGATCCTATCTCTATTTTAAACGATATTGGTTTAGCTCTTATCATAAATTCTTGTAATCAAAAGAGCTATTATATCAATCAATTGTGCGACACGTTGGACGGCGGTTTTGTCGCCTTCAAAACAAAAGTCATTTCAACGTAAATATTCTGTTTGAAAGTTGAAAACTCTCTGCTAACAATTTTTGAGACACTACTGCCGTGTGGGGGTTTAAACGCATGGAAGCCACTTCGCCAACTATGGCCATGCCCAAACGAAAACACTTTGTGTTTTTTCTGGCACCTAACTTCTCCATGATAGCCTTCACCATGGCATTGGAGCCTTTACGGCTAACTAATCGCTATTATGGCCGCGATGTTTATACATGGCGTCTCATTTCGGGTGACGGCAAGGCTGTCGCAGCAAGCAACCATGTCGAATGCTCCGTTGATGGCTCACTCGAAGAAGAACGCAGTCGCATCCATGTGGATGAACGTGCCGACATGATTTTGGTTTGTGCGGGCATGGGCATTGAGAATTATTCCAACAAAACCCTGAATGCATGGCTTCGCGCGTCAAATGGTCGCAAGACATCTATTGCTGGCCTTTGCACAGGCGCATGGATTATGGCTGAAGCAGGATTGCTGGATGATAAGCGATGCGCCATTCACTGGGAAAACTTGCCAGGCTTTGCCGAACGTTTCCCAGAAACTGATGTTTATGCGGACCTTTTTGAGGTTGATGGCGATATTTACACCTGCGCAGGTGGAACAGCTGCCCTCGACCTCATGTTGCACCTTATTGATGAAGATCACGACAGCAATGTGGTGAACCGTGTTTGCGAAATGTGCCTAACCGACCGTGTTCGTAACCCGCGTGACCGCCAACGCCTGCCACTTCGCGCTCGCCTTGGTGTCCAAAACTCTAAGCTTTTGACCATTATTGAGATGATGGAAACAAGCCTCTCAGAACCTTTGTCTCTGGTTGATATAGCAGGCAGAGTTGGCCTATCCCGTCGCCAGATTGAGCGATTGTTTCATAAAAACCTTGGCCGCTCGCCTGCCCGCTACTACCTCGAGCTTCGCCTCGACCGTGCGCGGCATTTGTTGCTGCAGTCCAATATCGCGATTGTGGAAGTAGGCGTTGCCTGCGGCTTTGTCTCCGCGTCCCATTTTTCCAAATGTTACCGCGAACTCTACACACGCTCCCCACAGCAAGAACGACAACAACGCGAAGTGCCGATTACTTAGGTTGGCGCTGATTAAGCGATCTTCCATTTCTCGCGGGTTTCCAGCACCTTAAACTGTGCACCAACTTTTACGGTGCCGCTTCCGCGCGGGATAAGGTTCAATCCGAATAAAACGCCTTTTACACGAGGATCGCCAGAGCGTCTTATTTGGGTAAGAGCCCTAATCGGTTGATTATCGCTCGCCCCCTCGCCGCTTTGTTGGTCTTGCGTTGTAACGATGCAGCGCGAGCAAGGAATATCAGCATCGAAAATAACGCCGTCGCATTCAACCACAGACCAGCTGTCTTCTTCCCATGCACTGGCACCATCAACCACCAAGTTACTGCGGAAGCGATCCATTGGCACGGTCTCACCACCTGCCCCTAAAATTTGATCATTCAAGGCTGTAAGCGACTTCTCATTGGTGACTAATAATGGATGGGCATCCGCGAAACTCACCTCACCGTTGGTTGTGACAATCTCTGCACCTGTTTTACGGCGGGCTTCATCATCCATAAAAACGAGCTTCACCTCGCGCTGCAACGCCTCGCTCAAGGCTGCATTGGTCGCATCGGCACAAACAGCGGCATAAACCACATCACCCCAAATTTTCACATTCGCCCGTGTTGTCCCATCAGGAATTACAGCTTGAATGACGCCACCAGTCTCTGGCGAGATTTCCAAACCATTGGCAGTTTCAGCAACGGTGACTTTCGCAAGCCCTGACGTTTCACGCTGCGTGATAAAGTGGTTCTCGTTATCCACCAGCAACCAACGACGATCACCGGCAGGACCGCGCTCTTCAATCGTCAATTCCGTATGGTTTAATCCGCGCATCCCTTTGATGGGGTAGCTGTGAAGTCCGGTAATTTCCATCAGGCTGCTTCCATTTTATTGGTGGGATACGCTTGTTTATATAGGTTCAATTTGTCACGCTGGCCTATGACGAGCAAGGATTTACAACTTCAATCACAGATAAAGTGCGATGTTTAGCCTCTGGATACCGATCACCCTTACCGCTGCGTTTTGTCAAAACCTACGTTCGGCGCTGCAAAAGTCTCTCAAAGGCAGGCTTTCAACAGCAGGCGCAGCTTATGCTCGGTTCTTTTACGCATGGCCGTTGGCGGTTTTATATGTGTGGGCGCTTTACCAGTTTGGCGGCTATGAAGTGCCAGAAGTCAACACGACGTTTTTGCTCTACTGCTTTGCAGGCGGGATTGCGCAGATACTATTCACGGTCGTTTTGCTTTGGATGTTTTCTTTCCGCAGCTTCGCCGTCGGCACCACGTTCTCCAAGCTTGATGTGATCTTGATCGCGATTTTTGGTGCGGTTTTGCTAGGCGATACAATCGGCCCGATCGCTATTACTGCGATCATCATCGGGTCAATCGGCACGCTGTTCTTATCGTTTCAAGATACCAAGTTGACCCTAAGCGGCGTGGCCCGAGGCCTCACGGAAAAAGCCACACTGGTTGGCCTGTTATCAGCCGCGCTTTTGGGTATTTCCATCGTCTGCTTTCGTGGCGCGACGCTTTCTGTTGAAACACCGCACTTTATCATGGCTGCCGCTTTCGCACTTGCCGTCAATTTGATTTTCCAAACGCTTTTAATGGGCGGATGGTTTTTGGTTTTCGATAAGATTGAGCTTCAAAAAGTGATGCGCGAATGGCGCTATGCTGCACCCGTTGGCGTTGTCGGCATGGCAGGTTCTGTCTGCTGGTTCACTGCCTTCTCCCTACAAAATGCTGCTTACGTCAGCGCGCTTGGTCGGGTGGAACTGGTGTTCACCTTTATCGCCAGCGTGTTTTTCTTCCGCGAAAAAGCCACATGGATGGAGATCGTCGGCATCTTGCTGATTGTCTGCGCGATTATGTTGATCTTGTTGGAGTAGTGCCTACAAGCCCAGCTCAGTTAAGCCTGGAAAATCTTCAGGACGTGGACCTTTTGGCCAGATGAATTTGCGGTCTTTTTCAGCAATCGGCACATCATTGATGCTCGCCTCACGCCGTGACATCAAACCATTTTCGTCAAAACGCCATTGCTCATTGCCATACGCCCGAAACCAGTTACCCGCCTTGTTGTGATACTCATATTGGAACCGACACGCGATCTGGTTTTCATGAAACGCCCAGACCTCTTTGATCAGGCGGTATTCCAATTCGTTTTCCCATTTATCGGCCAAAAACGCGACAATCTCATCGCGGCCTTGAACGAAAGTAGACCGATTACGCCACCAACTATCTTCCGTATAAGCAAGCGAAACCCGCACTGCGTTTTGCGTGTTCCAAGCATCCTCTGCTTTACGCGCTTTTTGCGCCGCTGTTTCTGCATTAAACGGAGGAAATGGTGGGCGTTTTTCTATCATTGTAGGCTCTGAAGTAAATTCTGTATTTACTAGGTATAACACCTGATTCCTTGACAGCGTCCTCACCTATACTTCACATTTATGTTAGAGGAAAATATCCCTCTTTGCTTTTGCAATCATCTTTATCTAGTCTTTAACTAGAGATTTTCATCACCCCAAAAACTGAATGGAATAACAATGCTATCTGGAGTTTGTATTGGCACTAATGACCTCGTTGCCGCTGGTACGTTTTACGACAAAGTCATGGCCACCCTTGGCATGGAGCGCACCGTCAATAAACCAAATGAAATTGGATATGCAGCCAGCGATGGAAAGACGACTTTTTTTGTTCTCACGCCGTACAACGAGAAGGCCGCGAATGTTGGCAATGGGACGCAAGTAATGTTTTACGCGGAAGGTGAAGCAGGCGTGAAGGCTTTTCACGCAATGGTTTTAGAGTGCGGCGGAACAGACGACGGCGCGCCTGGGCCCCGCAGTTATCACCCCGGTTACTATGGCGCTTATGCGCGGGATCTGGACGGCAACAAGCTGCATGTGGCGATTGATTTGGGGTGAACCTCAACACGCACCGCACCCTCTAATAATTCCGCCGCTTCTCAGCCCCATGATAGAGCACATCAAACCACACATCATTGACATGGTCACGCATCTTAACATCGTGGGCGTTCACGTTTGCTTTGAATCAAATCATTTCCGTAAAAAATGTGGCCATGAGATACTTTGACGAATTCTCATCAAAAGTGTAACCACCATCTGGAAAAGTATTAGCATAAATTCGTGCTATAAAATAAATATCAGCGTACGTATTTTTATAACGCGCGGGAGGAGTAATCATGTCGATCCAAAAAGTGGCAATTTTAACGGCTGGCGGTTTGGCGCCTTGTCTTTCTTCTTCCATCGGGCATTTGATCCAGCGTTACACCGAGACATCACCAGAGACAGAAATCATCTGTTACTTTGATGGCTATAAGGGCCTACTCTTGGGCGATAGCGTCACTGTTTCCCCTGACATGCGCAAAAATGCGCACATTCTTTTTGAACATGGCGGCAGTCCGATTGGCAACAGTCGGGTGAAATTGACGAATATTGCAGACTGTGAAAAGCGCGGATTGGTCCAAAAAGGTGAGAACCCGCTTGAAGTCGCCGCAAAGCAGCTCGTTAAAGACGGGGTGGAAGTGCTTCATACAATCGGTGGTGATGATACCAATATGGCAGCTGCGAGCCTTGCTGACTATCTGGCCCAAAATGACTACGCGCTTCATGTGGTGGGACTGCCTAAAACCATCGACAATGATGTTGTGCCAATCAAGCAGAGTCTTGGTGCATGGACGGCGGCAGAAGAAGGTGCAAAGTTTTTCGCAAATGTGGTGGCTGAACACAGTGCAAACCCGCGCATGTTGATCATTCATGAAGTGATGGGTCGCCATTGTGGTTGGCTCACAGCCTATACCGCTAAGGCCTATCAAGATGACTTAAACAAGCTCAACTTCTTACCTCAACTGGGATTGAGCAAAGAGCGCAAAGCGGTGCATGCCGTCTTCGTTCCTGAAATGGAAATTGACATTCTTGCAGAAGCCGCGCGTTTGAAAAAAGTGATGGACGAACAGGGCAACGTCAACATTTTCATCTCTGAAGGGGCTGGCACAGAGGCGATTGTCAAAGAAATGGAAGCCGCTGGCGAAGAAGTGCCGCGCGACGCGTTTGGCCATGTAAAATTGGATGTGGTCAATCCCGGTGCTTGGTTCGGCAAACAATTTGCTGAAATGCTCGGCGCGGAAAAAGTGCTAACCCAAAAATCTGGCTATTATTCTCGTGCAGCTGCTTCTAACGCGACAGACCAAGCGCTGATTAAAGTCTGTTGTTATAAAGCCGTAGAGTGCGCCATGGCAGGTGTGAGCGGTGTTATTGGTGAAGACGAAGAACAAGGTGACGAACTACGCGCCATTGAATTCTCACGCATTGCAGGCGGCAAAGCCTTCAATATTGATGAAAAATGGTTCGACGATCTGCTCGAAAATATTGATCAGCCAAAACGAAACAAAACAGTAAGCGCTCACTAGGAGCGCTTACCGTGTTTGGTTTAGTCAGCAGCGCGTAGCCGCTCATTGGTTGGATCAAACGGGCTTTCTTCGATCACCGTCACTTTATACATTTGGCCCAAGATTTTGATTTCCAACTCTGTGCCAATGTCTGCAAGTTCAGGCTTCACCATCGCAAGAGCTAGGGATTTACCCAAGCGCCAGCCATAACCGCCAGATGTTGCGCGGCCTACCAGTTGGCCGTCTTTGTAAATCGCTTCAGAACCACGCGCATCAGCATCTGTGACACCATGCACTTCCATGGTGACAAAGCGCCATGAACGGCCCCGCTCTTCCCAAGCCATCAACGCATCACGCCCGATGAAATCTTTTTCAGGTTTGATGAAACGATCAAGGGCGCTTTCATAGGCAGAATATTCGATCGACAATTCACGCGGGATAAGGCGATAGGACTTTTCAAGACGCATTGAATCCATCGCGCGGATACCAAACGGCTTAATGCCAAATTCTTCGCCTGCTTCCATCAATGTATCAAACAGCAAGTTTTGCTGGTTCATTGGGTGGTGGAATTCAAAACCCAACTCGCCGACAAAGTTCACACGGATAGCATGACAACCTGTGCGACCAACATTGATGCGTTGGCCTGATAGCCATGGGAAGGCTTTGTGCGAGACATCAGCATGCGTGACTTTTGCCAACACATCACGAGCACGCGGTCCGGCAAGAACCAACACGCCGTTTTGTTCGGTGATTGATTGCAATTGCACCGAGCCATCTTTTGGCAAAAGCTTACGCAAAGTGTCGTGGTCATGCAGCTCAAATGCGCCAGCAGAAACCAGATAAAACTCGCCAGGGGTACGCTCATAAACCGTAAACTCAGAGCGCACACCGCCGCGTGTTGTGAGCAGATGGCAAAGAGCAACGCGGCCCTGTTTCTTTGGCAATGAGTTTGCGAGAATGCTTTCAAGCCATGCGCGGGCGCCCTTGCCTGTTACTAAAATCTTGGCGAAGGCGGACATATCAAGCAGACCAACATTGTTGGTGACGTTCTTCACTTCATTGCCAACATGCTCGAAATAGTTCGAACGACGGAACGACCATTTTTCAACAATGCGACCATCTTCTAACGCAGGCGCATGGTTTTCATTGGTCAGCGTATCGTCTTGGTTCAACTCCTCGGCAGTCAACGCATAGTCTTTTGACGGCATGAACCAGTTTGGACGTTCCCACTGGTTTGCAACACCAAAGACGGCACCCAGTTCTTTCATGCGACCGTAACATGGCGTGGTTTTCAACGGACGGCCAGCAGCACGCTCTTCATCTGGGTAGTGCACGGTGAAGACATTGCGATAAGCTTCTTCGTTTTTCTCGCGCAAATAACCTTCTGGCAGGTCAGGGCCAAAGCGACGTGGGTCAACGCCCATCATGTCGATGGTCGGTTCGCCTTCAACAATCCACTCAGCCAATTGCCAACCAGCACCACCAGCAGCCGTTATGCCGAAGGAATGGCCTTCATTGAGCCAGAAGTTTTTCAAATCCCAAGCGGGACCAATCGCTGGCGAACCATCAGGCGTATAACAAATCGCGCCGTTGTAAACTTTCTTGATACCCACTTCGCCAAAGGCTGGCACGCGGGCAATTGTTGATTCAATATGCGGCTCAAGGCGCTCTAAGTCTTCTTGGAAAAGCTCATATTCGCTTTCATCACTTGGATTATCAACATAACAAACCGGCGCACCTTTTTCATAGATGCCAAGGATCATGCCGCCTGCCTCTTCACGCAGATACCAAGCACCGTCACTGTCACGCAATACACCCATTTCAGGCAAGCCTTCCGCTTTGCGTGCCTTAATATCATCGTGAGCTTCGGTCACGATATATTGGTGTTCGACAGGAATCACTGGAATGTTCAATCCCACCATGTCGCCTGTATTACGCACGAAGTTACCGGTACAAGAAACAACATGCTCTGCAAGGTAATCGCCGCTATCAGTGCGCACGAGCCAGCGTTCATCGTCTTGCTGCTCAATGGATGTCACCGCACAATTACGTTTGATGGTCGCGCCCATATCGCGAGCACCTTTTGCCATTGCTTGGGTCAGGTCTGCGGGCTGAATGTAGCCATCTTCAGGGTGCTGGATCGCGCCAATTAAACCTGTCGTATCAGCCAGCGGCCACACCTCTTTCACCTGCTCAGGCGTCAGAAAATTCACATCAACGTCGATGGTTTCAGCAATGCCAGCATAATATTGATATTCGTCCATGCGGTCATTGGTGCTTGCAAGGCGGATATTCGACACGACAGAAAAACCAGGGTTCATGCCCGTCTCGGCTTCAAGCTCGCCATAAAACTTCACTGAGTATTTGTGAATTTGGCCAACTGAATAACTCATATTAAACAACGGCAAAAGGCCAGCTGCGTGCCACGTGGAGCCAGAAGTCAATTCTTTGCGTTCAATCAAAACGCTGTCCGACCAACCCTTTTTTGCAAGGTGATACAGTGTGCCAACGCCAACCACGCCACCACCCACGACTACCGCTCGAACTTCTGTCACCATCGTTTAACATCCATATTCATATTGTTTGGTTTTTTTGAACCCTACAAAAAGCATATTCTGTCCACACGCTCAAATGCGACGCATTTAAGCCGTAGGTAAGTCTGCATTTGAACCAATTGGTTTTCTCTTTGTTAAGCCCAAGCGCAACAAATTTGAACATTCGCCTTTCGGTCAATCATTCCTTCGAACTGTTTTGCCATAATCAAATAAAGCTGGAAGTCAGAAATGGCACAAATGAACCTCCATTATTGGAGAACGGGGCATGGCGTTTTTTACACTCGACCAAGGGCAACCGGTCGATAAAACTTATGTGGTCAATTCACTTTTGATGAGTGGATTTGTGGCAAACACTGTTCTTTTCGCATGTGCTCGCGCCATCGCACCTTGGTTTGGCTTTCCTGTTTATGACCCAATCTCTGCTGCATTTTCAGGCCTGCGCCAATACGATTTGATCGCGGCTGAAGTCATGGTTTTTCTCGCATTGGCGGCGATCCTCCCCAGCATATATGTGTTTGTTTGGCGCTCAATCGCCTCCCAAATACTCGAAACCCGCAATTGGCTTATACATTCAGTTGGGTTCGGGATGGTTTTGTCAGGCTTTGTGACCATGATGATCAAACTTTTTGTGATCAGTCCCTCAGTAAGCATCCAGACCCTGTCACCTCTTGCTATCAGTATTGTAGTTGCAAGCTTTTCCCTTAGTGGAATGATCCGGCTGCGCGAACTCAACCAGATTGAAATTTGATAATTACTAACGTTTCGCTGAACTTATTGTTCACTAATGTGAAGCCTTTAAAGCCTTTAACATCAAAAATTACTGCTTATGTGATCTAAAACGACAACTTTGGTGAACAATATGGCTTATTTTGAATTTGACGAAGGTCACCCTGTAGACCACTTTCATATTACCCGAACCCTCGGCATGGCAGGTATGCTTGCCCTATCCACTTGGGACATTTGGGCGCGTCATTTAACGCCCTTGGTGTTCGGCACTGAACTTTCTGTCGCGGTCTTATTCCAAGATGTGTTTAGCATCGAAAATCGATTGCACGCTGAATTCATCTATCTCTTGATTTCATTGACCGTGTTGGCACCAGCCTATCTCTTTATATGGCGGCCAATCATGGCTTACCTCTCTCCTGCACGACACTGGAGCATTGATGGCCTTTCATTCGGCGTTGTTATTTTCTCGACAGTCCTTCTATTGAATGCCGCCTTGGGAACAGGCTTAGATATGCAACTAGCGCTGCTTGGTTGGTTTCCCGGTGTGCTTGCAAGTTGGTTCACGGCGAGCCTGTTCATCCGACTTCGTGAGATGAATTGCAAAATCGTTTAGGTAAAACGGCTGGTTGGTTTATTTCTCTAAAACCTTATATTGGGGTTAGAACCAACCAACAGGCTAACGCTTTATGGGAATACTGATTTTCGCGGGCATTGTGTTGATTATTGCCCTTATCTTTGGCCCCCAATACTGGGTCAAGCACGTTATCAAGAAGCACGCTGAGCCACGCCCTGATCTTTCAGGAACAGGTGGCGAGCTGGCGCAGCATTTGGTTGAGCACTATCAGCTGAACGGCGTTGGTGTGGAAGTTACCGATCAGGGTGACCATTATGACCCTGAAAGCAGAACGGTCCGTTTGAGCGCTGATAATTATAATGGCTATTCCATTAGTGCCGTGGCAATTGCAGCCCATGAAGTCGGCCACGCTATTCAACACGCAGGCGGCGAACGACTGCTTGCGATGCGCCAATCATTGGCGAAAATTCTGATCTGGACAGACCGCTTCGCGATGATCTTCTTTTCTGTCGCCCCGTTGCTAGCGCTCGTTGCCCGTTCGCCCGCGCTGTTTTTACTGATGAGTGTTTTCGGCCTCGGTTTGATGGCCATGCGCGTGGTGGTGCAACTGATCACCCTACCCGTGGAATTTGATGCAAGCTTTAAAAAAGCGCTGCCCATTCTTGAACAAGGTGGCTACCTTCATACAGAAGATTTACCAGCCGCACGCTCGGTTTTGAAGGCTGCGGCCATGACCTATGTTGCAGCAGCGTTGATGAGCCTGCTTAATATACTTCGCATTATGAGATTTGGACGTTAAACGAGGCAAAAGATGACTGAATTACCCAAAACCCTAAAAGGTGCACAAACAGGAACGATGCCAATTGAAGATGTCTTCGCAATGGACGGCGTTGATTTTTTTGAAGGTGTCATCGCAGGCACATTTCCACCGCCCCCAATTATGGGGTCGATGCCGATGGATTTCACCGCTGTTGAAAAGGGTAAAATCAACATCATTGCCCGCCCAGAACCGCGATTTTTCAACCCCATCGGCACCATCCATGGCGGATATGCGGCAACCGTGCTGGATACAGCGCTTGGGTGTGTGGTTCATTCAACCCTTGCAGCGGGTGAGGCTTATACGACGATGGAGATCAAAATTATCTACCACCGTGCGATCCTGCCTGAAACGGGTGATCTTACCTGCGAAGGAGTTTGCATCTCCAGAGGCAGGCGGGCTGCCGCCTCTGAAGCAAAACTCTATGACGCAAATGGCAAACTGGTTGCCAGTGGATCATCCACTTGCATGATTATGCCAGCACCTGCAAAGGCTTAAAACTTAGATAGAAGGCGTATCAGTGCCTGTTGCGACACAGGCAGCTTTCAATGTGTTGGCCATCAACATGGCAATTGTCATAGGGCCAACACCACCTGGAACAGGCGTGATAGCACCGGCGACTGACGAGGCCTCATCATAAGCAACATCACCGACAAGGCGGGTTTTACCCTCGCCGCGCTCTGGTGCATCGATACGGTTGATACCCACATCAATCACAGTTGCTCCTGGTTTCACCCAATCCCCCTTGATCATCTCAGGGCGACCAACGGCTGCAACCAAAATATCAGCTTCACGGCATACGGCAGGTAAGTCTTTGGTGCGGCTATGAGCGATTGTCACCGTTGCATTGGCTTGCAGCAAAAGATTTGCCATCGGCTTGCCAACGATATTAGAGCGCCCCACCACGACAGCATGAAGGCCTGATAAATCATCACCACGTGCCTGACGCAGCAACACCATTGAGCCAGCAGGTGTACAAGGAACAAGCGCCTTGTCTGTTTCGCCAGTCCCGAGCATACCCACATTGATGAAATGAAACCCATCAACATCTTTATGCTGGGCAATTGTCTGAATAACTTTGCCATCATCGATATGGTCTGGAACGGGAAGCTGCACCAAAATACCGTGGATACTGTCATCATCATTGAGCTGATTGACCAGAGCCAATAGATCTTCTTCCGATGTGGTTTCTGGTAGTTTGTGGGTGATGGATTTAAAGCCGCATTCTTCGGCGCGAAGGCCTTTATTGCGCACATACACCTGACTGGCAGGGTCTTCACCAACAATCACAACGGCAATACCTGGCGTAACACCCGTTTTAGCAACTAAGTCTTGCGTGCCAGCCTTAACCTTTTCAACAACGTCCGCGCCAACCGCTTTGCCATCTATGATCATGAAATAATCCCCCAATTTTCCCGACAATCTCGTCGAAATTTATGGGAAGGTGTCATGGCCAATGTTCGAACACAAGCCCATATGCGACCAATGCGCACAAAATAAGCCGCATGGAAAGCGGCTTATTTCAACGCGAAGGCAATCAAAAAATATCAAGCTACATTCACACGACACGTTTAGCCACGTTTTCACTTCAAAAGCGATTGCTCAACATAAATTCACCTGTCTCAATCCGTTACGTAAAAATATGCGAATACTCACATTTTATTGTGGGCATTTTGCTAGACTTTGGCTGAAATTACACTACGTAACATTATAATGAGTGATATCATCACAAAGTGATTGAATTTGAGGCGACACAGTATTTACAGACCAGTAAAGGTCATTGTGTGAATATTGCACACGTCGTTTTTTTTGGATGGATTTTATATGCGCACGAATAACGGGCAATCAGTAAATTTAACAGATTACCAAGCGCCGGGCTTTACGGTTCACGATATTCATTTGGATATCCGGTTGGACCCTGAACAGACCGTAGTGATTTCAACCATGACGATTGAGCGCGTTGCCAATGGAGACGCGGACATAAACGCGCCGTTGGTGTTAGCTGGTGACGAACTGGTGCTGGATTTTGTTAGCATCAATAAGCGCGATCTTCCCATTAACGCCTACAATGCAACGCCGAGTGAATTGGTTATTCCTAAAATTCCGCAAGGCCAATTCGAACTTCAAATTACAACGCGCGTTAACCCGACCACCAACACAAAACTAATGGGGCTGTATCTCAGCTCAGGCATTTATTGCACCCAGTGTGAGGCTGAAGGTTTCCGTCGAATTACTTATTTCTTAGACCGCCCAGATGTGTTGACCAAATACACCACCCGCATTGAAGGCGCTGCTCGTGAGATCAAAGACCTTCTCGGCAATGGCAATATGGTTGAACAAGGCGCAATTGCAGGCACAGACCGCTGCTACGCCATTTGGCATGACCCGCACCCAAAACCTTCTTATCTCTTTGCGCTAGTCGCTGGTGATCTTGCCCACATCTCCGACACCTTTACGACGATGAGTGGCCGCGAAGTTGAGCTTCGAATTTATGTGGAACGCGGCAAAGAGCATTTATGCGATTGGGCGATGCTATCTTTGAAGCGCTGCATGAAGTGGGATGAAGAAGTATTCGGTCGCGAATATGATCTTGATATTTTCATGATCGTCGCTGTTAGCGATTTCAATATGGGGGCGATGGAAAACAAAGGCCTCAACATCTTCAATGACAAATATGTCTTGGCTGATACAAAGAGCGCGACTGATGCGGACTATGTCAACATTGAAGCCATTATCGCCCATGAGTATTTCCATAATTGGACCGGCAACCGTATCACGTGCCGCGACTGGTTCCAGCTTTGCCTAAAAGAAGGCCTCACGGTTTTCCGTGATCAAGAATTTACATCTGATATGCGCTCGCGCCCTGTTAAACGGATTAGCGATGTGCGCCTATTGCGCGCTCGCCAATTCTCCGAAGATGCAAGCCCACTCGCGCACCCCGTTCGTCCAGAAGTTTATCACGAGATCAACAACTTCTACACGGCGACCGTCTATGAAAAGGGTGCGGAATTGGTACGCATGATCAAGACTATTTTGGGGGATGATAATTTCGCCAAAGGTCTCGATCTCTATTTCGACCGCCATGACGGCGATGCAGCGACCATTGAAGATTTCATTGCAGCCCTTGAAGAAGGTGGAAACAGCAATCTTAGCCATTTCAAAACATGGTACGAGCAAGCTGGCACACCAAATGTGCTGGTGAGCTACACCTACAATGAAGCAAAGGGCCAGGCCACTTTAGAGCTGACACAAAACACATCACCAACACCTGGACAAGCGACCAAGAAGCCGCTTCATATACCCATCAGGTTCGCGCTGGTTGGCAAAGATGGCTCAGACCTTGAGTACACAGATGTTCAAGGCGCTGAGGTAACAGGCGATGTTCTGCATTTGACAGAAGTCAGCCAAGAAATTGTGTTTTCTGGCTTGAAAGAACGACCTGTTCCGTCACTGCTTAGAGGTTTCTCAGCACCCGTAAAATTGGATATCGCCCTCTCAATTGATGACCTCATCCATTTGGCGGGCAACGACCAAGATCCATTCAACAAATGGCAGGCCATGCAAACACTTGCTGTTCGTATGCTGCTTGAAAAAGTGACCGCGATAGAAAACGGAACGGACATTAGCAACAACTATGATTGCTTCTTCCATGCCGTTGAATCCTCTATCACGGATGAGACACTTGATCCCTCTTTTAAAGCTCAGTTCCTAGCCTTCCCAACCGACGCGGATATTGCGCAACAACTTCGCAATGAAGTTGATCCAGCAATCATTCATCAAGCAACACTTTGGCTGAAACAAGAGCTTGTAAAACGATCAAGTGAAACGTTAATTGCAGTCTTTGAGAAAAACCAAGTTCGTGCATCCTATGATCCAAGTGCTGAGCAAGTTGGGCAACGTAGCCTCAAAAACGCAGCCCTTGCTATGTTATGCACCTATGGGGCAGATGGCAGTCGATTTGCCAAACAACAATATGACGAAGCAGACAATTTAACAGATCGATTAGCGGCTCTTTCAAGCCTTGTGATCAACAATCATAACGCTGCGAGCGATGCGCTCAGAGATTTTGACAGACGCTACCGCACCAATCCACTTGTAATGGACAAGTGGTTTGCTGTGCAGGCCATGGCTCCTCAAGAAGAGACGCTCGCCAAGTTGAAAGAACTCATGCGTCATCCAAGCTTTTCGATTACCAACCCCAACCGTATCCGCGCGCTCATTGGCAGCTTTGCAAATGGTAATCAGGTTCAGTTCAATCGCCCAGATGGTGCGGGCTATCAATTTGTCTCCAATCTTATTGTCGATTTAGACGAAGTTAATCCGCAAGTTGCCGCAAGGCTACTAACCAGCTTTAGCAGTTGGACGATGTTAGAACCAAATCGTCGCGAACGGGCTGGTCGCGCATTAAAACGCATTTCAAATAGCGCAGGCCTGTCTACTGACGTTCGCGATATCGTCAATAGAACCCTCGGAAATTAAGAAATTGCCTTTGTTTTAAAAGGCTTTTTCTAATTCCTAATAAATTATTAAAATTTATTGATTCGGGACTCTAGACAAGTCGATTCCCGTCGATTCAAATAGAGGTGATTCGGCAGGGTGGCGCTGGATCTCAATATAACAAAAAGAATGAAAAAACGGGGATTATGATGACGCAGGGAGCAAGTGCTTTTGCGGCTATACGAGGGATTCTGACCTTTTGGCAGCGCGATAGGAATCCATCTACAGCGAGCGGACACGCGCGAATTATCGCTAACCCTGCTTATCAAAAATTACTCAATGCCGAACCATGGTTCCGCCGACTGATACCTGTTTTCATCGTAACCTTCATCGTTCTTATCGGCCTCGCGAGAGGTGCGCAGATTTGGGAAAATCATAAAGAAACTCTCATTCGCGCAGAAGAAAACCTGAGCCTCATCGCCTCTTTACTTGAAAAAGACTTTGCATCAGATGAGACGAAAACACCTCCTCACCAGCTCACAAACAAATTAATTGCAGCACTGGCAGATCACGCACCAAAAGGCTCAACCAAAGATGGCCGTGTTCTGCTTATCAGCAACCAAGTGGGTAAAATAATCGCTCAAGAGCCAAATTTTGGCCAGCAAAATATCTATCTTTCAGACATTCTAGAACCAACCCAACCGCTGCTTACCTTTGGTGAACGCGCGGGTGTCATGACTGTCACTATGCTGGAAACAGAAGGTGAAGCCATTGTCACGACACGCCACCTAGGAGGCGGGATTGGCGCACTAACAGTCTATCAACCGAAGGAAGCAATCCTAAAACAATGGCGCGCAGACGTTAGCCTCAATGCTTCAATCTTCATTGGCACAGGCATGCTTTTGACTGTCGTTCTTTATGCCTTCTTCACTCAAACAGCACGCGCTGACGAAGCAGATAGAATTTACCACAACACCTACGACCGATTTGATACAGCTCTCAAGCACGGCCGATGCGGCCTTTGGGATTGGGATATCGCACGAGGTCGCGCATTTTGGTCGCCCTCCATGTATGAAATACTCGGCCTCCCTCCCAGACAAGCGTTGATTGGGTATGGTGAGATCACAGACATCATCCATGAAGGCGACATCGACATGCTTGAGATCGCTGAGCGCGTGCTCAATGGAGAACTGAGTAACGTTGATCACACTTACCGCATGCGTCACGCAGATGGCCATTGGATTTGGGTTCGT
Organism: Hyphomicrobiales bacterium; assembly: GCA_039973685.1. Lineage (NCBI taxonomy): Bacteria > Pseudomonadati > Pseudomonadota > Alphaproteobacteria > Hyphomicrobiales > Hyphomicrobiales bacterium. The sequence continues at coordinate 19,246 of JBDWKL010000043.1, forward strand.
GTTCAAGGGGAAGCCGTTGTCACAAATGCTAATGAAGCGCCTCACCTCGTCGGAATATGCATCGACGTTTCTGACCAAATTCGTCTGGAACAAGAAAACAAGACAGCCAACAGTCGCTTGCGTGATTCAATTGAAACACTCTCAGAAGCTTTCGTTTTGTGGGATGCGAAAAACCGTCTTGTTGTCTGCAATGAAAAATACCGCGAACTCAATCAAATCAAACCGGAACTAGCTGTACCGGGTGCGCCTTATGAGGAAGTCATGAACGGCGCCAATGGCCCACAACCACTCATTATGGACGATGATCTCGCTAATTCCGATGTTAAAAACAGATCATTTGAAACTGCATTGAGCGACGGGCGTTGGTTGCAAATCAATGAACACCGCACAGATGATGGTTGCTACGTGACAATTGGTACGGACATTACAAAGATCAAACGCAACCAAGAAGACCTACGCACGCGTGAACAAGAGCTTGAAGCCTCCGTGCGCGACCTTGAACACTCGCAGACCGAGTTGCGCAATCTTGCAGCCCAATATTCTCGTCAACGCGAAATCGCGCAAGATGCGAACCGTGAAAAAGCAGAATTCCTCGCTAATATTTCACACGAATGGCGCACTCCGCTCAATGCGATTATCGGTTTTTCCGACATGATGACACAAGGCGCATTTGGCCCACTAGGAAGCGATAAATACGCTGAATATTGCGAAGACATCAACAAGAGCGGAACTTACATGCTCGCCTTTATCAATGATGTATTGGATATGTCAGAAATCGAAGCAGGACGCTTCCAACTCGACAAAGAAACCTTCGACGCTACCGGTGTGATCAATGATTGCATTGATGGCAAAATGGCTGATGCTGAGCAAAATGGCATTACAATCGACAGCAACATTTCCAAGGACATTGAACTTAACGCCGATCGCCGTGTTTTGAAGCAAGTGATCCATAATCTTTTGACGAACGCGATCAAGTTCAACCAAGCAGATGGTTCAGTTTCAATCGTTGCTAAAACCCAAAATGACAATTTAACAATTAGCGTCAGCGACACCGGTATTGGCATCGCGTCAGATTTACTCAAAGAAGTTTGCAAGCCGTTCAAACAGGTTCAAAACCAACTCACGAAGAACCACACCGGCTCAGGCCTTGGTCTTGCTATTTGCAAATCAGTGGTGGAGATGCACCAAGGTGAGATGACCATTAAGTCGGCACTCGGCAAGGGCACAACAGTCACCATTGAATTGCCTCTCGCAGTGAAAGAAACCAAATTTCCTGAAGTAAAAGCAATGACGATCGAATAGCGCGGTAGCATTATTGCGCTAGCACCTTTTCATAAATCGAACGGACTGCTGTCTGGCTTTCTTCCAAATGGGCGATCAATCGCGCAAAATCTGGCATATCAGCCTGCACAAAAAGGCGTTCTTTTAGCTCATCAGGTGCGGTGTCTGGATCAAACTCGTTGACCATACAAAGGCGCATGAGCTGAATAAGATCGCTAAATAGATCGAATGCTCCAAGCAAAGTATCCTTGTCAGCGTCAGGCAATATTGTAGGCACATCAGCGTTCATCAAAGCTTGTCGAGTATTGGTCGAGCGTGCGTTTGCATTGTTGCTTTCAGCTAATTGAATAAACTGCGTAATAAATTCAATGTCGACCAAACCGCCACGGGCTTCTTTCATTCCAAAAACAGTTCGCGCTTCTTTGGCTTCATGTAACCGTTCATTCATCTCAGCCACGTCTTTGCGCAACACCGCCAAGTCGCGAGGTTTATTCACAACCTCATCAATTGCACGATTGATGCGAGCACATAATTTATCACTGCCGCCAATCACCCGCGCTCGTGTTAGTGCCATGTGTTCCCATGTCCACGCTGCTTCATTTTGATATTTGATGAAGCTTGTAACCTCAGTCGCAAGTGGCCCTGCTTTGCCAGAAGGGCGCAATCTCATATCCACTTCATAGGCGATCCCCTCACCCATTGGAGCAGAAAGTGCTGCGATGAAGCGCTGGGTAATTCTTGCAAAATATTGGGTTACTGCGATCGGGCGACGGCCATCGGATTCTGTTACATCGGGATCGACATCATAAATCAAAATCAAATCAAGGTCAGAGGTCGGCGACATCTCTCGCCCCCCCAATTTGCCCATAGCAAGGATGGTAATATCAGCACCACTGACATAGCCATGATTGCGGGCGACCTCTTCCACCACCAGCGGCATAAGACCAACGGTTACCACATCAGCAAGATCAGAATAAAGCAGCTGGGATTCTTGCGGTGTGATGGTGCCAGACAAAAGCCGCGTGCCAATTAGGAAGCGTTGTTCCTCAACAAAAACGCGCGCGCGATCAAGGCAGTCTTGATAGTCAATTGCAATCTCGAAACTTTGCGCAAGTTGCTCTTTCAGCTGCGGTGAGGTTGGGATCGACCCAAAGAAAGCGGGTTCAAGCAGTGCATCAAAAATATGAGGTCGTCGTGCAATCGTTTGCGCAAGCCTCGGGGCACTGCCCATGAGTGACGCCAGAAGATCAAGCAGATGATCATTGGCCTTCAACAAGCCGAACAATTGTACGCCTGCAGGCAAGTTCTTCAAAAACTCATCAAACGTGAATATGGCACTATCCGGCGCTCCATTACGCGCAAGCGATGCAAGCAGCTTCGGCAACATAACAGCCAAAGCCTCCCGCGCCTTTTCAGAGCGCATGGCCTTGTAGTGCCCAGACTGCCATTGGCGAATGATCGAAGACACTTGCATGCTGTTTTCAAAGCCTAGTTCTTCAAGTGCTTTTAATGTCGCTGGGTCATCATTGTCAGCAGGAAAGGCAATCGTGGATAAGGCATCCTGCTCATCATCTGCTTCAAACAGATTTGCATAATGAGAAGAAACCGATTGAAAGCACGAGAGCAACGCCGCATCGAACTCTCCACGCGTTTCAAACCCCATTAGGCGGCCAATGGCTTCAAACGCTTCATCATCTTTTGGCAACGCATGTGTCTGCTCGTCAAAACGCATTTGAATGCGGTGCTCTACATTGCGTAAAAAGCGATAATGAGTTGCAAGCACCTTAGCTGTTTCATCATCAATCCACCCTGCCTCTGCGAGCAGTTTCAACCCTTCAAGCGTACCTGTTACCCGCAACTGCGAATTTCGACCGCCAGCAATGAGTTGTTGGGTTTGGACAAAAAACTCAATCTCACGAATACCGCCACGCCCAAGCTTCACATTATGGCCAGCTAACGCAATCGTTGCGTGACCTTTGTGAAGGTGGGTTTGCCGCTTCATCGCATGAACATCTGCGATCATGGCAAAGTCCATATATTTGCGCCATATAAACGGACTGATGTCACTCAGAAAAGCCTCTGCGGCGCCAATATCGCAAGAAACAGGTCGCGCTTTAATGAAGGCTGCACGTTCCCAGTTTTGGCCAATGCTTTCGTAATAATTGATCGCTGCCTCAGTAGATATCGCTACCGCTGTAGCACCGGGATCAGGCCGCAGGCGCAAGTCGGTGCGAAACACATAACCGTGCTCGGTGCGTTCTTGCAGTATTTTAACAATGCGCTTGGTGACCCGAACAAGACTTGGTTGCAGCTCAAAGCGATCCGTGATTTGCACCTTACCTGCTTCATAAAAAACGATGATGTCGATGTCGCTGGAATAGTTGAGTTCAAACGCGCCATGCTTACCCATTGCAAGCACGATGAGGCCACTGTCTTCTTCTGGCTTCGCTTCATTGGCGAGTTGAAGCTTTCCTCGATGCGTCTCTTGAAACAAGGCAAAGCGAATGGCGGCGAGCAAGGTGGCATCTGCAAATTTTGAGAGTACCTCCGTCACGCACTCCATGGGCCAAACGCGACCAAGATCGAACAGAGCAAGGCCTAGCGCCATTTTCCGCTTCAAACCGCGCAACGCCCGCATCAATTCGCTCTCAGACACTGTTAAATGATCAAGCGCGCCGACTTCCTTAATAAGGTCGGTGATTTTCTCGTCTTGAGGGAAGGCAATCAAGTCAGCTGCAAAGTCCGCATAGTCTAGCAAACAATCTCGAATAAAAGGCGCGTCGCAGATGGCAGCTTGAAGAAGACCAAACCGTGCTGGGTCAGCTTTGATCCGCTCCACTGCGGGCTGCGCTTCATCAGTCAGGCGATCAAAAAACTCTTCTACCCGTTCACGCGCGCGCTCTTCATCATCAACAGGCAATGATTGGAAGGCATGACCAGCGGTAGAACTCAATGAGCCGCTCCTTTGTGCGTATTTGGTATTTTTATACGAGCAATAAGACCAGGGTTATTACCCTCAAAATCAAGCACACCACCGTGCAGTTTAGCAACCACAGATACGAGACTTAATCCCAAGCCACTGCCAGATTTGCTTCGGCTTTGATCCAACCTTGTAAAACGCTTTTTCACCCGTTCAAAGTCTTTAGCATCAATCCCCGGTCCATCGTCAGCAACGGCAATAACCGCCATGCTTTTCTCGAAGGTCACAGACACTTCCACGTTGGCGCCGCTCCCTGCATATTTAATCGCATTATCGATCAAATTGGCAACCGCTTGGCTTAACAGCTCACGGTTCACGGCGAAGGCGCGTGCATTATCCGACAAGTGATGGATCAGCGAAAGCCCCTCATCTTCTGCAACAGGTTCGTAAAGTTCCACCACATCCGCCACGATTGCATCAAGGTTGATGGTTTCATCCACCCCAATTGACGAACCAGCCTCCACACGCGCAATACGTAACAAGGCGTCGAAGATATTGATCAACTGATCTGATTCAACAATCGTCCCCTCAAGCGCCTCTTTCATGTCAGCTTTGCCTGCCTTGCTTGCAAGAACGGACTCCACGCGGTTTCTCATGCGTGTAAGCGGCGTTTTTAGATCATGGGCGATATTGTCGGATACATCCTTAAGACCGTTCAGCAGCGCCTCAATCCGGTCCAGCATATCATTGAGATTACCTGCCAAGCGATCAAACTCATCGCCCGACCCGTCAATTGCTAGTCGCTCTGACAAGTTTCCCGCGACAATCGTCTGGCTCGTGGCCGACATAGTATCAATACGCCGCAGAACCCGTCGCCCTACAAGGAACCAACTCAAGAACCCCAAGACGACAAGGGAAACCACCATGATCAGAATAAAGCCAGAGATGATCTGCTTAAACTCTTCGCGCTCCCCAACATCGCGGCCAATGATGAGATGAAAACCGCTCGGCAAATTAAAGATACGAACCATCGCAACCGTTGCTTCAATCTCTCCGTTAGAACGCAGACGATTATAGGGAAGCGGGTGAAGGGCTTGGCGATCTAGGGAAAGGAAGTCTGGCGGTAAATTTGGAATGTTGCCTGCAAGCCCACGGCCTTGAAAGTTTGTGACCAACAAAGCAGGAGCGCCCGGCAATCGGCTTCTTGAATCCAAATGATCAAGCAAACCGCGAATACCGTTTTGATCATAATGATCGTTGAGGCCAGCAAGTTCCGAGCTGATTGTCTGGTTTAATTGCGTGCTCAACTGGTTGCTCAATGTGTAAGCAAGATAGCCGACCATCGCGATTGTGAAGACAATGAACACCGTCATGTAGATCAGCGTTAGTTTGAAAGCCGTGGTTTTGAAAAACGTGCCGAACACCGCTCTATTTCCTCTTCGCCGACTTCAACACGTAACCCGCACCACGCATGGTGTGGACCAGAGGTTCGTCGAAACCTTTATCAATTTTCGAACGGAGGCGGGAGATGTGGACGTCGATCACATTCGTCTGCGGATCAAAATGATAGTCCCATACATTTTCCAAAAGCATGGTTCTGGTCACGACTTGGCCAGCATTCTTCATCAGAAACTCAAGCAGGCGAAACTCTCTCGGCTGGAGAACAATTTCAGTGTCAGAGCGATGGACGGAATGGGCGAGACGGTCAAGCTCAAGGTCGGCCACTTTTAAAGTCGTGCTTTGCTCATTCACGCCGCCGCGTCTTTTTGCCAACACTTCAATGCGGGCGAGCAATTCACTGAAGGCATAGGGTTTGGTGAGATAGTCATCCCCGCCTGCCCGCAAACCTTCGACACGATCATCGACCTGACCGAGAGCTGATAAAATAAGAACGGGGGTTTGGTTGTCTTCCGCGCGCAAACTAGCAATGACGGATAAGCCATCGCGCTTGGGCAGCATACGGTCAACGACCAAAACATCGTAGTCACTACCGCTTGCGAGAAAATAGCCTTCCTCTCCATCAGCCGCCAGCTCAACCACATGACCTGCTTCATTAAGCGCTTTGGTCAAGTAGCTTGCCGCTTCAGTATCGTCTTCTATGAGGAGGATGCGCATTTGATAAACCCCGAGCTATCGTCGAAGTTGAGATAATCGGCTGCCAGTGCTTAATGCAAGGGCAGCTGATTTATTAGTTGTTGGTGTTAGCCTTTTTTCTTCAAGGGCAAAGCAACGAAGCGTGTGCCATTCGCGCTTTCAACACGGAGAAGGACAGCTTTCTTGCCCTTTTCACGAGCCGCTGCAATCACTTCCTTCGCAGCTTTTGGTGTATCGACAGATTGGCTATCAATCTGTGAAATCGTATCACCAACACGAAGCGCTTTACCTGCCAAGACACTGGTTGGCGAGATTTGCGTCACTTCCAAGCCTTCACCACCTTCAGCCGATTTAAGCTCAAGACCAAACTCTTCCATAGCTTCAGGTTCTGCTGGTTTTGCAGGCTCTGATTTAACGGATGCTTGTCTAATGCGCTCAGGCAAGGTGCCAAGCGTTACATCGATCTCTTTCGATTCACCGTCTCTGAAGACAGTCAACGCAACTTTTGTATCTGGACGGAAGCCAGCAATACGGCGGGAAAGGTCCTTAGTGTCTTCCACCTTCTCACCATTTACCGCGATGATTGCATCGCCTGATTTGATGCCAGCTTTACCAGCAGGCGTTTCAGGTGTTGTCGATGCCACCAATGCACCAGCGGTGTCTGCTAGACCAATGCCATCAGCAAGGTCGCGGGTGATGTCTTGAATTTGTACACCTAAGAAGCCGCGAACAACTTTACCGTCGCTTTTCAAATCAGTGATAACTGATTTCGCAGTTTCAGCAGGGATCGCAAAAGCAATACCAACATTGCCACCTGATCGTGAATAGATCGCCGTGTTAATGCCAATCACTTCACCATTCAAATTGAACGCGGGACCACCTGAGTTACCTTTGTTGACCGCCGCATCAATTTGGATGAAGTCATTGTAACGGCTAGCGCCAATATCGCGACCACGGGCTGAGATGATGCCAGCTGTTACCGTGCCACCCAGACCAAACGGGTTACCAACAGCAACAACCCACTCACCAACGCGGCTGTCTTCATCAGCAAATTTTACATAAGTGAATTTCTTTTTCTCTTTAACTTGCAAGAGCGCCAAGTCAGTACGGGCATCTTTACCGATCAATTCGGCTTCAAGTTCTGTGCCATCATTGGTCACAACGAAAAACTCAGCACCGCCATCAACAACATGATTGTTAGTTACAACCAAACCCTCTTCAGAAATAAAGAAGCCCGACCCTTGGCCACTAAAACGACGGCGCGGCGGCTGATTGTCGTCATTTTTCTTTTCTTCTTGGCGTTCACTGCGCTCATCACGCTCATTGTTCTCACCAAATTCACGGAAGAAACGGTTGAACGGATGGTCTTTAGGAAGATCACGGAAGCCTGGAATAATATCAAGTGGATTGCCACCACGCTGAGCAACGTTTCGCGCTTTTACATCTGACTTCACCCGAACGCTCACAACAGCAGGCGCTACTTTTTCAACCACATCAGCAAAACCAACCACTCGCTGACCTTCAACACGGACAGGTTCTGCATAGGCAGCCGTTGTATTGCTCAAAAGAGCAGGCGCGGCAACAACACTTGCAAGACCAAGGCTGGTCGCACCAAGGATTGCGGCACGGAAAGATTTTTGAAAAGAAGTTGATGATGAATTCATGGGGAAGGCTCCATATTGATCGTTAAAGTTTGAGAGCGCGATTGCGCCCTATAACCAGTTCGTTGTCATCAATATGGAGTAGCCAACCTTACAATTGCCTTTCGCCAACATTACGATTTTGTAATGTTAGTCACCACGGCGGCGTTGTGCTCAAGTGTTTTATGAACAGGACATTTGTCAGCAATTTCAAGGAGCTTAGCCTCGGTTTTAGCATCTAAATCTCCATGCACGGTGATCTTCCGCTCGAACCGATCAACCTTACCACCGCGTTCAATCATGCTTTGCGAACACTCGTGGCAATCTTTCGCATAGACCTTGCCGTGATTGACCTCGACGGAAATGCGGCCAATGTCGAGCTTTTTGAAATCGGCATACATGCGAAGGGTCATATTGGTACAAGCACCAAGGGCTGCGGCAAGGTAATCATAAGGCCCTGCCCCTGTATCTAGCCCGCCAACCTTAGTTGGTTCATCGGCTATCATGTGATGCTTACCTGCGCGGATAACGTTTTGAAATTTGCCCTGTCCTGTCTCAGCAACCAGCACACCGCCTTCATGGTTGATGTCGGCAGTTTCTTCGCCCCCAACAAAACGCGACACCCAAGCAGCAATGACAGTTGCAGCATAAGAGGCATCTTGCGGGCGGGTCAGTAGATGATCGGCATCATCCAGTGACACGAAGCTTTTTGGATGTTTTGCGGCCGCAAATATTGCCGCTGCATTTTCAATACCCACTGTCGTATCAATCGGAGAGTGAAGCACCATAAGCGCCTTCTTCATGGAAGCCGCGCGATCAGCGACACTCACCTCATGAAGATCATCAATGAATTGTTTTTTGATCGTGAAAGGACGTCCCGCAAGCTCTAAGGCTACCTCACCGTCTTGTTCAATGCGGTCGAGGTTAGAGCCAAAGTTATGAACCACATGGGCAGCATCTGATGGCGCACCAATGGTCACGACAGCTTTCACTTCTGGAATGCTACCAGCAACAGACAAAACTGCAGCACCGCCAAGAGAGTGGCCGATTAGAATTGAAGGGGCTTCATAGGCTTCCCGCATAAAATCAACAGCATGGGAAAGGTCTTGAATGTTGGAGGAGAAATTCGTGTTTGAAAATTCGCCCTCACTGGAACCAAGCCCAGTAAAATCAAACCGCAAAACCGCGATCCCTTTACCAGAAAGTTCCGCTGCCACTCGCTTTGCCGCGAAAATATCTTTCGAGCAGGTGAAGCAATGGGCAAACAGTGCATAAGCTCGAATGGGGCCAGTTGGCAAATCGAGGCGACCGGCAAGCTTATTTTCAAAGGCGCCTTGAAAGGAGACCCGTTGTGGAGATGACATGGACGATAATCCTGTAATTGAACGTATGGCGTTTATGGTTTGAAAATAACCATAAACGCCAATAATCCAAACGGATATATCTAAAACGTGAAATGACGTGAATTCGTTTTAGAGGAAACCTCTAAGAAACCGACTGCCAGCTACCATCTGGCTGGCGACAGGCAACACCGCGTACTTGCTGGGGCTGATTGTTTACATTGAGGGTATGCGTATAATCACGGCATTCGCGGCCATTAATTGAATAGCTGGCACCACTCACAACTTGACCCGCGGCACCTGTTTGAGTATTTCGCCAAGAAATCGGCTGACCTGCAGGTTGTTGCAGCGCATTGTTTTGTGCAAGCTGAGCACGGTTGCGATCACCTTGATCCAAGCGTTGACCCAAAATGCTACCAGCAGCACCACCCAAAATAGCTCCGCCTGCCGTTGTGATTACACGACCTGTACCTGAGCCAAATTTGTTGCCAACAAAACCACCAAGAGCAGCGCCACCGACGCCACCTACATTTTGTCCTGTGAAAAAATTACCGGTTTGGCAACCTGCCAGACAAAAAGATAAGCAAGCGATGGATGCGATGGTTTTGAACATGAGAATTCCCTCATTTGTACTGTTGATACTCGATACAATTGGCTGATAGCGCCAACTGTTCTAACTGGTCATAAGAACGAGGAGAAATTATGGCGTAGTGTAGCTAATATCGCATTAATTGTTATCGTAAACAAAGACTTAAGGGATTTCGGGAATTGGGAAAGAAAGCACAGAAGACAAGCCTCCAAGTTCAGATCGCCCCATTGAGAATGACCCATCATAGGCATCGACTAAATCATGAACAATAGAAAGCCCAAGACCTGAACCAGGTGTTTGCTCATCAAGCCGCTCGCCGCGCTTTCGGGCTCTTTCTTGCTCTTCTTCAGTCAAACCAGGCCCGTCATCTTCAATACTCAAGATAAGCGAGCCTTGTTCTATGTGACCTGAGACAACGACACGCGTTTCAGCCCACTTGCATGCATTATCGATCAAATTACCGAGTGCTTCTTCCAAATCACGACGCTCACCAGCAAACCGCAATCCGGTCTCGATATCTTGAGTAATCGAAAGATTTTTATCGATATAGATTTTATCCATCGCACGAATAAGGCCATCAAGGGTCGGCTTCACAGGATTTGCAGCACTTAACACACCACGCCTTGCGATAACTTGAGCACGGTCTAAGTGGTAATTGACCTGACTTTGCATCGCATTTGTCTGCTCAACGACCATCTCAGACAGCGGCGTTTCATAATCACGCGCTTCGTTGCGCAAGACGCTGATTGGTGTTTTCAACGCGTGAGCGAGATTACCCACATGAGTACGGGCGCGTTTAATGACTTTTTTATTGAATCCAATCAGAGCATTGAGTTCACTGACCAGTGGTTGAATTTCAGTTGGAAAACTTCCTTGCAAGTCTTGTGAACGGCCTTCCCGAATATCACTCAGCCCTTGCGCAATCCTGCGTAATGGTTGAAGCCCCCATTTAACCTGTACAAATGTCGAGATGGCTAAAACTAGGCCCAGCACTGCAAGAGTTAAGAACACACGTTGCCTAAATTGCGCGATGTCTTGCTGTATATCGCTGGCATTACCTGCAACAACCACAATAACGGGATCATGCTGGTCAGTTGTGATATTTCGCGCGACTAATCGAAGTGTGTTGTTGGCGGGTCCGATGGAGTAGAAAGAAACACTGCCATCATTGTTAGGTTCTAGTTCTTTGAAATCAATATCGGGGAGCGTTTCAGCAAACAAAGACCTCGAGGCAATTACTACCTCTCCATCCATTTCCGCCACTTGCCAGTACCAACCGGAGAGCACCAAATCAAAATTTGGTTCCGTCAGCCGTGGCGCTTCCATGCGCATCGGGTCTTCGGCCTCTGCTTGGGCTGCGACCAAAATCTTCAAATAAACATTGAGGCGTTGGTCGAACCCACGTTCCACGCTTTGTTGATAAAGGGTAGAAAGAAGAAGCCCTGCGACAAGAAGCGCTATGATACTCCAAAGAATGGAAGAAAGCAGGAGACGGAGCGCGAGCGAATTAAGCGTCATCAGGCTCGCTCAGCCTATATCCCATACCTCTGACAGTCTCGATAATATTGACACCCAACTTCTTGCGGAGCCGACCTACGAAGACCTCGATTGTGTTTGAGTCGCGATCGAAGTCTTGATCGTATAGGTGTTCTGTAAGTTCCGTGCGAGATACGATCCGGTCCGGGTGATGCATAAGATATTTCAAAACGCGAAATTCGTGGGATGTTAGTTTAATAACGTCGTTGCCGTTGGTAACGCGACTTGTTTTCGCATCGAGACGGACAGGCCCACAAACAAACTCATTAGAAGCATGGCCACTTGCGCGACGGGTTAAGGCTCTCAAGCGGGCAAGAACTTCTTCCATATGAAACGGCTTGGCAACATAATCGTCAGCGCCCGCGTCAATGCCTTGCACCTTATCGCTCCACCGATCACGGGCAGTCAAAACTAGGACCGGCATATTGCGATCGGTGCGTCGCCAATCTTCTAGAACACTAATACCATCTTTACTTGGCAGACCAATATCAAGGACAACCGCATCATAAGGTTCCGTATCGCCTAGAAAGTGGCCTTCTTCGCCATCGAAAGCAACATCAACGGCATAGCCTGCGTCCGTTAGAGCTTCCTGTAATTGTCGGTTTAAGTCTTTATCATCTTCGACGACTAAAATTCTCATAAGTCGGCCTTACCTACCCTAAATGTCAAAACCAATGCTTATCTAAGGCGTCGACCATTTCGAGCATTAAACACGGCATCTACACGTTTATTACCACGCAATACGGTGACAACATAGATCAACCCACCACCTCGTTTACAAAGGCGTGCGTTTACAAGCTCACCACGCAACTTGGAAGCAATCGCTCCAAACGGTCTTGCCGCACCAGAAGCCACTGCTTTGCGCTGTTGAGATGGACCCAAGCATGATTGAGCATGCGACGTCCGCGTGCTCTCAAATACAAAGAGAGAAACAAGGATCGCAAATGCTACGCAATGGACAATAATATTCTTCATAAAACCGATCATGCCAGAACTTGGCTGAATAAAGTCTGAATGGAATTATACTGGTATTCCACTCACTTCGTACTGGTTAACGATTCGCACAACGAACGCCAAGCCGCATTGTGTTCACGAATTTGAAAGGCGGTGTCAAACGTATCACTTTTCGACCAACTGGTGGACGATGGTTGCGACCATGTCGCCGCCTTGATTGACTTCCGCCACCAACAAGTCTGCTGCGAACCTGTGATAAAGGGCTATCGCTTTGGTTGCCCATTCACTCGGTGTTGCTTCACGCACGGTGCCATCTTCAAGAACAAAGCCAATGCCAGCCTCATCAATACCCGCGACAATAATGCCGCAAGCATCTGACTTTTTATGCGCCGTGGTTGGCGGATCAATTGCCACGACAACACGCTGCAGGGCACTTGGTTTTTTTACGGTGATCCGCTCAATCAGATCGCGTTGCCATAGAGCATCTTCGCGATCTTCAATCAGTTCACCATCCAACTCTTGCCGCCCCAATCGGGATCCGCCGTAACGTTCAACAACAGCGTCCAAAAACCCCGGAGCAAGGTTTGCAGCATTCGCCGCAGTTGATGCCTTTGATACAGCCGTCTTCGGGCTTGCAAGAAGACGCTTTAATAGAGCGACCGGCCTTGGTGTGGTCGTTGCGACCTGCCTTGGCCGCTCACCAAGCCGCAAGCCAAATTGCAGCATGTCCCATGTTTCTTCGCCGTAGCGCCATTTGCAAATCTCATCAGACCAAGCCACATCAAACTGTGGACCGCGCAAGGCATCTGGGTCTTCTGCAGAAAAGGCTTGAGCGATGGCCCCATTTTTCCAAACCAGTCGGCGTTGTGTCTTTTTCCATTCCGGACGATCGTTCTTATTGTGTACTGACAAGATGCCCGAAACACCTTCAATCATAACGTCTCGAACATCAGCGTAAGTCTCACCAACCAAGGCAATGCGGCCGACAGAGCGATGGCAAAAAGGTGGATAACCCAAGGCCATGCCCTTCACCCATTCTGCACCCGCCCTCGTTTTACCTGCCCCCCTGCCGCCTAGTAACAACCAAACAGACCAATCCCCTTCGGGCGGAATTTGATCCTCCCTTGCCCAAAGCTGCCAATCTTGCAGCAAGGCATGGCATTCAGCGGCGTTCAGGCCATCGAATAAATCACCCAGTTCCTCGTTTTGTACGCATTCGTTCAAGTCTCTGCGCAAGTTTTTCACGAAGGCGTTCAATATCAACCTCTTGATTTTGTGTTTGAATATCGCCCTCTTCTTCGCTTTTTAGCTCGATCAACTTCTCCAAGGTTCGCGCGAGCGAGCCAAGTGTTCGAGCGTCTTTTTCATTGATGCCATCATCAGCGGTTGTGGCATTTTGAATTTCAAAGTCTGACATTTGTTTCTCAAAGGCTTGGTAAAGCCGATCAATCAATTGACGCCGTTCGACTTTATTGGGTGGTACTTTTCCGCCCTCATTGGCCGCGCGTTTTATCTTGCTCGTCTTTTTCGGTTTCTTTTTCGTCATGCGTCGTTGAGGCCAATTTTCAGCCTTTGCGCGCTTATAAAGCGCGGCACTACTGACCCCATAACGGATACAAATTTGCGTAACAGCTTCACCGTCGGCTTCATAAGCCTCACGGATTTTCAACCAGTCGGTCATTTGGTCCAATCAGCTTTCAAAAGCAACACCAACTATCCCGCGACACGATACAAGGCAGCGACGCACGAATGAACATGCAAAGAAGACGCACTCGACAAGCGGGGATAAAGGCTCAAGTTTTCAAAGGAGTGTCACACTTCTGCGACGATACGGTTTATAGCTAAGTCACCGTACGCTGTCAAGGATTAATTTCCTATTTCTGAATCTGGGTCCTCGAAAGGGTCCTCTTCTGGCCAAGAAACCAGATAGTTTTCATAGTCCTCAACCTCGACATCATCTTCGCTAACAGTCATGCCGCGAACAGCGATACCAGCCATGTGGACAGTATCTGGATCACCTGAAACAAGTGGATGCCACCAGTATAAATCCCTGCCATCGCGAACCAAGCGATACCCGCACGTTGCAGGCAGCCAGCTCAAATCTCTCACATTTTTAGCCGTTAATTGAATACAATCTGGCACCAATTTCGAGCGATTGGGATAATCCCCACATTTACAAGTTTCATCATCGAGAAGTGAGCAGGCAACATTCGTCCACACGATCTCGCCTGATTCTTCATCCTCCAACTTGTTCAAACAGCAACGTCCGCAACCGTCACAAAGGGATTCCCATTGCTCATTTGATAGCTTTTCGAGGGGGATAGTCTTCCAGAACGGGGCTTTTTCCATTAACTAAAACTCATATTTGGTAAGAAGATGGCTGGCATATTGCAGCAATAAAGCTTATTTAGAATTTGTTAAGACTTTATTTTTGGACCATGCCCTTTGAACGATCAGTTTTCAAACAACAGACGTAGCAAACTTGCAAGTAGAATGCTGGAACTGGACAGCGCCATCGATGGTGGTTTGTTCTCAGGTTTCGGCTGGGTACGTGATCTTTATATCCGTTACTCCGCTTTCATGCGCCGTTTCCGTGTTTTGGGCTGGCAACGTATACCTGTAGAGCTTGCTAATGAAGCTCTCACTTGGGGTGCGGTTGGCATGTTGCTTATGTTGGGCTTGGCCCAGCCTGCGATTTTAGCGACCAACACAGATTGGCGCAAACAGGACGACTATTCAGTCACTTTTGTCGATCGTGCAGGCGAAGTTATTGGCAGACGTGGCGTCTTCCAAAACAAGCCGATTGATTTAGAGCGGCTACCAGATCATGTCATAAAAGCAACGCTTGCAACCGAAGACCGACGGTTCTTTTCTCATATTGGCGTGGATATTTTGGGCATTGCCCGTGCTTTTGCCACCAATGTGAAAGCTGGCGGCGTGGTTGAAGGCGGATCAACGATCACACAACAGGTTGCGAAGAACATCTTCTTGAGCAATGAGCGCACCCTTTCACGGAAAGCGAAAGAAGCTTTCTTGGCCCTGTGGCTTGATGCGAATTTGACCAAACAAGAAATCTTAGAACTCTATTTCAACCGTGCCTATTTGGGCGGCGGTGCATTTGGCATTCCGGCGGCGGCTGAATTTTATTTTGATAAAGACTATGCCGATCTAACACTCGCTGAATCAGCAATGCTATCTGGCCTCTTCAAAGCGCCAACCAACTTTGCCCCACACATCAACTTGGCATCGGCTCGCGAAAGAGCCAACGAAGTTTTGACCAATATGGTGCAAGCTGGATTCTTAACGGAAGGGCAAGTTTTGACCGCAAGGCAAAACCCTGCGTCCGCCGTCAATCGCAAACGTGAAGACAGCCCAGACTATTACCTCGATTGGGCTTACCAAGACATCTTGAAAATGAAAATTCAAGAAGACCGTGTTTTAACAGTAGTGACTGGTCTTGATAACTCTCTTCAAAAACACGCTGAACGGACCATCAATCAATATCTCGCTGAAAACGGCAAAGCCTACAACATAACTCAAGGTGCGACTGTCGTTATGACACCTGATGGTTTTGTGAGAGCAATGGTCGGTGGCCGCGATTATGGACAAAGCCAGTTTAACCGTGCGGTCGATGCTCTGCGCTCACCAGGTTCGACCTTCAAGGCCTATGTTTATTCAGCCGCGATGGAAGCAGGCATGACCCCTTCTACCCGCATTGTCGATGGTCCTGTGTGGGTCAAAGGCTGGTCGCCTAAAAACTACACCCGTAGTTATTCTGGCAGCCAAACACTGACCACTGCGTTGGTAAAATCAATCAACACCATCCCAGTCAAGATCGGCTTGCAGCTGGGCGCAAAGAAGATTGTTGAGACAACACACCGCATGGGTGTAACGGCCAAATTGCGCGCGAACCCAAGCTTGCCAATTGGCACGTCAGAAGTCTCCGTCTTGGATATGACAACAGGCTACTCCGTTTTTGCCAACGGTGGTTACAAACCACGGGCGAAAGCTGCCATTCGTATTTACGATTCCAAAGGCGAGCTCATCAGAGACTTCGGCGGCAACCAGCAAAAAGAACGTGTTTTGAAAGCAAGTTCTGTTGCCTCAATGAACGAAATCTTGTCTCAGGTACCAGAATGGGGAACAGGACGCCGCGCTAAACTCGATGACCGCAAAACGGCAGGCAAAACAGGCACCACCCAATCATACCGTGATGCTTGGTTTATTGGCTATACTGGTAATTACGTTTCTGCGGTTTGGTATGGCAATGACAACTACACGCCAACCCGTCGCCTAACAGGTGGCCGCCTTCCTGCGATGACATGGAAAGACATCATGTCTTTTGCTCACCAAGGCGTCGACAAACGCCCAATCCCTTATCTAGGCAAAGATGGGCGTTCTGACATCAAACTGGTGGAATTGGATGCACAGGGTAGCGATGTGAAAATTAAATCGATTGATCAAATCAGAGCTCTGTCTGCAAACTCCACAAAAGTTCTAGAAAATATTGGCCAACTGCTTGAGCAAAAACAAGAGAAAGTCGTCAAAGGCTTTGTGCCATTGAAGAAGGCAGAAGCCGGCAGCCTCAAGACAATAGCAGGTCAATTGTAGGCCTTATACCGTGCGTCACGCCATCACATTCATACTCGTTAGTCTCGCCGCCTGTATCATAGGCATTGGTTCTGCATGGTTTGCTTTGCAGGGTGATTTGAAATTTCAAAAAACTGAAATTGGCCAATGGGATATTTGGTCTAAAGCCGCCGACCCATCAGCGGATCCTTACACAAAAGCCTATCTCGCCAGAGCTGGAAAAACGTGGATGAGCACCACAGAAGGCTTGGCCTTCTTCTCAAGCGAAGACAGCAGGGGCGAGCAATACGCCAGTAATTGTGAATATAAGCTAACAGGTATCATCCCAAGAGGACGACTGTGGACGCTTACCTATTTAGAAACAGGCAAATCAAATAACAGCACGCAACCTGCCTATATCACATCTGAAGATGTCATCTGGAGCGAAGATGAACAGCTAGAAATTTACATCTCTAAGACTGCCCAACCTGGGAACTGGTTACCACTCAATTCAAGGAAACGCTTTTCGCTGATCTTGCGTATCTATGACACGCCATTGACGAGTGACGCCCTTGATGCAGCGATAAAGACCCCGCTTATCGAGAGGGTTAACTGCATATGATGTATCTTTTCAGAATGCTGCTCTTACTCGTTGTTCTTAGTGGCCTCGTTCACATATTTGCAATTCTCGCGACCCCGTTTTTCGCAGACCAAAAAATTTGGCAAAACATCACAGATCAAATTAAGCCCAGACAATTGGTTCCACTTAAGACGAACGAAGACGTTCTCAAGTTACTCGGTCAAGCTGACCCAGCGATGGCTTATGCAATTTGTCGGTTTGATCTTACTGATGGTCCGGTTACGCTGACATCGGATGGCCCAACTGATTTTTGGCAAGTCACAATTTATGACACCGAAAGCACCGTGATCTACAGCCTCCACGATGGCGTATCTCAAACAAAGCAGCTCAACCTTGAAATCAGAAGTTTGAAAACAATTCAAAAGGCACAAAACACGCTTGATGATAACAACATTTCTGAAGCTGCGGGAAAATCACAAGGTGGCCTTCCAGTCCCCTTTACACGGCCTTTGACAAAAGCCGAACTCGCGGTTGCGAAAGCGGAAGCAGAGACGGGTGAAGAAGATGGTTCTGTTGTTAAAACCTTGCTGAAAACCGAACTCGCTTATGTCGTATTCAAAATTTTCAGATCGTCGCGGAGTTTCGCGTCTGCGGTGGAAGAAACGTTAATTACGGCAGAGTGCAAATAGCCTATTTGATAACACCTGCATCATCGCCCCACTTTTTCTTATCCTTAGCCTTTTTGTCATCTTTCAGGTCTTCTAGTGTGATGCGAGAAGATAACAGTTCAGGATTGTCGATAAAGGGCAGTCCGCGTTTTCCGCCTCGCTCAATAAGGTCTTTATACCGCCCCAGCTCGTCAACAGCAATTTGGGCGCGCGGTGAAGGGAATTCCAAAGTCATGCGGGTAATCGCAAACTCATAAGCTTTGTAACGGAATTGAAAACTGCGCAGTGCGAGGTCGATCAATTGTTCATTTTCGAGCAATCTTGCGCGGGTGTTTTTGCGATAAATTGGCTCCAAACCCTCGGTTTCTTCCAAGAATTTCAAGCGTTGGGAATCGATTGCATAGATAACGCGCGCTTGCTCATATAATGGTGCAATGGCGCCTTGATCAGCGCGAATATCAGCAATGATCCGGTTCCAGCGTGCTTCACTTGAGCTAAACCGCTCGATACGGTGCCAAAATAAGTAAGCACGATAGTCTAACTTCTTATTGATCTGCGGAAATACGCGGGTTCGGCGCCCTTCTATCAGGGTTCCTGAAATCCAGTCATTTGTGTGCACTGGTCGAACGATGGTCCACACGACATTTTCAAGTTTTATTTCTTCGTCTGTTCTTGCGAAAAGAGAGACGTTCTCTTTACGCCGAAGGGCAAATAATTTTCCAAAATTTGGTGCGACATGATCATGAGAAACGCTGGGCGCAGCACGGCCGAAATCGCCCGTTGGTCTTGAGCAACCGGTCAACAGGGCGCAAGCAATCGCAGCCCAAAGCAAGCACAAGTGCGCCTTGTGATTGACCGAAATCACACTCATTATTCGCCCTTTTCTATCCAGTTGTACGTTCTAATTGTGCCGGGCAAATGGAGATCGATGAGGTGCCAACATTGATGTGTCGGTGTATTCAACTTGAATGCCAGTAAACAGCAATATTTCCGCGCCCTTCGCAGGAATAGGAACAATAGCGGTGGACTTATCCGCCTGCCGATTTTGCCGATAATCTTCCAGTTTAACTAGTTTATCCATTCCGGACCCCATAGGTAGGTGGTTCGATGCAGGAAAACTCAACACGCTGCTTTACGAGGAATCACAAACCATTTGTTCTGATTTGAGACGCCCCATTAAGACATTAGTAAAGTTAACAGAGCGCTAACGAATTTCTGTCATTTTAAGATCAAAGAGTTCGTAGCGTTTTGGGTGTACCGTGCAACAGGTTAAAAGAAACGAGTTTGATACCTTGGTTCAGGCAGACAATAACAACAGACATCAAGCAGTCTTAAAAGCAGCCAGCGAGCTGTTCGCCAGTAAAGAAGATCCCTCATGGGAAGACGCTTTGCATTTTGAAGAGCTTTGTTTGCGCCTAATGCCCAAGTTAAATCTTCAAGCAAAAAGTGAGATCGCCGAACGTCTAGCTCATTGCTCTGCGCTTCCAAAGACAACGGCATTAACACTTGCCAAAGATGATATAGCAGTGGCCGCCCCCATATTGCACCACTATGCAGGCTTCAATGATACCGACCTTCTAACCATCATAGCCCGTGGAACTGAACTTCATGCTTTGGCAATAGCAGGCCGTCCCAACTTATCAGACGCAGTCATGCTCGTGATTTCAAAAAAAGCGCTACCGACCTTTCAAACGAACATTGATTATGATGAATTGCGTAGCGATCCAACGACGATCGAAGTCACAATCGTAGATAACAGTTCTCAATTAGAACAAAGTGTTGAGCAGGAATCCAACGATGATGTTCATTCTGAAATAACAGCTGTTCCAGAACGTTCAATGACTGACCGTACGATGACTGAACCGTCAGACCATGAAAACAAAGCGCGCCTCGACATAGATGTCGATATGGAACAGACGGCCCAACGCCTTATTGCTGCCACCAAGCCCAAAACAGGAATTTCCTTGTCTGGTAAAGATACCAGCGCTCGCATCTCGGGGCTTGACCGTTTCCTCGCAATGGAACATGCGCATGTTTTAACTCATGTGCACACAGCCGTTGAAAACGCTTCAGATGATAAAGTCAATCCGGCCCTAATCCTAAAGCAGGCCTATCGCAGAGCAGATAGAGCGCGTGACTTCACACAGTTAGCGCGTGAGAAGAATGTCGAGCAATTCGCAGCTTTGTTAACGCGAGAATGCGATCTGCCAGAGGACGACGCCAAGAGCGTGATCAATGATGATCACGGATTTGCACTTGCCATATGTCTCAAATCCCTCGCCCTTCCAAAGCATGTGGCTAACGAAGCATTCTTATTGCTCAACCCAAAGCTCGGCAAAGACCAAGAACAAATCTATCTACTAAATTGGTTTTATGGCCAAATCACTCCGATGGCTGCCCATAGTGTCATCGAAGAATGGCATCCTGCCATGAAAACGCCCGGATCCGTTGAACACAAGCCTGTTTATTCTGGAAAATCTCGCACGGAAAAGGCCCAAGGGGGCTTTGCGAAGAGCACGCCGACCAAAATCGAAGATACAGTTCAACGATCTGTCGTCAGACGTTAAACGCTGCTTTTACTCAACCACCAGTATTAAGCCGTGCTCACCAGTGCGGCTTTCACGTTCAACGATCCATAGGTCGGGATCAAAACGCTGTTCTTTACTGAGTTGCACATCTAAGTCTTCCTGCGTGGCCGCAGATAAGAGCGCATAGAAAACACGTTCATTCACATCATGTTTTTCATCAAGCAAAGATTGCGGTGCTGGACCATAAAGGTCATTCGTTCCGTCGAGCCGATTGATGATCACAAAAACTGCACCACCATGAGATGCGCCACGCTTTGAAAGAGCGGCAAAATCACCATCGGCCTGGCATTGCCGGACATAGGCGCTTACCCAAAATTCAGAGCTCAACCGCATTATAATTAAAGCTCAGTGAGCTTCGACAATTCGTCCAAAAGTGCAGTCGTGATCGTGCCGTCTGCATCAAGACCATGCTTCTTTTTGAAGTTCAAAACAGCTTCACGCGTGATTGGGCCGACAACCCCATCTGCTGTCACATCATTGTAACCGAGCCTAGCTAGCGCTTCTTGAATTTGCTTGATCATGAGCGGGTCACTAATCACCTCAGACTTCGCCTTGATAATGCTTGGTGCTGAAGAAGCTATACCCGAAGCCTTATTTTGGTCGGCGATCTTTTGACGAGCAGCAACATGGTAGCCTTCGTCTGGTCTGGAAAGTCGAATATGTTCCAGCAATTGCTTGCTTGGCTCATTTGTCACAGGTTCATTGTTTGCCCGCTGATACAGACCGATCGAAGCACGTGTTCTGGCACCGATCAAACCATCAATCTCTGAATCGAAATAACCCCGAGCAGTAAGATGAGCCTGTATTTCTCGCACAACAGGATCTGCAATATCTTGATCGCCGGCTTGTTCCAAAACGATCTCGCTGGTTTGCGATGGCACAGGTTCTGCTGCGGCAACTTGTTGTTGAGTGCTTGCGCCAAAGATTGGCGCTGGATGCTTACCTTCTTGCAAAAATAGAGTGTTGATGCTGGCTGCACCCACCAACGCACATACAGATATGCCAACTGCTAGCTCACGTTGGTTTGAAAGAGCAAACCTTGTAAACCGCGTGACTAGGATCTGAACCAATGACGCCCCTTCATCATACGCACGAGCTTCTGTCGTTGCTGCTTGATGTGTAGGGCGCTCACCACGTTGTGGCTCTGCGCCAAGATCTGCAAGAAAATCTTTGTTTTTATTCATGGTCTTTCCTTAGGCTGTTTTATAAGCCTTTTCTTGTATCAACGTTTCAAGATCAGATAGATCTGGTAACTTTGACATTGGAGAAAAGGCTTCAACAGTATTCGAATCCGCTTCACAATCCAGCGGAATAAACACTGTTACACACGTCCCCTCGCCCAGTTCACTTTCAAATTCTACGCGTCCTTTGTGAAGTTCAGTCAAACCCTTCACCACAGACACACCAAGCCCCGTGCCTTCATAACGTCTGTCATGCGCACTATCGGCTTGGAAGAATGGTTGTCCAATCCGCTTAAGATCAGCTTTGTTCATGCCAATGCCCGTGTCGCGAACGAAATAGGCAAGATTGTCCCCTTCAACGCGAACACCAACTGTCACAGTGTCTTTCTTGTCTGAGAACTTCAGAGCATTAGATATCAAGTTGATCAAAATCTGACGACACGCTCGCGAATCCGCGATTGCCTCAGGCAGATCTTCAGGGATCGTCGACACCAAATTGATTTCACGCATATCAGCTTGCTGGCTCATGATGCCTGTGCATGACCTGACAAGTTTCTCAACATTAAACGGTTCAGGAACAATATCGAAGGTGCCGCTTTCAATCTTGGACATATCCAAAATATCAGTCACAATTTGTAGCAAATGGCTGCCTGAATCGTGGATTAAGTTCACGTATTCACTCTGTTTCTCGTTTTGTAGCTTGCCAAATAGCTCTTGTTGCAAAATTTCAGAAAAGCCAATAATCGCATTAAGAGGAGTGCGCAGTTCATGGCTCATATTGGCCAAGAAGCGTGTCTTCGCATCACTTAATTGCTGCAATTCCGCGTGTGCTTCTTCAAGCGCATTCTGCTGGGCATGTCTTTCACTAATATCGCGAGTGGTCGCGACTATACCTGTAACCGTTTCATGCTCATCCCAAATCGGACGACACCGCATTTCCATCCAACTAAAATCATGGTCGCGGCAAGTCGATGAATTCATTTCAATGCAGCCACTACGAAGAACAGACGTGCGAAGACGAAATTCCGCTTTAAGTGGCAACCCTCTCGCGACAACATCTGATAAGAGCTTCAAATAGGCCGGACGATCGGCAATATGCACACGATCAAAAAGGCCCTTGTTACAAACATCAAACGGGGCAACGCCAAGCAATGTCTTGGCTGCTGGTGAGGCAAACACGATTTCACCAGTGCTATTATGCTGGGTAATCAGGTCGGTCGTGTTATTTGCCAACAAACGATAACGTTCTTGGTTGATACTTAAACGCTGTTGACTAGCGGAATAAGCTGTCTGAACACGGAAAGTGAGAGCTGCTACATATAAGATGAGTGCAAGAGGCCCAACGAAGACACCAAATTGAGAAGAACTTGCAACAACTTCATAAGCGCTGAACCAATTAGCCTTAGTTCCAAGAAACAAGACCGTCAAAGCCACGACCAAAGGCACTAGAGAGTAGATAATCACCCATCTACGCTTGCCCAATGCAGCCTCTGCAGGAATAACGAGCAGCCACACCAAGGCAAAAGACTGGGTACCACCAGTAAACGCACATATTGTAGCAATTAATCCAGTAAGCGTTGTTGCAGATACCAAAAAGGCCAGCTCAAGCGATCGCGAGCGAACCAATACCAATGCCGATGCAAGGGGACCAAGCAACCACACAAAGATAATTGCCATCTCAAAAGTGAGCGCTCCACTCCACAATATCCAAATCGGAAATGCGAGGAGGGCAAAAACGCTAGATACAATCTGGGTTACTAAAAACTGTCGCTCTAATTGCGGCCAGTCTTGCTCACCAAACAGTTCACTAGAAAATAAATCTTCTGATACTCGAAAGAACACGCGCCTTAGACCCTGTTATAGCCCCTTTTGGGCTTTTGTTATTTAAACAGCATCTCACGGGGTATTAAAAAAACCGCTAAAATGAACAGCGCTTAAGCTCGTTAAATCGAAAAAATCGCGAAAAATGCGGTTTATTTCATGCTTTCATTCAACATGGTTGCTAATCCCTTAACAAAAAATCGACCACGGAAAACCCTAAATTCAAAATAATAATCAATTATATCAACGGCTTAATTCAACAGCCCAATATTTACTCGCACAATTTCAAACAATTACAATTTTATTCAAATTTGTAGACAGTTTACCTCAAAACCAACCACCAATCTCCATTTGATCTTGAAACACTAGCGCTATGGTCAGTTCAACGCTGTGGGAAAAAAGCGATCTTTGGGGAATTTAAAATGATCATGTTCTTAATCAGAACCGTATTTTGGGTAAGTTTAATTGTGCTGATATTGCCGATTGATAAATCCAAAACAGACGCAACTGTTACACAAGTCGTTTCGACTGCTGGTGCAATTGAAATTGCCAGTGGAGCGATTTCTGACCTTGCAAGTTTTTGTGGCCGCAACCCAGAGACTTGCGAAAAAGGCCGTGACTTCGCCAATGCGTTCGGTGTGAAGGCTGTATATGCATCAGGTTTGCTTTACAAATTTCTCGATGAACAATTTGCGGAGAAATCAGTAGAAGCAGCAGCAGTATCAAAAAACCAAACCTCTTAGAGAACTTAAAGGTCTTTGGAAGCAATTCTGCCTCTCGTGAGGTTGTGCTTGGCAACGCTGCATGATAGCCGAGAGTGTGCATTCTAAAACGAGCTGGATACGCCTCTTATGGACTTAGAAACGATCTTAGATAACTTTGAGTTTCTCGATGATTGGGAAGACAAGTATCGCTATGTCATTGAACTAGGGCGCACGATGCCTGAGTTTCCAGCAGAACATCAAACAGCCGAACATAAGATAGAAGGATGTGTTAGCCAGGTTTGGCTGATCAAAACCATATCCGATGCCCCAAGTGATCCCAGCATCACCTATCAAGGAGATAGCGACGCCCATATTGTGAAGGGGCTGGTTGCAATCGTTCTCGCTGCATTATCTGGTAAAAGAGCGAGTGAAATTAAATCCTTCGATACTGATGCCTTGTTTAAACAAATTGGCCTCAATGAACATTTAACCCCACAACGCTCGAATGGCTTGAACTCGATGGTACAGCGGATCAAAGCTGATGCTGCATCCGCATTGGCGTGAATGCATTAGCACTCTCGCATTCTTAAACACCGACTATTAAAGCTTATCCCCTCAGCTCAATTGGTAAGGCCATAATGTACCGCGAGCTGATTGAGCGCTACACCCAAAACCACCTTTGCCGATCGAACCGGCCATTGCCGTTCACGTTCAATAAGTTCTAGTCCTTTCAAATAGCAGCAAACATCTAGCAATAAAGTGCCAAGCTCTGGCCCGACGGTGGCCATTGCTTGCTCGGTCCTTTGCTTTGCAGCAATCGATCCTGTCATGGCACTTGAGGCGGCGTCACGATAGCCACCGCCATCTACTTTCGGGCCAAGCGTCATTCCAAGTTTTGGGCTCATTCGTGATGCTTCAAAATCTCGCCGAAGACACTCGCCCGCCTCAAACTGTATTTTAGATAGCAAGCGTCCGCCCGACCTGCCGCGACGATGATACAACCGAGCCAATGGACTTTCATTTTGGTTGATAGATACTTTTTCGCCAGCATCAATCTCGCCAACAACAACACTTTGGTGTTGTCGTTGATAGGCGATGCCTTCATCGCACCGTCCCCGTTTCAAAAAATTCACCCCCTCTTTGGTAATAGAATAACCATGAGGTGGCTTTTTCTCGATCAATGCGTTGGCAAACAATTTATCCAGCAACACTTCGTCTTGTTTTAGTGCCTCGGCAACACCGCTATTCACACCCACACTCTTGGATGAACCAGCGATTAAACGTAATAATTTGATGGACCGTTTTTCAAGATCGCTCATTTTTCTACCCCCGATGCTATACCAACGGTGCGGTGATGCGCGATTTGCAACCACTCTTCGACTGCTCGTTCCAAACAATTGATCAAAAAATCAACTTGCTCGTCATCTCTTCTATCTTCGATTAAACGACAAGCGTGACCAACGGTCGTTCTATCCCGTTGAAAGACTCTCCCGACTTCTC
Source organism: Hyphomicrobiales bacterium (assembly GCA_039973685.1). Lineage (NCBI taxonomy): Bacteria > Pseudomonadati > Pseudomonadota > Alphaproteobacteria > Hyphomicrobiales > Hyphomicrobiales bacterium. Next base: position 45,211 of record JBDWKL010000043.1, read on the forward strand.
CAAGGTTTAGTCCAAGACGCACATGAGCGATGTACATTGCTATCTGCCGCGCAAACGCAATATCAGCTTGCTTTCTTGTTCTTGATTCCAAATCGCAAGACCGGATACCAAATGCCTTGGCGGTAGAGTACTTTATGAAATCACAAGTGCCTCTGCCCTTTGCGTAAAACAAATTAAATGGCTCAACATCAACTAATTCTACGATACTTTGATCATGCCGCATATTATTTTCCCCAAATTAATGCATCATTTTTATTTTTTATTGATGCATGGGGAGTATTTTAAATTTTATCACCAATTTTAGGTTTACGACAAATAAATGATCATTTTTATTTTAAAAATCTTATAACTTTTTATAAATAAATTTGACGATCGATCATTTTCGTTTTTGGCCTAATCCCATTTTCATCGCGAGCTTTGATCGTTCGGCGGCATAATTTGGCGCCACCATTGGATAGTCGGACGGAAGTTGCCATTTCAACCGATATTCTTCAGGAGATAGATTGTATTTTGACCGCAAGTGTCGTTTTAACGACTTGAATTTCTGCCCATCTTCCAAACAAATCAAATAGTCTGGCTTGATTGATCGCTTTTTAGATACCGCAGGTTTCTGCGGTTCCTGCATCGTATCTATTTTAGGTCCAGAAATAGCGACAAGTGTAGAGTGTATTTGGCTTATTAAGCTTGGCAGATCTTCAACTGTAACAGAGTTATTTGTTACATAAGAACAAATAATATCCGATGTAAGATCAACAATATCGTTATTTTGATTAGGTTTGAATACCTCTTTTTCATCCAAATTATTCAAAGTATATCCCTAGCCAGATTCTTGTATTTATATTTGATGTTTTTATTGAGCAAAGAATATGAATCAAACGCTCAACCATTTCAAATATACATATAAGTCCGGATAAATCTACCTAGAGTTGTAATAAATTTTACTCAATTCTAGTTTACCACGTAAAGTAGACCAACAAATTCAGGCCGAGTAATACCGTCGTCCAAAAAGCCATCACGCCTGTAGACCACGTCTCAGAAAAGACACCTTTGGGTCCGTGTAATTTTAGGATCAAGTTCACAGCAGACTTAGAAACCCCAGTGCATAAACTCACGAGGGAGGCCCACAAACCAGCCGTCACGCCGTCAAAAATACGGGCTACTGCTTTACCAAAGCTGCGATAGAACCAATCAAAGTCTAGCGTAATTGTAAGTGTCCGCTTCAACATTGGTAAAAGCACAAAGAAGGCAAGGCCAGAGAACAGCAAGAGCTGAAGTTGGAAGACGATGTGCGCACCTGTGTAAGGGACATAATCAACTTGGTGCGGCAACAAGCTATAAAGCATATCAGGGAACACACCGATCAAAATACAGGCGGCAGAAAGCAGCACCATTGACCACAGCATGGTCTTCGGTGGCTCACTTGGGCGCATGCCACTGTCTTTTTGGAAGAACACAAACCAAGGGAATTTAATACCCGCATGAAGGAACACACCAGCAGAAGCGGCAGCAAGTAAATACCAGACAAAGCCTAAGTGTGCGTCTGCTGCGCCCTGAGAGATGACTGACTTGGCAACAAAGCCAGAAGTAAACGGGAAGGCCGAGATCGCTAAGGCGCCGATTGTACCGCAGATCATGGTAATCGGCATGGTGCGGAACAATCCGCCCAAGTCCGTACACTTGTGCTTACCGGTTTGGTAGAGGACCGCACCAGCGGACATCAATAACAACGCCTTATAGATAATGTGGACGAAAGCGTGAGCGGCGGCACCATTGAGCGACATTTCGCTACCGATACCGATACCAACAATCATAAAGCCAACTTGGTTGATGATTGAATAGGCCAAAATGCGGCGCATATCGTTTTCTAAGATCGCATAGACGATGCCGTAGAAGACCATATAGAGGCCGATATAGATCAAGATTTCTGTGCCTGGGAAAGTCCGCATCAACACGTAGACTGCCGTCTTCGTGGTGAAAGCTGAAAGGAAAACGGTGCCAGACCAAGAAGCTTCGGGATAAGCGTCAGGTAGCCATGCAGAAAATGGCGGTGCACCTGCGTTGATTAAGAAGCCACCGAGGATCAACCAACGTGACCAAGAGTTTGCTTCCATCACGTCAAAGGCAATGGAGCCTGTCGTCGCAACTTCTCCTGCAATGCCTGCCATAAGCAGAACGCCACCTAAGAAGTGCACAACCGCATAGCGTTGCCCTGCCGCTTTCGCCCCTGCCCCACCGGACCAGACCACTATTGTGGAGGCGATTGCCATGATTTCCCAGAAGATGAAGACGGTAATCAAGTCACCTGCAAAGACCACACTAATGGCCGACCCTGCATAAACGAAGGCTGCTGAAAGCTCGCGCGTTTTAGATTGACTGATGGCGTATAAACCACCGGCTGCTGCCATGAGCGAAAAGACTGTAGCAAACAGGCGTGATAATTCATCTGCCCGAACAAGCACCAGTTCGTAACCGAGATAGCTCGCCTTTACGACATTTCCATCTGGCAAAGACCAAACACTGACTAAGACCAACAGCGGGCCAAGCACCAAGGCAATGCTACGCCACGTATCTTTAAGCAGCGGAAGCAGCAGACCTATGAGAATGAGGATGAGACCAGGTGGAAGGAGTGTATCACTCATCATAATATGTATCCGGACGTTTCAGGATCAAGCCAACCAGCTTAGATCCTACCACTAGAACAACGCAGCTTATAAAGCCGTACCACGCGCCAAAACCAAAGGTTCCATCAAGGCCAAAATAGCTGTGATGATGAACAAGAAAATCGCCAAGCACCAAGAGTGCCAAGATGATGATGGACCAAATCCATATCAATCGGATTGTTCTTGGACGCACAAGCCAGTGGTCGCTATCTGGTTTTTGTTCACTCATATCAAAGCCCAACCATTTTGGATGCTAGGTCAAAGGCAACGCCTGGGAACAAGAACAGAAGTATTGTCCCGATCGCCGTTGCGGAGATTGCGATTAAAATGCCAAGAGGTGCCTCGCCGTGGTCCCCTTCAACGTCCGGCTTCATCAAGAAAGCACGGTACAAAATTGGCAGGAAGTAACCAGCGTTCAACATGGTGGAAACCACGATTACGCCAACAGCAAACCACTGCCCTGTCGAAACAGCGCCTGAAAGCATAAACCACTTGCCAAGGAAGCCAGCGGTTGGCGGCAGGCCGATCATAGAAAGCGCGCCTACAGCAAAGGCTGCCATGGTAATTGGCATCTTCCAACCAATGCCATTTAGTTGGCTCACCTCTGTTTTATGAGCAGCGGTGTAAATTGAACCAGCTGCAAAGAAGAGTGTAATCTTAGAGACTGCGTGCGCTGCAATGTGCATGGCCGCACCAATCATCGAGATCGGCGCTAAGATGGCCGCAGCAAGCACCACATAGGAGAGCTGACTAACCGTTGAATAGGCAAGTCGTTTTTTGATGTTGTCCTGACGGATAGCAACCAATGATGCGGCAACAACAGTAAAGCCTGCTGCATAGAGCAACCAGTCGCCTGCCCCTGTCTCTTTTAAAAGATCAATGCCGAAGACATAGACGATCACTTTAACAACGGTGAACACGCCAGCTTTCACAACCGCCACAGCATGGAGCAAGGCGGATACAGGCGTTGGTGCGACCATTGCGGCTGGAAGCCAGAAATGGAACGGCATGAGGGCCGCCTTACCAATGCCGAACATGAAGAGCAGCATGAGGACCAGAAGCACGCCAGATGAAGCTTTGCCGTCTAAGATGCCACCAACAGTGAAGTCCATTGTTCCAGCAAGGAAGCCAGTCCAGATGATTGCAGGCAGGAGCAACAACATTGATGTGCCAAGCAGGATCAAAAGGTAGAGGCGTCCGCCCTTCTTCGCATCATCATTGCCCTTATGTGTCACCAGCGGATAAGTCGCGAGTGTCAAAATTTCGTAGAACAAGAACAGCGTAAAGAGGTTTGCAGAAAACGCGATGCCCATGACACCGAAAATAGAAACCGCAAAACAGATATAAAACTGTGTTTGGCGAGGCTCGTTATTGCCACGCATATAGCCGATTGAATAGATCGAATTGATGATCCACAAAATCGAAGCAATCAGCGCGAACAACATGCCCAATGGTTCAACATTAAAGGCGATATCAAGGCCCGGTAGAACTTGGAACGGTCCAACAGCTGGCACTTGTCCGCCTTGGAAATAATCATAAACGTTGATCACTTCAAACAGCAGGACAATGGCTGTAACAATTGTGATGCCTTCGCGCATGTTTGGGTAACGCGAGAAAACAAGGATACCGACAGCGGCCAATAAAGGCAGCAAGATCGTAAAGAGTAAAAGGCTATCCATCGTCATCATTGGGCAGCCCCTCCCATGCCAGAAAGAAACACATCAGCAGCCTTTGCAGCCGTTTCTGCGGTGTATTCCGCATCAATACCGAAGTAGAAACAAGCAATCACGAGCAAGACCATTGGAACCAACATCATGAATGGTGGCTCCTGAGTGGTCATAACGCGCGCGCTTGGCTCTCTGAAATAGGCAACTTCAACAACCCGACCGACATAGACCACAGCCAAGAGCGATGAGCCCATAATGGCAAAGGCAAGCCAGCCTTGTCCTGATTCAAAGGATGCAAGCGCCAAGTACCATTTGGATACGAAGCCAACAGTGCCAGGGACACCAATGAGGCTGAGACCAGCAAGGACAAACAGCGCCATCGTAATTGGCATTTTGCGACCGATACCCGCCATATCATCAAGCTTCACGGAACCAAGCCGCAACATAATCGCGCCGGTGCACATGAAGAGCGCACCCTTCATAACCGCGTGGTTCAACAGGTGAACCAAACCGCCTGTGAGACCAAGCTTAGAGCCGAATGAAACGCCAAGGGTTATATAACCAATTTGCGCAACAGACGAGAATGCCAACATGCGTTCAACGTTCTTTTGCGTACAGGCCACGAAGGACGCGATGAACATGGCAAGAAGCGACAAGCCAACGATGATAGAAACGGACGGTGAACTGCCAAAATCTACAACCGGAGCATAGATTGAATAAGCGAAGCGGACCAACAAATAGATCGCGACTTTTGTTGCTGTCGATGCCAAGAACACAGTCGCCATGGACGGTGCATAAGCATAGGCATTTGGTAGCCACTTATGAAGTGGGAAGAGCGCAATCTTGAGGCTAAGGCCAACAGTAATGAAGGCAAGGGCTGCAAAGACTGGTCTTGTCTCTTCAACGTCTTTCAGCCGCTCTGCCATATCAGCAAAGTTCAAAGTGCCTGTCATCGCAAACAAGATACCAACGCCAATCACATAGAGCGTTGCACCAATCGTGCCCATAACGAGATACTGGTAAGCAGCAATCAGAGCACGGCGGTCACGACCCATTGCAATCATTGCGTAGGTTGAAAGAGATGACACTTCAAGAAACACGAAGGCGTTGAAAGCGTCGCCTGTGACGGCGATGCCGAGAAGACCGCAAAGGCACAACAAATACATGGTGTAAAACCACGGTCTGTTATGATCTGCAATATCTTCTTCTACGACACGCTTTGCGTATAAAAGCGCGAAGGTTGCCATGACGGAAACGATAAGAAGAACGAAGGCATTGGCCACATCAACACGGTATTCAATACCGTATGGTGGTTCCCAACCGCCGAGGGCATAAGAGATAACGCCCGCCTTATAAACTTCATGCAGAAGCAGGCCTGCAAGGACTGGCATGATAAGGCTGATAACAAGAGAAATGAACCAAGCCAAATTGCTGCTGCGTGTCATCGCAACGACGGCTGCGCCAATCATTGGGACTGCAACAAGTAGAATTGGCAAATGTTCCATCACAGAAAAAGCCGCTGTTGCGTGGGATGCGTCGGCACTCATTCGCCACCTCCCATGCCCTGATGAGCATCTTCTTCATCAGCAATGCCACCCTTGCCGAAGAGGTCATCTTCTTCAATTGTGCCATAGGCTTCATTAATACGAACAACAAGCGCCAGACCAAGACCTAGCGTTGCAACACCCACCACGATCGCAGTTAGGATCAAGACGTGCGGCAATGGGTTTGAATAAACTTCATAGCCTTCACCGATAATCGGCGGTGTTCCGCCAAGAATTTTACCGGGTGACAGATAGAGCAAATAAACCGAGGTTTGGAACAGGCCAAGACCGATCAGCTTCTTCACCATATTGCCTCTGGCCACGACGATATAAAGACCGCACGACATCAAGAAGATGGTGATGAAATAGTTATAATTGGTGACGATATCTTCAATCATCTTTCAGACGTCCCCGTCCTGCAAAGGCATAAAAAATTGAGATGATGGTGCCTGCAACTGTTGTGAGCACGCCCACCTCAATCCACAAAACACCGCGCTCTTGCCCGTGGTAATTGTTCTTTGTTGGGTCGTAGTGACCATCCAAAACATCATAGCCAAGGAAGTTTTCGCCGAGCATCAACGTGATGACACCAACACCAGCATAGATCAAAACGCCAAGCGGCATCATGATTTCAGCAAGGCGCGGCGTTACGATTTTCTGGGTTGGGTAAAGGCCGAACACCAAGGCATGAAACACGACTGCAGCGCCAATAATCACGCCAGCTTGGAACCCTCCACCGGGACTAAAGTCACCGTGGAAATGCACGTAAAGCGCAAACATCAACATAAAGGGCAGCATCATCTTTGTGACAATGCGCAGGATCACATCAAGACGCATCCTATTGCTCCCCCTCTTGTTTTTTTGAACGGCGGCGACGAAGCAGCATCAAAATGCCGATACCAGCGGTGAACACAACGGTTACCTCGCCCAGCGTATCGAAACCACGATAGGTTGCCAAAACGGATGTCACCACGTTGGGAATACCTGTTTCAGGAATGGAACGATCAAGAAAGCCGATGCCAATATGTTGGTTGATCGGTTGCTCTGCAATGCCAAATGGCGGCAGATCAATCGTACCGTAAATCAACATCAAACCAACCGCGAGAGCCACGATCAGCGGCATGACACTTGTCTTTTTCGGCAAGGCTTCATGGGTCTTCGTTAGGTAGAGCGTGCCCAAGATCAGAACTGTTGAAACACCCGCACCAACGGAGGCTTCAGTCATCGCAACATCAACCGCATCAAGGACCATCATCACGGATGCGATGAGGAATGAGTAAATACCAGCCAGAACAACGACACCGAACAGATTGCGCGTTCTCACAACACCGACGGTGACACAGGCCAGCAAGGTTAGCAGGATCATATTGATAATGGATTCAGACATTATCGCTTCTCCCCAGTATTGACTGTCTCGTCTTCGACAATCACCGAAGCAGAAGCTTCCGCGTCTGACGCATCAATTGCAGTGGTTACTTTTCTGGTCGACCCGAGTGGCGGCAGGTCATCCCCGTCGCGCGCATCAATTTCAGGTCCGTCCAAAATCGGCTCGACACCGTCTGCAATCGCAGCACGGGCAATCGCGTGTGATGCAACAGGTGCAGTTAAAAACAGCAAGATAAACAAGCAAACGAGTTTGAACGTCACCAACGTAAATCCGCCTTGGACCATTAAGCCACCTAAAATGAAGCCAACACCGAGCGTTTCAGCAACAGAGGTCGCGTGCATTCTGGTGAAGATATCAGGCATCCGCACCAAGCCGATTGCGCCAATCACGAGGAAGAACGAACCAGCACCTAAAAGCGCCCAAGAAAGAAGATCAACCAAAGCGTCCATTATTTATGCACCCCGCTCACACCTTCACGGGATTCTTCTTGCTCCTTAGGTGGCGCTTCACCACCGAGCGCGCCATAGCGGAAGAACTTCAATACGGCATAGGTGCCTGTGATGTTCAAAAAGGCATAAACCAAACCGACATCCAAAAACTCTGGGCGACCATTCAAAAAGCCAAGGACTGCCAAAAACAAAATCGCCAAGGTTCCAACGAAGTTACCCGCCAGCACACGGTCAAAGACATTTGGCCCCGCCAGTGCACGGAATGTGGCCAGAGCAAGCGAAATCAAAACCGCTGCCATTGTCACAACAAACATCATGACGCGCCTCCTTTGCCTTCAAACCAACTGACTTTCTTGTCCATATCACTGCCCGCACAACCTTCAGCACCTGAGCGCTCAATGCCATGCACTTGAATGATATTGTTGGCGGAGGATATTCCAACAGTAATTGTGCCAGGTGTCAGCGTGATTGAATTGCCATGCGTTGCCAAACCCACATCTGTTTTTTGAGTTGGCGTAAACGTAATCATCGTCGGTGAGATTGGCATTTTAGGACTAAGAATAATGCGCGTAACATTGAGGGCAGATTTCACAATCTCCCAGCCAAGCCAAGGCCAATAAGTCAAACCACGGGGAACCAGCGCTAACGGCAGCGCTTCAAAATCTAGCAGCCGAGCACGGTCAACAATCCAAGCGACAATAACGCAAGTTACCGCACCAGTAATGTTCAATCTAGGTATGTGATAAATACCAGACAGCAGTAACCATGTGGCAAAAAGAAGTATTGCGAGAAGCAAAAACCGAATGGGAGATCGCGGCATAACTAAACTTTTGTTTCGACTGGCGTTACGTGTAAAACAATCCGAATCATTTCGTGATTGAGCGTTAACCTACATACAGAAGTCTAAGTGTAATTCCACAACCGCAAACTGCGTTTTTATTCCCAAAACAACGTTTTCCCACAAATATCGACACATTCCATCACCATTCGCATGTATCATGCCAAAAGCGTGACTTGCCGTCTTCGCGATAGATACTATTTTTTGAACCAAAGAGGAGTTCATCACAAATGGCAAAACCAAACCCAAATGTCGAAATTGTAAAACCAGATGCAGAATGGCGTTCGCAATTAACGGCTGAACAATATCGTGTCACCAGAGAACACGGCACAGAACGCGCTGGCACTGGCCCGCACCAACATCAAGAAGCCGATGGCACGTTTTCCTGTGTTTGCTGTGGCAATCCGCTGTTTGAAACCAAAACCAAATTTGAATCTGGCACGGGATGGCCGAGTTTCTTTGCGCCTATCGGCGAGGAAAACGTTGCCGAATATAAAGACCGCAGTTTTTTCATGGTGCGCACAGAAGTCAGATGTGCCAAATGTGATGCTCACCTTGGCCATGTCTTTCCAGACGGCCCTCTGCCAACAGGCCAACGCTATTGTATGAATGGCCATGCTCTTACCTTTGAAGCGGACGAATAAACTTCATGACCAATAAAATGCCGACACCGCCCAAAGCGGAAAAACGACCTGTCACACTGAGCAATCATGGAATTGAACGCACAGATGATTATGCTTGGCTTCGTGCTGATAACTGGCAAGAAGTCATGCGCGACCCCTCCGTTCTGGCAGACGACATTCGCGGATATCTTGAAGCCGAAAACGATTATACCAACGCATATTTTGAAGACACCACTGCCCTTCAAGAAACGCTGTTTGAAGAAATGAAAGCGCGGATTAAAGAAGATGATTCTTCCGTACCTTCAAAAGATGGCGATTATGCCTATTCGATGCGGTATGTGACGGGCGGCCAGCAACCTCATTTTCTACGCACAGCCCTTGATGGCTCGAATGAACAAGTGCTGCTTGATGGCGATGCGCTGGCAGAAGGAAAAGCCTATTTCCGACTTGGTGGGCTTGGGCATTCTGATGACCACAAACTCGGCATTTGGTCATTTGATGACAAGGGCTCTGAGTACTTCACGCTGCGTGTGCGCGATTTGGCGACAGGCGAAGACCTTGCTGACGAAATTACTGAGACCACTGGCGGCGGTGTTTGGGATAATGCCAGCAAGTCTTTCTTCTATGTGAAGCAGGATGAGAACCATCGCCCGTCCAAAGTGTTCAGGCATGTCATCGGCGACGCACCAGAAAACGATCAACTGATCTATGAAGAAGAAGACCCAGGTTTTTTCGTTGGCGTTGGCAAAACATCAGCCAATCGCTTCATCACCATTGATTGCCATGATCACCAAACGGCCGAAGTCTATTTGATTGATGCGGACAAACCAGAAAGCGCACCGCGCTTGGTGGCAAAGCGCGAGATTGAAATTGAGTATTCCGTGGACGATCTGGACGATACCCGATTGATCATCTCAACCAACGCGGATGATGCAGCAGATATAAAGCTGGTAACAGCACCTGTCTCAGACCCATCCCGCAGCAACTGGGAAGATTATGTCGCCTATGAACCGGGCCGGCTTATCAAGTCTATGGGCACCTACAAGAACCACCTTGTGTGGCTTGAAGTTCGAAGCGCCCTACCGCGCATTGTTATCCAACGCTTGTCGGATGGCGAAGAGCACGCAATCTCTTTTGATGAAGAAGCTTATTCTCTGGGCCTTTCAGGTGGCTATGAATACGACACAACGGCTATTCGCTTTTCCTATTCATCCATGACAACACCTGGCCAAACCTATGATTACGACATGGAAACCCGCGAGCGCGTTCTTCGCAAAGAGCAGGAAATTCCATCCGGTCATGATGCTGGCGATTATGTAACCCGCCGCCTTCAAGCAAAAAGTCATGACGGTGTGGATGTTCCAATTTCTATCGTCCATCGCAAAGACACGCCGCTTGATGGCTCCGCACCTTTGCTACTTTACGGATATGGTTCATACGGCATGTCGATGCCTGCCTCATTCTCCACCACGCGCCTATCCCTTGTTGATCGTGGCTTTGTTTATGCCATCGCCCATATTCGTGGCGGCATGGAAAAGGGTGATGCTTGGTATAAAGCTGGCAAACGCGAGCACAAAGAAAACACCTTTAAGGATTTCATCTCGGCAGGGCACCACCTTGCCAATGAAGGCTATACCTCAAAAGGCAAAATCATCTCCCATGGCGGCTCGGCTGGCGGCATGTTGATGGGCGCTATCGTCAATATGGAACCATCCTTGTTCGGTGGCTGCATCGCGGCTGTTCCTTTCGTGGATGTACTCACAACAATGCTTGATGACACGCTTCCCCTCACCCCGCCTGAGTGGCCAGAATGGGGTAATCCGATTGAGAGTACTGAAGACTATAAAACCATCGCAGCCTATTCGCCGGTGGACAACGTAAGCGCACAAGCCTATCCACCAATCTTCGCCCTTGCAGGCCTAACCGATCCACGCGTTACCTATTGGGAACCAGCAAAATGGGTTGCAAAATTGAGAGAGCATAAGAGCGACGACAATATCTTGATGCTCAAGACCAATATGGATTCAGGTCATTCTGGCGCGTCTGGTCGTTTTGATAGCTTGAAAGAAACCGCCCAAGAATATGCCTTCGCTTTGAAGGTGATGGGATCCTTTAACTAAAAATCGGTTTTTACCATAAAACGGCACTAGGCCAGAGAGCTGCAATACCCAGCCTCTGGCCCCCAAATTCGATCACATGAATTTCTCTTGCGATCACAAAGACGCGAACCTTTTAGACAGAACATGCATTAAAATGCTTTTCTCAAACCCAGAATAAACACAATACAAAGAAAAACTGTCAAGTATTCGTGAGAATGGTCGCCATTAAGTATTTTCGCTAACCATGCGGCTAACTGTAGGCTTTTCACGGTCTTTTTAAAGTTGCGCTCACCGATTACATTTAGCTCAAACAGGAGCTAATAATGAAACTCGGCATTGTCATTGCGTATTACCAAGAACTTCAGACCATCGATGCTGTGCTGGATGCATTTAAGCACATTGAAGTCCCCTTCAATGTATATCTGATAGAAGATTGTTCACCCAAATCTGTTCAACCAATTTTGGACAAATGGGGCGACAAGCCTTGGTTCAAGTATCTGCCAAATGAAGTCAACAAAGGGTGCGCGTTTGGTTTCAACCGTGGCGTCAAAGCTGCGCTTGCTGATGGTTGTGAGTTTATCGCAATCAACGATTCTGATGACATTGCTTATGCCAACAAATTCAAATTGCAATTGGCGCTATTAGAGAGCGATCCAGAGCTGATGTTAGTCGGCGGCGCTGCTGACATGGTTGACCAAGATACAGACGGATTGTTGTGGCGCTGTTATCACCCAACAACGAACGAAGTTATTCGCCGACAGCATCGTTTGAATTCTACATTCATTCATTCCACAGTCGTTTATCGCGCCACTCTTTTTGACGATGTAGGATTCTACAAAGAAGACGCTTACATGCCAGATTATGAGTTGCTAACACGCATCATCCATAAGGGACATAAAGCTGCCAATGTTCCAGAGGTGGTTATGCGTTATAACATCCGGCAAGATTCACAATCAGTCTCCCGCCCTGCACGTTTGATCCGATCACGCATGGCGACACAAGTTCGATATTTCGATCCGCTTAACATCTGGTGTTACCTCGGCTTGATGCGCAGCTGCATTGCCTACATGTTGCCCGGTAAAAGCTCGACGCGGCTAAAGACTTGGTTTTATAAATTAGCACCATGGTCTTCCCCGTCAGATGCAAAAGCATAATTAAAAAAGCCCGCTTAAAAGCGGGCTTTTTATTCTTATAAATTCGATACCTAGAATTACGACGCTGCTTCGAAAAGCTCTGTTGCGTATTCCCAGTTTACAAGATTATCAACGAATGCTTCCAAGTACTTTGGACGCGCGTTGCGGTAATCGATGTAATATGAATGTTCCCAAACATCACAGCCAAGCACAGGTGTTGCCCCGTGGATCAATGGGTTTTCGCCGTTTGGCGTTTTCATGATTTCTAGTTTGCCATCTTTCAATGCAAGCCAGCACCAGCCAGAACCGAATTGTGTCATGCCTGCTTTGATGAACGCATCGCGGAATGCTTCAACGGAACCAAGGTCAGCAATAATTTTCGCTTCAAGATTACCAGGAATAGCGCCGCCGCCATTTGGTTTCATCCAGTTCCAAAAGTGAATGTGGTTGTAGTGCTGGCCAGCTTGGTTGAAGAGGCCTGCATTGTCGCCGTGGCTTTTCACAACAACATCTTCGAGGCTCATGTCAGCATAAGGAGTGCCGTCGATCATGCCGTTACCAGCAGTTACATAAGCGTTGTGGTGTTTGTCGTGGTGAAACTCAAGAGTTTCAGCAGACATGTAAGGGCCGAGCGCGTCATAGGCGTAAGGCAGATCTGGAAGGATGAAAGCCATTTTTTGTATCTCCAAGGGAAAAGCGCTTAAGTGCGCGAGAAACTTTATAAATCGGAAAATAGGTTCACTTTGCTCTAAGGGCAAGAGAAGAGTTTACTAATGTTTGTACCAAGCCACTTGAGTGCCCGAAACAAGGGCGTTTCCGTTGACACCAAATAGACAGATCGGCTGGTCGTTGAACTGACCATGCAAGCGATTGCAATTCGCCACCGCCAATAAGGGATGATCACCTTGCGCGCTCAATTCATCTGGTGTCGCATGGAAATAGGTGGTGAGTGTAACGGTTCCCATGGGAGGAAACGTCCCACGCACATGTAAGAGCCTCAGAAAAAACGTATCAGCAAGTGCGGTTAGTGAAAGATAATCAAGCGGTCTTGATGGCTTGTCGCGCACCCAAACTTCTGTCGGACCTTCTTTCAACGGCTCAAATTCTTTGCCCGTAAAATCTGGCGCGCCACTGGCAAACCTGAATTCATACGAATTAATCCAGTTAAACATTGGCAATGGGGGCAATGGCTCAATTGTCTGCCAATCCCGTGTTTGGGGTGCTTTGGCGATTTGATGAGAAAATGCTTCACCCCGCGCGCCCATCACGATAGAGGCGGTTGCTCTAACACCCCCTTCTTCTTGTGAGAGTTCTAGCGACCAGTGCTGTGTATATTTTCCACCCCGTTGAAGCTTAGTGGTGATCGTAAAAGGCGCATCGCCCAACCCGCCACAAAAATTGACGGTCAACGCCACAGGCGTTCCCATCACACGCGGATCTTCCAACACGGAGCGCATGAACGCTGCAGAAACGAACCCACCAAAAGGGCCGACCATGTTTTTATACGGTTCGCTGGGTTGGCCTTGCCAAATGCCTTCTTCAACGGCGACAAGCTTTGTGCCTTCATCGAGGGGGTGGGTCATGTTCAAATACTTGAGCTTTAAGAAGAGTGGGCGAAATCCCAATAGAGATCGCGTGATTTTTGAGCGATTGGACCAATGCCAAATTTCTTATCGCCAACACTGGTGACAGGCATCACCTTGGAATAATTGCCCGTTGAGAACACTTCGTCCGCATCCATTACTTCTGCCACCGTCATGACCTTCTCAACAACCTCAGTTCCTGCTTCACGCAGGAGTTTGATCACTCGTTGGCGCGTGATGCCATTTAAGAAGGTGCCGTTTGGCGCTGGCGTATAAGCAACGCCGTCTTTTGCTGTCCATAAATTCGCAGTCGCAAATTCTGCCACATTGCCGATGGCATCAAGCACGATGGCATTTTCAAAACCGTGGTCTTGAGCTTCACGAATAGCACGCCCACCCATGGGATAAAGACAACCAGCCTTCGCATCAACGGGGGCTTGGTCTGGTGCGGGGCGGCGAATGCTGGACACCATCGAAGTAAAGCCCGTTGGCTCTGGCATTGGCGTCACATGGATGCAAAGGCAGAATTGCGTTGAGGAAGCTTCTGGCGGAACGCCCATAAAGCCGCCCTCTTCCGCCCAATACATTGGTCGAACATAGAGCGCATCATCGCTGATAAATTTCGCAACACCTTCTTTTGCAAGTTCAAGAATTTCACCTGCTTGCATGGTTGGGGCAAGTCCGAGCGATTTGGCAGAGCGGTTAACCCGCTCGGCGTGAAGGTCCATATCAGGCATCACGCCATCAAACATTCGACCACCATCAAAAACACTAGACCCAAGCCAAGTTGCATGAGAGCGCACGCCGGAGATCGGCACATTGCCCTCGTGCCATTTGCCATCAATCCATGTCCACGTTTCTGACCAGTCAGCCATGTTCATTCCTTCTTTTTGCTGTTTCCAACATTACGTTTGACGCTCAGCGGGTCAAGCAAAATCAATGCTTCTTGACACGGTTCATACCAAGACGACCAAGGCCCGGAAATTTTAACGCAGGCCGCAAGAAATCAATGCCCAAGGTTTCACCCAGGAAATGAAGCTCCAACCCTTCAACAAGACCAACAGCAAAACCAGCGTAGCCCTTGAAAGAAATCTGCCAACCCGTGTTGGATGGCGTTTCCAAAACGGAGAACCAACTTGTCCCAAAATCTTTGCCGACAGCATGGGGCGGCATGGCGGCATCTATCTCAGGTATTTGGCGCAACACATGGGCAACAAACGTATTAGAATTTGGGCCGGGCCACGTGGTGTAACCGCCTCGCCCGCCATAAGGGTAATCTGCAATTGCTTGTTCAATTTTTGGGATAAGCAACGCTGCCTTTTCGCCGCGCTCGTCATAGATAAGTTCAGGTGCGCGGCCGAACCAATCAGCATCTCCCGCCCCACGATTTCTCGTGAGCGGCACAGCATTCCAACCAATTACGTCATAGCGCTCATAGGCATTACTGCCTTGCTTTTTGTAGGTAATCCATGTGTGAACCGCAAAAACACCGCGCCAGCGATAAGCACGCGCCGCATAAATTTGCACGACAGCGCCCTCATGGTTTTGGGCCAAAGGTGCCTGTCCGCTGGATTGAAATTTAGCGTCCCACCATGGCGGTTGATCATCACTGAAATAGTAAAACCCGCCCGCAATCAGAACGGGACCGAACAGCAAAACAAGGAGGATGAGGAGAGCTTGAACCAAGCGACTTCTAATCAGCCAGCGCATCCAAAATCCGTACCCAAGAGCGAATACCCTTATGGAAACTCTTCAGCTCATACTTCTCATTAGGCGAGTGAATACGGTCGTCGCCAAGGCCAAAGCCAACCATTAAGCTGTCCATACCGAGATGGGTTTTGAAATCGCCAACAACAGGGATCGATCCGCCGATACCCGCCATTGCTGTTTGAACACCCCATTCTTCATCCAACGCACCGCGTGCTTTGGTGAGCCACGGGCTATCAAACGGCAACATGGTCGCAGGGTTCGCACCGTGACCGATAAATTCAACCTCACAATCAGGCGGCAAAAGCTCTTGCACCATCTTGCGAAAACTTTCGCGAATTTTATGCGGGTCTTGTTCACCAACCAGACGGAATGAGATTTTCGCGTGGGCTTCGGCTGGCAGAACAGTCTTGAAACCTGTCTCTGTGTACCCACCCCAAATACCGCAAATCTCGCACGTCGGGCGCGTCCAAATTTGTTCCAATACAGAGCGGTCTTTTTCGCCCGCAGGCTCAGAGAGGCCGACGCTTCCCAAGAAGGCGTCCGCATCAAAATTGAGACCGTCCCAAATCTCTTTGATGTCAGCTGGAATTTCCAAAACGCCATCATAAAAGCCTGGAATAGTCACCGCACCATTTTCATCACGAAGCTTGGACAAAATATCGCTCAACACACGGATAGGATTAATCGCAGGTCCGCCAAAATAGCCAGAGTGCAAATCCATATCGGCGGCCTTGATGGTGATTTCCTCACCCAACATGCCGCGCAATGTGGTGGTGATTGCAGGTGTGTCGCGATCCCACATATTAGTATCGCAGACCAAAGCAATGTCAGCCTTCAATTCGTCGCCTGAGCTTTCCAAGAAACCATCAAGGCTTGGCGAGCCAGATTCTTCTTCGCCCTCAAAAAAGATCGTCACAGAACACGGCAAAGCACCCGTCACAGCCTTATAAGCACGGCACGCCTCGACAAAGGTCATCAACTGCCCTTTGTCATCGGCAGAACCGCGGCCCGTAATCCGCTTGCTGCCATCTTCCATAGTGATGATTTGTGGCGCGAAGGGATCGCTGTCCCATAGGTCGAGCGGATCAACCGGTTGCACGTCATAATGGCCATAAAACAAAACATGCGGTCCGCTTGTCGCGTTTTTATCATGGGCCACAACCATTGGATGGCCGGGGGTCATGCGGAGTGAGGCATCAAAGCCAATTCCGTTCAGCTCATTCACCAACCATTCGCCACAACTTTGGCAATCAGCTTTATAGGCAGGATCAGTCGAGATGCTTTTGATCCGCATCAAATCGAAAAGCCGATCTAGGCTAGAAATCAAATTTTGATCGACGTTTTCAAGTACCGCTTCAATGCTCATAGATTTAGCGCCCACCCTTCAAGCTGCCTAGAATACCGCGCACCAAAGCGCGCCCGAGTGAACTCGCAATTGAGCGTGTCACTGACTTCATCGCCGCTTCTGCAACGCTCTGACGTTTTCTGCCACGGCCGCGTGTCGATTTACGACGCGAGCGGCGCGTTGGGCGATCATCACGGTAGCCTTCATCATCACGGTAGCCACTGCGTGAGCGTTTCATGCGGCCTTTTTCTTCGCGTTCACGTTCTTCTTGTTCGCGCTGTTTTTCCTCAGCCTCAGCCTTTTTCTTGGCGCGGCCTTTCAGTACTTCATAAGCAGATTCACGATCTTGTGCCTCATCATAAAGCCCGTAAATCGGACTGTCTTTAATGGCCGCTTTGCGCTCTGCTTTTGTGAGCGGACCAAGGCGTGATGATGGTGGGCGGATCAACGTGCGCTGAACCATTGACGGAACACCCTTGCGTTCCAGCGTTGAAACAAGTGCTTCACCAACGCCAAGCTCCATAATCACGTCATAAGCGTCAAATTCTGGGTTGGGTCTAAAGGTAGATGCTGCAACTTTAACGGCTTTTTGTTCGCGCGGTGTGTAAGCGCGCAATGCATGTTGTATGCGATTGCCCAATTGCGAGAGAACCCCATCTGGCACATCAAGCGGGTTTTGTGTGACGAAATAAACGCCAACACCTTTTGAGCGGATGAGTTTGACTACTTGCTCCACTTTTTCAACCAGTGCTTTTGGCGCTTCATCAAACAGCAAATGCGCTTCATCGAAGAAGAAAACGAGGCGCGGCTTTTCTGGGTCGCCCACTTCTGGCAATTCTTCAAATAATTCAGACAAAAGCCACAATAGGAACGTCGCATATAGACGCGGCGAACCCATCAGCTTGTCAGCAGCCAAGATGTTCACAAGGCCCTGCCCCTGACGGTTGGTCCGCATGATTTCCATGATGTCGAGCGCTGGCTCACCAAAGAAATCTTCGCCGCCTTGCTCTTCCAGCACGAGAAGCTGTCTTTGTATCGCGCCAATTGAGGCTTTCGATACATTGCCGTATTCGGCTGAAATCTCAGAGGCACGATCAGCAAGGTTTACCAACAGCGCACGCAAGTCTTTCATATCAAGAAGAAGCAGGCCCTCATCATCCGCAATTTTGAAAGCAATGTTCAACACGCCTTCTTGGGTTGGGTTAAGTTCCATCAAACGCGCAAGAAGCAGCGGTCCCATTTCTGACACTGTGGTACGAATTGGGTGACCTTGATCACCGAACAAATCCCAAAACACGGTCGGAAAGGACTCAAATTCATATTCATCGGCAAAACCAATTTCATTGGCGCGCTTATCGAGGAAGTCCTTATATTCGCCCTTCGCACTCAAGCCCGAAAGGTCGCCTTTTACATCTGCACAGAAGACTGGAACGCCAGCGTTTGAAAATCCTTCTGTCAAAATCTGCAAGGTTACTGTTTTACCTGTACCCGTTGCACCAGTAACCAGCCCGTGGCGGTTTGCACGCTTCAGGTCGAGATATTCTCCCTTCACGCTGGTCCCAAGGTAGATTTTGCCGTCCTGATACATTGCATTTCCTTTGTCGCGCAGTGCTCTTTAATAACTCCTACCGATATAAGCGGATGAGACGACAATGAGCAACGGCTTTGCTGCGTTTTACGGAATTAGTTTAATTGTCAAAAAATCACAAATGTTACAATTGCTATTCAAAAATTTGCTGAAAAGCGGTATTTTTCCTTGTTTCCATGGAAACAACGTGCTCAATAATCAGTTCAAGAGTGGGTGCATTCGCAAAAAACCACAACCTTAGATATATGGAGCTTCGGAATATGGAAGAATTAATTGGCCGCATCGTTAGCAACGTTGGCATTGACGAGAACCTAGCGCAAAAAGCTGTTGGCATGATCCTTGGTTTTCTTCAAAGCGAAGGTCCTGCAGACAAAGTTGGCGCACTTATGGGCGCAATGCCCGGTGCTGAAGATTTGATTGCTTCTGCTGGCGGAGAAAGCGGCGGCGGCGGTCTTATGGGCGCTGTTGGCAGCCTGATGGGCGGCGGTGGCGGCGGCGGCGCTATGGCTCTTATGGGTCAGCTCACAGGCGCAGGCCTTGGCATGGGCGACGTACAAGGCGTTGCATCAGAAGTTGTTGGCTTCGCAAAAGAAAAAGCTGGCGAAGACACAGTAACTGAAGTGATCAGTGCGATCCCTGGATTGAGCCAGTTCGTCTAAAAGACACTGAATACAGATTTTAAAAGGGCCGGAATTTCCGGCCCTTTTTTCGTTCTACACATCAAAACCATGTGTGCTGCTATTTTTGATCGACAAAATGAGTAAACTTTCATCATCTCCGAATCAGATGGATTGAAATGATTTGATGTTGTTTACGAGACGTCGTTTTTTGCAAAGTGCATCAGGCCTAGGCGCTGTCCTTACGACACCGGCCTATGCACTACCGCTTATCCAGCCATTGAGCGCATTTGACGCGACGGCACTCCCAGATAACGTAATACAAGCCCAATCAAACGGCGTGACACCCGGTTCTCCTGACGATCAGACTGAGGCATTCCAAAAGCTACTGAACATTTCGGCGGAACGCGACGCTCCGGTTTTCTTGCCTGGTGGCGTTTACAAAGTAAGCAAACTCAATTTTCCGCGCCGCACTCGATTGATCGGCGTACCCGGTTCAACACGCCTTGCCTTTACGGGCATTGGGTATCTCGCCAAAGCGGAGCGGGTTGACCTTATCCATATTCACGGCATCATTTTTGATGGTTTGAGCTTCCCTCTATCAGAAGAGGGTCAAGGCCTGCTCACCGTCAATACGGTACGTGATCTGCGATTATCGTCATGCGATTTTGTTGGCAGTGGACTGCATGGCGTTGATCTTGTCGGCGCTAAAGGCACCATTCGCGATTGTCGTTTCCGTAAAATTGTTGATACCGCAATTTTCTCCAAACAAAGCCGCGGCATCACGATCACCGATAACGACATCGCTGATTGCGGAAATGGTGGCATTTTGGTTCATCGTTTTACAACGGGCGAAGATGGCTCTGTTGTAACCAACAATCGGATCGTTGGCATAAAATCAACCAATGGTGGCACGGGGCAATGGGGCAACGGGGTCAATATTTATCAAGCCCATGGTGTGATGGTCGCGAACAATAGGATTGCCGATTGTGCGTTTTCATCCGTCAGGGTCAATGCAGGGCACAATGTCCAAATCGTCGGCAATAATTGTAGCCGCTCAGGGGAAACCGCAATTTATGGCGAGTTCACTTTTGAAGGCGCAGTCGTCGCGAACAATATCATTGACGGTGGCACGATCGGTGTATCGCTTGCCAATTTCAATGAAGGCGGAAGGCTTGCAACTGTTAGCGGAAACATCATCCGCAACTTGACCAATAAGCTGCCTTACAAAAACCCTAGCGACTTCAAACCAGGCATCGGAATTTACGCAGAAGCCGACACCATCATCAATGCAAACGCGATTGAAAACACGCCGCAAGCAGGCATTCATGTTGGCTGGGGTGAGTTTTGCCGCGACGTAATTGTTAGCAACAATGTTGTACGCGCCGTGCCTTGGGGTGTAACTGCAAGCGTTGTTAAAGGCTCACGCAATGTGCTGGTGCGAGACAATGTGTTTTCTGAAATTTCACAGCAGGCTGTTACCGGGTTTGAATGGATAAAACCCGTAACCCGTGAATTGGTTGGCGCACGGCGCACGGGCTATAATCATTTGAGCGTATCAGGCAACCGCGTCAGTTAGCTTCTTAAGCAACCCATCGACGGGCTTTACGTTACCCACTTTCCAACCGTTACGGTTTTTTAGTTCTAAGTTCAAATAGCGCTCTAAGCTTGCTGGGCGCTCTTCCAAGAGAGCGGCAAGACATGCTGCCATCATCGCCTCAGATGCCCGCGTGGTGCCGTCTTCGCATTTAAGCGCGATGCCGAGACCGAGCGATGGAATGCTGCCCGCATAAACACCTTCAGCACCCGTTTTCACAAGCACAGCTTTGCCAAATGCTTCCATAACCACAGTATCAAAGCGCTTCGTTCCTGCCACTAAATCTGGATGGGCTACACAAGCATCATGGATTTTTCCCATTGCTTGGTCACGGCCTACTGAGCCCGTATTTTTAGCCGCAAATTTCGCAAAACCGAGCGCTAAATTCTTCAAGGGCACAGCGTAGGTCGGGATAGAACATCCATCGGTGCCGGTCTGGTTTGGATTTTCTAGATTGAAGTCATAAAGGTTTTCTAAGATACCCTTTGTCTCACGTTGGGCTGGATGATCTGGCATGATATAGCCCTCAACCGTCTCTCCTAGATGATGGCTCGCGCAGATAAAGCCTGCATGTTTGCCAGAACAATTATTGTGAAGGGCAACGGGTTTTTCGCCAGCCTTCATAATTACAGCCCGCTCCTCAGTGCTGGTCGGCCATTGGGTGCCGCACTCAAGACATGTTGCGTCCAACCCTGCTTTATCCAGCATGATTGAGACGCCTTTAGTATGGATAGCCTCGCCGCTATGAGACGCGCAGGAAAGGGCAATGTCCAAGGTGCTCAAATTGAAACCATCGACAGCACCACTTTCAACCAGATAAAGCGCTTGCAAAGGTTTAATCGCAGAGCGTGGGAAAACGGGGTGTTCAACATCGCCGATCGAAACAAGCTCAGTTCCTTTGGCATCAACAATTGAAATAGCGCCGCGATGAACACTTTCAACATAATCACCACGGGTAACTTCTACTAAGATTGGGTTTTCCATCGGTCTCTCAAAACAGCCAATAAACACCACTCATCCCTATTCCAAAGAACAGGTTACGGCAAGTTATCCCCTTCAATCAGACAAACAAAAACCTCGTTGATCCGAAGATCAACGAGGCTTGAGGGAATGGGCGTATAGAGGGGGGGAAACGCCCATCGCTACGCAGCGTTTGAAAACGCTACGAAACTCATTTCAAGATCATCTGCAACGGCTTCATGGGTAATGGCACCGTTTGAAACATTCACACCAGCTGCTAGATGCGGGTCTGCAGCCAAGGCAGCGCTTACGCCGTCAGCAAGTTTCAACACAAAAGGAAGCGTTGCATTGTTCAATGCGTATGCAGATGTTTTCGGCACACCACCTGGCATATTCGCCACACAGTAGTGAACCACACCGTCAATGACATAAGTTGGTTCATCATGTGTTGTGGCACGTGATGTTTCAAAACAACCACCTTGGTCGATCGAAATGTCGACTAGCACAGAACCGTCTTTCATGTGACCCAGCATTTCACGCGTGACCAAGCGAGGAGCCGCAGCACCTGGGATTAAGACAGCACCGATAACCAAGTCAGCAGCAAGAACCGCTTCACGAACGGCAGCACCTGTTGAATAAACAACTTTGGCCCGCTCACCATACTGGCGATCAAGGTCAGCAATGCGGTTTACGTTGCGTTCAAAGATTGTCACATCAGCGCGCATACCAAGCGCCATTTGCAAAGCATTCTCGCCTGCAACACCGCCGCCCAAAATTACGACCTTCGCTGGCGCAACACCTGGAACACCCGCAATAAGCAAACCTTCGCCGCCTGCATGTTTCATCAATGCATTTGCACCGACTTGAATAGACAAACGCCCTGCAACTTCACTCATTGGCTGAAGCAATGGCAACGTGTTTTGGTTGCTCGTTACAGTCTCATAAGCAATGGCCAAGCAGCCTGAATTGCACAGCGCTTCTGCTTGAGGCTTATCAGCTGCTAGGTGAAGATAAGTGAAAAGCGTGTGGTGCGGTTTCAGCATCGCGCATTCGCTCAACTGAGGTTCTTTCACCTTAACGATCATTTCAGCCGCTTCAAAAACGCCTGCAGCCGTGGGTGAGACTTCTGCGCCAGCTGCTTTATAATCGTCATCAGAAGCACCGATACCAGCACCCGCTTGCGTTTCAACGATTACTGAATGACCACGCGCTGTAATTTCAGCAACACTGGCTGGCGTTAGGCCAACGCGGAATTCTTTAGTTTTGATTTCTTTTGGTACACCGATTTTCATTTTATTCTCCCGAATTTCACTTCCTAAAAGGGTAGAGGAGAATCCACAGAAAATCTTCGATATTTTCGCTTGAAATTATGACTATTTCGAAATATTTTTCTTTCTAACCGAAATTTCAGGATAAATTATTGAATGGATAAATTTGATAGGGAAATTTTATCGCACCTCCAAGTGAATGGCCGTGCTTCTTTCCAAGAAGTGGGTGACGCTGTGGGATTATCGCTTTCTGCTTGTCACAAACGGGTCAAAGCGCTTGAGAAGGCAGGTGTCATTGAACACTATGCAGCCATTGTGAATGAAGAAAACGTTGGCTTGGAAACAAGCGCCTATGTGCAAGTAACATTGAAAGATCAAACTCAAGAAACACTCGATGCCTTTGAGGCACAAGTGATTACCCACCCTGAGATTATGGGTTGCGTGTTAATGGCGGGGGACTGGGATTATCTGATCCGCATTTTATGCAATGGGGTACAAGACTATGAACGCATCCACCACGATATTTTAACGGCCCTACCAGGCGTTCAGCGGGTCAACTCCAGCTTCGCCCTACGCACCATTTGCCGCCGCACAGAAGTGCCCATTGACCTGATTGATAAGCGCTAACTCTTGCGTTTGTTATGCCGATCATCAAGCCCCAGACCTCGGCCAATGATTTCTTTCATGATCTCCGATGAGCCCGCATAGATACGGGAGACGCGGGCGTCGGCGTATAGTCGGGAAATTTCGTATTCTTCCATGAAACCGGCGCCGCCGTGTAATTGCAGACATTCATCCACCACGCGGGCTTCTACCTCTGAGGTATAAAGCTTAATCTCCGCCCCCATTTCCCCCGTCAAATTGCCCTCTAAGTGTTCCATCACACAGTGATCAACAAAGGCGTAGGCAGCATCGATTTCGGCCTTCATGCCAGCCATTTTGAAACGTGAGTTTTGGAAGGTGCCAACAGGGCGACCAAAGGCTTCACGCTCTTTGATGTACTCCAGCGTAATATCAAACGCCCGCTCGCACCGCGCCACATAACCGACCGCCCCAATCAAGCGCTCTTCGGCAAGGCCCACCATCATGTTCTTGAAACCCTGTGTCGGGTCGCCCAGCACATTGAACTTTGGCACTTTTACCGCATCGAAAAATAGCTCTGCCGTGTCTTGAGAATGAAGGCCCAGCTTTTTGAGCTTTTGACCACGACTAAAACCTTCGCGGTCTTCCTCCACCACAAACAGACCAATGGAATAGGGATTTTCACGCGAGGTTTTGGCCGCTACCAAATAAAGCCCTGCATTAATACCGTTGGAGATGAAGGTCTTAGACCCACTAAGTTCCCAGTGGTCGCCCTTGTCTTCTGCAAACGTGCGAATGCCCGCAACGTCCGATCCAGCACCCGGTTCCGTCATGCAAATGGCGAGAATATTCTCACCAGAAATCACGCTTGGCAAAAAATGCTGCTTTTGCTCTTCCGTGCCAAATTTATTAAAGTAAGGGCCGACAATACGGTTGTGAAGTGGGGCGTAAAAACCTGAATCGCACTTGGTAATTTCTTCGGTCAAAATTTGGTCGAAGCGGAAATCGTCGATACCAGCGCCGCCGTATTTTTCATCCGCCCACATGCACAGATAACCTTGGCGGCCTGCATCAAGCCAAATGTCTTTTGGGACGATACGGTTTTCATAAAACTCTTCTTTGCGCGGTCGCATAACGGTATCGACCCAGCGCTTGACGCTTTCACGAAAGATGATGTGTTCTTCTTCAAAAATGCGTCGTCTAAGTTCCATGATATTCCCCTTACCCTCTCAATTCTTCAAGCGTGGCTTTAACGGCAGCCTCATATTCATCCGCCAAACGATCGACCAAAGCGCCTGCTGGCCCTCTGCTTTCAACCGCGCCAATGCCCTGCCCCGCGCCCCAAATTTCTTTCCATGCTTTTGGTTTGGAAGAGCCACCTGCAAAATTCATTGAGCTTGCATCTGCTGTCTCAAGATTATCAGGGTCAAGCCCAGCGCGGCTAATGGACGGTTTGAGGTAGTTGCCGGATATGCCTGTGAAGAGCGACGATGTTACGATGTCATCAGCACCACCCTCAACGATCATATCTTTATAGGTGTCGACAGCATTCGCCTCATCAGTGGAGATGAACGGCGAGCCGATATAACCAAGATCAGCACCCATCACGCGGGCAGCAAGCAGCGCTTTGCCTGTTGCGATGGAACCAGAAAGAAGCAGCGGGCCATCGAACCATTCTCTAATTTCTTGGATAAGAGCAATCGGGTTTTGCGGGCCAGCATGTCCGCCAGCACCAGCTGCAACTGCGATCAGACCATCGGCACCCTTCTCAATCGCCTTTTTAGCAAAGCGATTGTTGATGATGTCGTGCAGCGCAATGCCGCCACAAGAATGTGCCGCCTCATTCACCTCAACGCGCGCGCCAAGGGAGGTGATCCAAATCGGTACTTTCCACTTTGCACAAATTTCTAAATCACGTTCCAAACGCGCATTTGATTTATGAACAATCTGGTTCACCGCATAAGGCGCTGCCGGTCGATCAGGGTTTTCCTGATTGTGCTTATCCAGTTCTTCATTAATACGGGTCAGCCATGCTTCCAACATCGGCGGTTCGCCGTCTGCTTCTCTCGCATTAAGGGCGGGGAAGCTACCAACGATGCCTGCTTTGCATTGCGCAATCACCAAGTCAGGCACTGAAATAATGAAGAGCGGCGATCCAACAGCGGGGATACGAAGGCCCTGCAGAACTTTGGGAAGATGTTTTTCTGAACGCATGACAAATCCTAGGTGAATGTTTTGCTACACTCTGATACCAGTGGATATCTGGCCTGACCAGCATATAAACCGCAAATTGGCTTGGCGCTTTTCATGACACCTCAAGACATCAAGAAACCGCAACGTAAGCCAGCCCATTTATGGTTCGTGCTCATTTTCATCGGCATTGCATGGGGTGGCACAGCACCGCTTTCAAAGCTTGCTGTATCGACAGGCTATCATCCAATCGGCATTACATTGTGGGCTGATGTCATTGGCGGACTGATACTGACGTGCATTATATTTGCAAGAGGTCGCCGCATACCGATCAGCAAGGGGCACATCCTCTTTTACATTGCCTGCGGACTTCTTGGTACTGCCCTACCAAGTAGTGTCCTTTATGAGTCTTATAAGCACCTACCTGTCGGTGTGAATATGATTGTGCAGTCATTGGTGCCTATGATCACCATCGCCATATCAGTTCCTATGCGCCTTGATCATATGAACCTACAACGAGGTTTAGGCTTAGCTTTGGGCATTTTGGCGGTGATCTTGATTGCAGCGCCTCAAACCAGCTTACCAGATCCCTCCCTTGCCATTTGGATTTTGCTGCCAGTTATCGCCTCCATTTCCTACTCAGCAGAAAATGTTGTGATTGCGAAATATCAACCGAGTGATTGTGATGCTGTAACCACGATCTGTGGATTATCATGGGGCGCACTCATTTGGCTTATTCCAGCCTTGATAATCTCAGATGGCTGGGTCACCCCAACCTCGTTTGGCCCACCAGAACAAGCAATCTTAGGCACAGCCATCTTACACGTCGTTGCTTATGTTGGCTTTGTTTGGCTCATCGAGAATGCTGGTCCTGTTTTTGCGGCGCAAGTTGCCTATGTAGTGACAGGGGCTGGCGTCTTGTTTGGCATTCTATTTTACCAAGAGAGCCACTCATACTGGATTTGGATGGCGCTGGCCTTGATGATGATCGGTCTGTCGCTGGTCAAGCCAAGTAAAGAACCGTCAAGCAAGTAGGCGGCCATAGCCCTCAGCTTTAAGATCAATACCGCTTAATCGAGCAAGATGCCATGCAAGCACTTGGTTGCTCGATAAGACGGGCATGCCGAGCGTGTCTTCAATTTTCTCGATAACCTCTAAGGTGCGCAAATTGGTGCAAGACATGAAAAGCGCATCGCAACCTGAGTTAAGCCCCAACGTTACAGCCGCATCATAGACGGACTTGGAAGATATTCGCACGACCTTGGAATCGTTACTTTCGTTAAAGGAACCGAAGACTGGTGTTTCAACTCCGTTTTCATTGAGCACATTGCGAAGGCCAGCCGATACCGTTTCGATATAAGGCGACAAAAACGCGAGCTTCTTAATGTCGAGTTCTTCGCACGCGGCGAGTAATGCTGAGACAGGCTCGCTTACTTGTTTCACCTGCCCGCGTGAATGGACGAGTTCTGCAATACGCGCTGGCCCAATAACCGATGTGCCCGATGTGCAGCCATAGCCAACCGCATCAAACGACAAGCCTTCAGGCATCATGTTAATTGAGGCAGGAAGCGAATGCTCCATCTCACCTAATGTTTCGCGGGTGACTTCTACCTGATTAGGTATGCGGGACACATGAAGCGCGATGTCTGTGGGCAACATTCGGCGAAAGTCATGTTCGATGGTTTCATCTGATTGCAGCACCACCAAGCCCAGCGTTTTCATCTGGTTTCGTGTCTCATCAAATTCATACGCAAATTCGACCATGATATCACTCCCCTATCTAGTCACGCCTTATCCAATTATCGGCAGATCAGGCGCTGCAAGCTTTGAGAGCCAGCGGGCGCCATTGTTTGTAATTACGATGTTTTCTTCATGCACCATGACGCGCCCATCGAGCACTTCAATACCCGGCTCGAGCGTCATCACCATGCCTTCAACCATTTCAGTATGATCATCTGGAATGATCGACGGCCATTCAGTCAATTGCGTGCCAAGGCCGTGGCCTAAACGTCCCGCATCAGATCCGCTTTGCAGCACATCATCCATTGCATGAAAAAACTCGGCTGCCGTTGTGCCCGGTTTGGCAATATCAAAGGCTGCTTGTGTCGCTTCAATGAGTTTTGTGTGGGCATCATTGGCGCGTGGGTCTGGCGTGCCTATTGAGAAATTACGATCGTAGTCGCTATAATACCCGTCCCAAATGAGACCTGTATCCAGCATCAAAATATCGCCATTTTGCAATTGCTGCGGTCCTGCTGGTGAGATCACATCACCATAACCCGCCTGCCCTGCACCACCTGCAAGATAAGGCACAAAGTCCGCCCCTTCTTCCAAGCATCTAATTTGAAACTGGCGAAAGATATTTTCCAAAGACGTGCCTTTGGTTGCAAATTCATGCACACGCTCAAAGGCACGGCCAGCAATTTGTACAGCGGTCTCAATCTTCTCAATTTCCAATGGCGACTTCACAATGCGAAGCGAGCGAACAATGCCTGCCGCTCGTGTCACCTCAATTGGCGCAATCATTGTTTTAAGACGGTCAAAATCATGCATCGGCATGCGCACATGAGATTCGTGCCCTGCCGGAATACCAACACGGCCAGACGTGCCAACGCACTCCTTGATGGTGTGACTGAGCAAGCTCACGCCGTCATCATTTAAATCGGGTGCACGCCAAGTGCGAATATCCTCAATCCAAGTGGTCGCCATGAGGGCGGCGCCGATGGATGGGATAACGGCGATGGGCTTACCTGCGGCTGGCACAACAATAAACCAAGGCCGCGCGGGGCTTTCCCAAAAACGGGTCAAAAAGCCCGTAAAATAACGAACATCAGCTTCGGTTGTTAGCAGAAGCGCATCGAGCCCCTGCTTTGCCATGAGTGCTTGTGCGCGGCTGGTGCGGGCTTCAAATTCTTGCTCAGGAAATCCGCGCTCAGCCATCTCATGCACACTCTGTGATAAAGCATAAAACGCGGCTGTTTTCATCAAGCCCTAACTCTTTGCCACCAGCAAATACAGCACTTAATCCAGCGCCACCAGATGGGGTTGTTGCAAGATCATGGTCAGCAAGCATTGGCATGTACTGCTCGCCCTGTTCCTCACTAATGGTGATAAAATAATCCGCATCACGAGCAAGTCCAGCAAGCGCAATCAAAGATGGTTCTTTACAGTCTAGCCGCCCCATAGAAGATTCACCGCCCGTTGTGTTGAGGCACTTACCGACTTTGATACTCTCGATTAAAGCAGGCGCTTCATCTGGCTCCACCACATAAATCAGCGGTTCATCCCCCCATTTCTCCCGCAAGAAAGCAGCAATTGCGCCAGCGAACCCGCCAACACCTGCTTGCAAGAAAATATGGGTTGGCTTTTGAGACGCTTCTCTTACCGCTTCATCCGCGAGGCGCACATAACCTTCCATCAAAAGGTGAGTGATTTTATAATACTCATCCCATGAAGTATCTGAAACAAGGGTCCAGCC
This sequence comes from Hyphomicrobiales bacterium, assembly GCA_039973685.1. Taxonomy (NCBI): domain Bacteria; kingdom Pseudomonadati; phylum Pseudomonadota; class Alphaproteobacteria; order Hyphomicrobiales; species Hyphomicrobiales bacterium. The sequence continues at coordinate 74,529 of JBDWKL010000043.1, forward strand.
ATTCGCCTCTTTAGCCTTCATTGCCGCAACCATAGAAGCTTCATAGTCATGGCCTTCACGCACAACAGTTGCTCCTAAGTTGCGCAATCGTTCGGCAAAGTTCTTTGGCACAGTCTCAGCAATATAGACCACAGCATTCGCGCCAAACTTTTGCGCACCAGCTGCAAGTGACAAACCATGATTGCCCGCACTTGGCGTGATGAAAGTTTCACCCGCGAGCGCTGTCGACTTATCAGCGTTGCCTGTATTCTTCGCCATGGTCGCGATGACATATGCAGCGCCCAATGCTTTGAAACTACCCAGCCCCATACGGCCGCGTTCATCTTTGATGTGCAAAGACCCGATGCCAAATTCTTGAGCCAAAGCAGTGCTGTTCACTAAAGGCGTAACGTCTACATTTAGGTATTCTTCCAGCACTTCATCAACCGTTTCGATATCAACACTTGGAAACGGTATATCTGTTGAAATAGATCGGAGCCTCGTTCCGCGATATGTATTTTTCAAGATTTCCACGAGCTGCTCCTATTTCTGCTCAAACAATATTTTACGTTCTTCTTCATCCGGTGGTTTGCGGCGGCGGTGTTCATCACCAAGCGCCACACCACGCTGAACAGCTGGTCGTTCTTTGATACGATTACGCCACGCAGAAACGAGCGGGTATTCTGAGAGCGACAATCCAACCGCTTTTACGATCAAAACCCATGGCCATGACATCATGTCAGCAATCGAATACTCACCGACTAGATATTCCCGCCCATCGCCCAATTGCCGCTCTAACACGCCGAGACAACGATAATATTCATTCATGTAGCGGGTGCGGGCATAGCCTTCTTGTTCGCCTTCGGGGGCGTAGTTTTTGAAGTGACTATATTGTCCAGCCATCGGCCCAAGATTACCCGTTTGCCAGAAGAGCCATTCCATCAGCTCTTTGCGGCCCAGTGGGTCGGTCGGCGCAAACTGGCCTGTTTTCTCCGCAAGATGAAGCAGGATCGCGCCTGATTCAAAAATCGAAATCGGATCACCATCCGTGTCATAATCGACGATTGCGGGCATGCGATGATTGGGGCTGATTTTCAAGAACTCTGGCTTGAACTGATCACCTTTGGAAATGTTTACGGGGATCATATTGTAAGGAAGCCCGCACTCTTCCAGCATGATTGAAACTTTCCAACCATTGGGCGTTGGCCAATAATAAAGATCCAGCGGCTTGGTCATGCACCCTCTCCTGCTTTCAACACGCCTTCTTCTAACAGCGCCTCAATTTCACTTTGCTCAACACCGGCAAGGCGCAGCATTTCAATCGTATGTTCGCCCAGCTGAGGCGCGGGCCTATCAAAAGCTGTTGGCGTTTTAGAAAACTGCGGCGCTGGGCGAGCTTGACGCAAGCGACCAGCCTTTGGGTGATCTATTTCCGCAACGATGCCATTTGCCTCAATTTGCGGATGGCGGATCATGTTTGTCCGGCTTAACACAGGTGCCGATGGCACATCATGTTTCTCCAAGATGTCGAGCCATTCTGCCGATGTTTTCTCAAGCAATGCTTCTTGCGTGAGCATCAAACGATCATTGATGTTCTTGTGGCGAAGGGCCGTGTTGAGAAAGCGAGGATCTTCCAGCCATTCAGGTTTATCGAGCGCTGCGCAAAGGTTCTTCCATTCTTTGTCAGACTGAACCGCGACGCTGATATAGCCCTCTTTCGTTTCATAAATGAGGTCGATAAAGCTCTGCGCCGTTTCCTGTTTCAACTCATTGCCAACAAAAGTGTGGCCGCCCATATCCGACCCCCAGAGGAAAGACACAATGGCATCCAACATGGATAAATGAATATGCTGACCCTCGCCTGTATTCGTGCGCGAATAAAGTGCGGCGGTGATGGCCTGTGAGGCGGCGTATCCTGTGAGCTTATCCGGCAAAATGGTGCGCACCAAACGCGGGCGCACATCGTCAGACCCGCCCTGCACTGTTGCAAGGCCTGAGAGCGCTTGGATCAACGGATCATACACAGGCTTTTTGGCATAGGGCCCTTCGTGGCCAAACCCACTGATGGAGCAATAAATGATGTCGGGCACGATCTCGCGAATGACATCCTCACCAAGCCCCATCCGATCGATCACGCCTGGTCTGAAATTTTGAATAAAGACATCACAGCCAGCAACAAGCTTTTTAAGCGCCGCGATGCCCTTGTCAGATTTCAAATTGATCGCAACAGATTTCTTGTTTCGATTGTTATTCAAAAAGGACGCCGAGAAGCCGTTCTGGCGGGTTGAAACAATGCGCGTGTGATCGCCGAAGTTCGGGTTTTCAACCTTAATCACCTCAGCGCCTTGATCCGCTAAGATCAGCGTTGTTGTTGGCCCCGAAATCATCGAGGTCATATCTAAAATTTTAACGCCGTGTAGCGGACCAGCCATGTTTATCTCCTATTTGATGCCCGTTCTATTTGGACACCAAATGAGAAAAAATCAAAGAGAAAACTAAGCCTTAAAGTGACCTTCTCGAACCGCCCAGTCCATTGTCTCATTAAGTGCCAACTCAAGTTTATCAAACAACTCGTTCAATTCATCTTCTGAGATGGTCATTGGTGGGCAAAGCGCGATGCTATCGCCGATAGCACGCAAGATCACGCCATGCTCTTGAAGAGCCATGACGCAACGCATGCCCATGGTTACTTTTGGATCGAATGGTGTGCGGTTTTTCTTATCCGCTGACAGTTCAATCGCACCAACAAGACCTTTAGCGCGCGTATTGCCAACCATTGGATGATCTTCAAATGCTGCCACCCGTTTTTCAAATAACGGTGCAATATCGCGCACACGTTGAATGATGTTGCGCTCTTTATAAATCTGCAACGTCTTTACGCCCATCGCAGCTGAGAATGGATGGCCACCATAGGTATAGCCATGGCCAAAGGTGCCGAGTTTCTTCGACTGCTCCACCATCGCGTCATAAATAAAATCAGGCATCATAATTGCGCTTAGCGGTGCATAAGACGCCGTCAATTGTTTGGCGCAAGAGATGGTTGTTGGATGCATGTCCATCGTCTCACAACCCCACCAATTGCCTGTACGACAAAACCCGTTGATCACTTCATCGCTGATCATCAAAATATCGTACTTGTTAAGCACGGCTTGGATGGCTGGATAATACGTTTGAGGTGGAATGATCACACCACCTGCACCCATAATCGGCTCTGCAATCATCGCCGCGATTGTATCTGGCCCCTCACGCTGAATGAGGTCTTCCAAATTAGCCGCAAGGCGCGCAACGAAAGATGCTTCATCTTCGCCTTCCTCATGGAACAACCAAAAATGCGGGCAATCTGTGTGCAGTACGCGATCTAGCGGCAAGTCAAAATCGCCGTGGTTGGCAGGCAAGCCAGTCAATGACGCGGCCATAAGCGTTACGCCGTGATAGGCCTTCACCCGCGAGATGATTTTCTTCTTCTCAGGCCGCCCCATGGCATTGTTATAATACCACATCAGCTTGATCTGCGTGTCATTCGCTTCTGAACCAGAAGACGAGAACAACACCTTACCGCAATCCATCGGCGCAATTTCTTTGAGCATTTCAGCAAGCTCCACCGCAGGCTCTGTGCCTTTGCCAGTGAAGTTGTGATAATAAGGAAGCTTCTCGAGCTGCTCTTTGCCCGCTTCAATCAATTCACGATCATTAAAGCCGAGGCCAGAGCACCAAAGGCCCGACATACCTTCAAGATAAGCATTGCCGCGATTATCATAAACATAAACACCCTCACCACGCTCAATCATAAGCGGGCCAAACTCCTTGAGGCGATGCAGCGGTGTATAGGGATGAACGACACTTTCCATGTCGCGCGCTTGCATGTTGCTTGGTGGTGTATCGAATGTCATGGCGTTACCTCGAAGAAAAAGAATACCGCCAACGTGTCAGTGGATTTGATTTTAGACAAGCGTTTTTAACAGCGTGCGCACAATTAACCAATGAGGCCCAAATTTTTAGGTAATCTGGTACGATCCAGTCACGGATGGCATGCCCTCTGTTTTAACAACGCCGCGACCAACAAGGTCTTCCAAATGGGCCAGAACTGACAGACCAGCCGCCCCATGAAGCTTAGGGTTCACATCGCGGTACATAACCGCCACCATTTCGGCAATTGTGCGGTCACCTGCTTTTAAGCGCTCAAGAATACCACCCTCACGCATAAGACGGTGGGTTTTAAGGCCACGCATGAATTTAGCAGGACTTTCCACTCGTCCACCGTGGCCGGGGTAAAACACGGCTTCATCACGCGCCATGAGTTTATCGAGCGATGCCATAAAGTCACTCATCGAGCCGTCAGGTGGTGCAACAATGCTGGTGGACCACGCCATCACATGATCCCCAGAAAACAACGTGTTTTCCTCCCGCAATGAAAACGCCATATGGTTGGCAGTATGACCAGGTGTCGTAACCGCTTCCAGCGTCCAACCGTCACCCGTGATGATCTCGCCATCTGCCACAATAACATCGGGTACAAAGTCTTTATCCCCACTTGCGTCCAGTGGGTTCACTTCGCCCAAAAACAAATCACGCGACGTGCGGTGAATGCCTTCTGCATAAGTCGGTGCTTTAAAGTGCTGTTTAAGCGGCTCACAAGCAGGCGAATGATCCGCATGGGTGTGGGTCACGATGATATGAGTGACAGGTCGATTACCCACAGCTTGAATAATCGCTTCAATATGGCTTTCGATCACCGGCCCTGGATCAATTATCGCCACACTTTCCTTACCCACGATGTAAGAATTGGTGCCATGAAAAGTGAATGGGCTGCTATTTGGCGCTGTAATCCGTCCAATCAGGTTAGACAGTTGCACCAGTTCGCCATGCTTTGGCTCAAAGGTCTGTTTTAGTTTCATATGCCTACTTAATCAGACCAAATTCATTTTGAAACGAAAAATTGCTGAAAAAGTTTGCAAGAAGGCAATTTCACCCGTTGCGTACCAAGAAATTTGTCGCTATACCCGCGAGCGAAGCGTCAAGCTTCATTGGTTTGGGGTGTGGCCAAACGGTAAGGCACCGCTTTTTGGTAGCGTAGATTGTAGGTTCGACTCCTACCACCCCAGCCATTCTTTTTCTGAATTTCATTATACTATGATCCAGCCCGCAATGGGCTTGTGATTCTATGAGCTTTCTGTGCTGTTTTTAAAGCGACGAGCCATTGGGGACGGGTTATCAGCCGATTGAGCTCTAAAGCGTCTGTGCGCCGTTTTAACGCAGTAATTTGGGGTATCGGACCATCGGGATAATTATTGATCAAAATCCGAAGAAACACGCGCAACGGGGAAATGGCGAATGTTGGACGCCACACACACCTCACGTTAGCGCTATGGTTCCAAAAAACCTGACGACGAACACTGAAGGTGAATCACCTACCCGCGATCATTAAACTTACTCTACCAAAAATCGGGAAATTACCCTGTTAATTCATCCATAACAGGGAATTTCACCTTAGATCGCCAAGTATGCCTCTTGAATGGAAGGATCTTTATCAAGATCTTCAAATGTTCCGTCAAAACGCTTTTCACCGCTCTCGATGATGATCGCTCTATCTGCAACCAGTCTGGCGAAGTGTAAATTTTGCTCCGAAAGAACGACGGTTAAGCCTTCCGCTTTAATTTTCAAAATGGTCTCGGCCATCTGTTCAACAATCACAGGCGCAATGCCCTCAGAAGGTTCATCAAGCAGCAAGCACATAGGATTGCCCATCAGCGTGCGCGCAATCGTCAACATTTGCTGTTCACCGCCCGAAAGGTGTTTCCCGCGATTTTGGCGTCGCTCGCTCAGGTTGGGAAAGAGTTCAAATAAAATCTCTTGTGTCCATTGCGGATAACCCTCACGCGCGGGTTGGCGTCCAACTTCCAAGTTTTCTAGGATTGTCAGATCAGTAAAGATTCTCCGTTCTTCAGGCACATAACCCAAACCACGTTTCGCGATCTGGTGCGGTGCTTTGTTGGAGATATTCTGCCCATCAAATTTCACTGTACCCGTTTTAGGGCGCACCAGTTGCATGATGGATTTCATCGTTGTGGTTTTGCCAGCACCATTGCGGCCCAAGAGAGACACGACCTCGCCTTTGTTTATTTCGAAACTCAGGTTATTGAGAATGTGTGCTTTTCCGTAATAACTATTGATGTCTTGAAGCTCGATCATGCCCCATCCTCTTCATCTTCATAGAGGCTGCCGCCGCCGAGATATACTTCTTTTACGCGCTCATTGTTCTTGATTTCCTCAACACTGCCATCCGCGATGAGCTCACCACGATTGAGAACCATAATGCGATGGGAGTGAGCAAAAACAACATCCATGTCATGTTCAGTAAATAGAACTGATATGTTCTTGTTCGCAACGATATCCGACGTTAACTGCATAAGGCTTTCACGCTCGGTTGGCGCCATGCCCGCTGTCGGTTCATCCATGAGGAGTAAGTGCGGGTCATGGCAAAGCGCGATGGCAAGCTCTAAGCGCTTCAAATCACCGTAAGCAAGCACAGCGCAATGACGTTCCGCCTGATCAGCTAGATTGACCAAATCTAACAATTCCAGCGCGCGGTCTTTGTACATTTTGTGCGCATAAGAGAACATTGAAAACACCTTGCGATGATGCGAAATCAACGCCATTTGGACATTTTCAACAACCGTCATGGACGAATATGTACCGGTGATTTGGAAAGTTCGACCGATACCCTTGCGCCAAATTTGCCGTGTCAAAAGTTTGTCGATGTTTTTGCCTTCAAAAAACACTTCACCTTTTGTTGGTTTCAACTGGCCCATCAGCATATTAAAACACGTACTCTTGCCCGCACCGTTCGGTCCAATCAGCGCTAAGAGTTCTCCGCGCTTCAAGTCGAAGGAAACATTATCGACCGCTTTGATACCACCAAATGACTTGGAGAGGTTTTTGACTTCTAACAATGAGGTCATTTTGTTTCTCCCTCTGCGCGCATCCAGCCAATACGTTCTAACGTTTTGCGTAGAGTGCCGACGATGCCTTCTGGAGCCAAAATGACCACGAAGATGATGAGCAAACCAAGCGTCAAACGCCAGTACTCAAATCGTGTGATTATGTCTTTGACATATTCAAGAGACGCAGCACCGACAACCGCGCCTGAAAGTGTTTTCACACCGCCCAAGAATATAACGATGAGCGCGTCAAATGATCGGCCGACTTCCAATTCTGTTGGGAAAATACTTCCCTTTGAAAAGACAAACAAAGCACCGGACAAACCAGCCATCGCGCCGACAAGTGTAATGGCGAACAACTGAACACGCTTTGTGTTTATGCCTGTTGCTTCTGCCTGCCTCGCGGAATCTCGAGATGCTCGTAATGCGTAGCCAAAAGGTGAGTGTGCAACATGGCGCAAGAACAGGATACCACCAATTGCGAACACCAAAGTGAAGTAATAGTAAGGCGTGGTGCTGTTCAACCAATCTGACGGCCAAATATTCACGAGGCCATCATCCCCACCAGTCACCTCGCCCCACTGATACACAAGCGACCAAACCAGCTGAGCAAATGCGAGCGTTAGCATTGCAAAATACACACCTGTCAGTCGTAGGCACAACCAACCAATTATAACGGCCCCCATAGCAGCGCCAACGGGTGCCAAAAGAAATGCAACCTCCATTGGCGTATCTGAATAAGTTACGAAAAGTGCCGCCACATAAGCGCCTCCACCAAAGAAGACAGCATGACCAAAAGACACCAAGCCACCCAGCCCAAGCATGAAGTGCAGGCTGGCAGCGAAGAGGCAGAATATAAGAATATCTGCAATCAAGGTTTGTGAGAAGCTTGTGCCGAACACTGGCACGAATGCAAGAACAACAAGTAGTCCTGCAACCAACAATCGAACTGTTTTCCCAGCTGGCTTAATCGGACGCTCTGGCTCCCCTACTTGGCCATGTTCTCCAGCAGTTTCTTCGCGACCAAATAGACCATAAGGTTTAACCATGAGTACCACACCCATAACCACGAACATCAAAACCAAGGTACTTTGTGGAAGATAGGTGACACCAAATACATTCAAGACAGAAATGATGACAGCAGCGATATAAGCGCCAGGCAACGACCCCATTCCGCCAATGACTACAACAACGAAGATGGCCGCTAGAATATTGAAATCCATCAACAGGTCGGCACCACCCTTAGGCAATTGTATTGCACCACCTAACCCTGCCAAAAATGAACCGAGGAAGAACACACCTGTGAACAGCCACGCTTGGTTTACGCCCAAAGCGCCAACCATTTCGCGGTCTTGCGTCGCAGCCCGCACCAAGATGCCAACTCGGGTTTTCGCCATCAAGTACCATAAACTAAATAAGAAGAACGGCGTGATTGCTATTAAAGCTAAATCATACAGCGGAACCGGTTCACCCAAGATGCGTACAACACCTTTTAAACCTGGGGCCCGCGGACCTAAAACATCGTCTGCACCAAACACAAACAAAGCGAGATCTTGGATCACAAGGATCACACCAAATGTCGCGACAAGCTGGAAGAGTTCTGGCGCTCTATAAACAGGCCGGAGAACTAACATTTCCACTATGATACCGACGACACCGACGGCTAAGCCAGCCAGAAATATCGATGTCCAAAAACCAAATCCACCCGGCAAAATCTGCATGAAGGTGTAACCAAAATAGGCTCCCAACATGTATAGCGACCCATGGGCGAAGTTGACGATACGTGTGACACCAAAGATTAGAGACAAGCCAGATGCAACAAGAAATAATGTCGCGGCGTTTGCTAAACCGGTGATAAATTGTGCAAGAAATAGTTCCATCCGGGCATCACTCTATGAAGTTTAGAAAAGGACACCCGAACGATTTAGTCGCCCGGGTGCAAGGTTTCTCAGCTAACTAAGATTAGTTAGAAGCTGGACGTAGAGACTTCACTTCTTCATCAGAAAGTGTGTAGTCACCGCCATTTTTATAAGACCAATCAACCACAACGCCGGAGCCGTCTTTGAGGCCGATTTTGCCTACATAAGCGCCCATTGTGGACTGGTTGTCTTGTTCACGATACTTGATGTTGCCAACTGGCGAAGCCAATTCGAGACCTTTGAAAGCACTGACAAGAGCTTCAGTATCTGTTGACCCTGCTTTCTTGATTGCAGCGGCAACTGACTGAATAGTCATATAACCAACAAGCGAACCCAACTTAGGGCTTTCACCGTGTTTTGCTTGATAGTCATCAACAAAAGCTTTGCTCGGTCCATCTGTAAAGTCGTACCATGGGTAACCCGTTACATTCCAACCAACTGGCGCTTCATCTTTAAGTGGCTCTAGGTACTCTGGTTCTCCAGTCAAAAGACCGAAAACTTCGCGACCGTCAAACAAACCACGTGTTGTGCCTTCGCGTACAAATTTGGCCAAATCACCACCAAACGTAACATTGTAGATGGCATCTGGTTTAGCGCGTTCGATCGCTTGTGCTTCAGCACCAGCATCAATTTTGAAGAGTGCAGGCCATTGCTCAGCGACAAATTTAGCGTCTGGCTTCAGCTTAAGTAGAGCTTTTTTGAATGCTGCAACAGCGTCTTTACCGTAAGCATAGTTCGGTGCAATCGTTGCGAATGTTTTAGCGTCTGATTTAGCTGCAACTTCAGCAAGCATTGATGCTTGCATGTAAGTTGAACTGCGCAAACGGTACGTATATTTGTTACCCTTTGCCCAAGTCAGACCATCTGCCAAAGGCTCAGATGCAAGATAAAGTACTTTTTTCTCTGCTGCATAAGACGATATTGCCAAACCAACGTGCGAGAAAATAGAACCAGTGAGCATAACGGCGCCGTCACGGGTTACTAACTCTTCAGCAATTTTAACCGCTTCACCAGGCTTACCTTGGTCATCGCGATAGATTACTTCCAAAGGTTTTCCGAGCAAACCACCAGCAGCATTCACTTGCTCAATGGCCAATTCCATTCCCTTTTTATAAGGAACAGCAAAAGCAGCAAGGCGCTTAAAGTGGTTGATTTCACCAATTTTAATTGTGTCTGCAGCATTAGCAAAACTCGACGCAACAACAACTGCTGCACCAGTTAAAGCTGAGGTTAAAAAATTCCTCAAATTAATCTTCATATTCTTTCTCCCTTTCCAGTTAAGCGAAGCAAGATTGCTCGCCTTTAACATACAACTCAAACTGATCAAAACCAGCTAAATTCCCTCGTTCAATATGTTAGTATGCAAATGATAATATGTAAATAAGCAACTTGCAAAAGTGCCTCTCATCAAAATACATCCAGTTGACTGAAACGTAAGGTCTTTACCTCAAACCATCCTCGCCAATTGCATCACTAGCCTCAAGACCGCCAACTCTCGGCAATGGTCGACCAGAATCTGTAACGGCGATTGCAACCAAAATTTCGTTAGCGCGCGGTGCATCGTTTATCCGCACTTCCATCCCATCAAAATGCGAGCGAACGTAAGCCGCATCTTTATGGCCAAGCGGTATATCCAACGGATGGCCCATTGCGCCCATTTTCTTTGAAGACGGAACCAATGCGGCACCCTTTTCAACTTCAGCACGAAGAGGCTTGCCCATTCTTGGATGAAGAATGGCGGCGGCGTGTTCCAACTCACCGTTCTCACCAACTAGCGCTGCTTTACCGTAACTCTCTGCTTGTTCCGGTTTAATGCCGAGCGCCTCAACGCACTTTTGGCCAAGAAGACCACCAAGTTTTTCACCAATCACCATGAGATCTTCCAGATCAGCCTGAAACTTACCTGCAAAGGGATTGTCAATAACCGCGATCGCTGCTGCCCGTCTTGTCGGCGGATCAATCGTTTCACCAATTTCAATATGCGTATCTTCGACGGTTGTTACAATTTTGCGAATTTTCATCTTAAGCCATCCTCACCTATGATGTCAGCAGCAGCAAGGCCACCAGCACGGTTATGAATACGCGGACCTGTCGTCATGACCAAAATCACCATCATTTCATCAGCGCGCGGCGCGTCATTAATGCCAACTTCGATGGAATCGAAATGAGAGCGCACATAAGAGGCATTGCAGTGCGTGACAGGCACATCAATGCGGGTTCCCATTCCACCCACTTTTTTGCTTGAAGGCACAATTGCATTGGACGCTGGCAGATGTTCACGCATCGAATATCCGCCGGGTGCATGCCACAAAGCGCCATGTTCAAGCTCGCCCGCCTCACCAACAATCGCCGCCTTACCGTAGCCTTCAACAATAGAGCCATCGCCACCAAGCGATTCAATTAGCTGCTTCGCCATAGACATACCAAGCGGCTTAAGATCGTCAATGAAACCGATGATTTCTTCAACATACTTACCAGCAAATGGGTTTTGAATAACGGCTGCAGCTGTTGCTCTTCTCAAAGGCACATTAGAAACTGGGCCTCCTTCGTGGAAAATTTCTTCCACAGTGACAAACCGTTTTCTGACGATAACTTCAGGCATAAACTAACTCCTTTGATGCCATGTTAGATGGGTGACTAGTTTCACCTCTAAGGACATTTTGGCAGGCGCCCTGATTAAATGTTTGACCGCGCAAATTTGCGAAGACTGCCTCTATATGGCCGTGCCCAATCATTGAGCTTGCTAACGCTCGGCCTCGGCTCAACGCCAATTCAATCTCGTGATCCTGTAACATACCCACAGCGACCGTCACTGGTCTATGACCTAAATCAGAATCGGGAGAAAGTTCACTTGCAGGGACACGCGTTATTTCAGCATGATTGGGTAAATCAATGGCATTCGCAATAAGGGTTGCCGCCACATCCGCGCTCGCGGCATTCTTGGCCAGCACGGTCACCGCATCTGCAATGCCTAAAGAATGGCTTCGTCCTTGCCATCCACTGGTCGCGATGCCGCCCACCTTATGATCGCTTGCAATATGCGCTTTTGACATGATCTCGCCTGTTTCAATATCGGCGCAAATCCCAATATCAAAATGGGCTTCGTTGGAAAGATACAACGCAATATCTCCACCATTGTTTACGTAAGCACGTTCAAGGAAGGTTCCAGCTTTCATGGCAGCCAATATGTAATCAGCAACCGCTCCGGCGACTGATATCATGGGTGATGCAAACAAAGACCCAGCAATCTTCGACGTTGCTCGGTACATGTTCTGTGCAATTTCACCTTGCAAGATCGGTTGCGCTGGCCCGAGCGGTTTTCTCAAAATATCCAACTCAACGACAAGGTTCGTTAAAACCGTTTCAAAAGCCGCTACTGCTTTTTGATAAGCCAAAGCAACTTGATCTGCATTGCCTGTGGCCTCAATGACTAAATCTATAGGTCCATGCCTTAACGCAAACCGCTTCCCATCGGGTAGCCATCCTGTTTCGACATTCTCTGTAAATTTATTTGTCATCGACATAAGCTCATTTTGCTACCACTGGCCATGCGTTATCGGCATGAGGTTCAACCTGTCTTTGCCCTTTTAACAGATGATCTTTTTGCAACCCTGTGCCGCCTGCAACAGCATCTTCAATTGGAATGATGTATTCCATATGGCCACCAAGCGCTTCAAAATCTTCACGGCGCATTGTGAATTCAATAGGTGCGACAAGCGCAGGTGTCGGGACATAACCAAATGAATTATCCGGCATACGAGCGACATCAGACATGATGGTTATGCCACCACCAGGCCACCGATAGGCATCTGTGCCGCCACAGGTAACAGTGGTCAATGCGGCTTGCGCCGACCGTGTTAATTTAACAGGGTTTTCCGTAACGCCTGCACGAAGCGAGCCACCTGCTCCGCCCATAAACAGGACGGAACATAATGCAGGTTCACAGTTTTCTTCAATGCGCTCAATTGAGTTTTGCAAACGATCAGGAATGTCTTTTTGAATTGGTTTTAAATCCGCATCCAATTCGTAATAGGCAAAGTGCTCGCCGGTTGTTGAAACCATCAACAGTGATTGCCCTTCAACCGCCACCTTGGCGTTGAAATCACCCAAAATCACCAACGGATCGTCAAGGTTTGTGCCGCCCCATCCTGTGCCCGGTCCAGCGACTTGAAAATACCGACCTGGAGTTGAACGGCGGCCCTTAATTTTTATGCCTGTTTCTTTCCATCCAATCACTTTACCCGCTTGGTGTTCAGACATTACGCCTGTGATGTGGTCATCAACCACCACAACTTCATCAACGAGATCTTTCCATTGGGAGGCAAACATACCGACAGTTGCAGAACCACAACCAACCCGCATTCGCTCCTCAACAACGCCATTTATGATGGGAGCTTTATCTGCTTGGACGACAATTTCTGACCCTTCATCAATGGTAAGAGTAACGGCCTCACCGTTGCACAATGCCAATAGAGTTGAGCAGGTAACGCGGCCTTCTTTTTTGCCACCACCAGTAAGGTGATGCACACCACCGAGTGACAACATTTGAGAGCCGTATTCACCAGTCGTTACGTGGCCAATTGGCTCTCCATTTGCACGCACAAGATTGCGTTCAGGCCCAAGATGTCGATCTGTGTCGATTTTTACTTTTGCGCCGCAATAACTAAAGATACCTTCGGTCACGACGGTGATCATATCAACCCCGTCAACTTCACTAGAAACAATGAACGGCGCTGGTTTGTAATCTGGGTATGTTGTGCCAGCCCCGATAGCCGTTACAAACTGATCTTTCGGTTTGACGACGTTGCCATCCCAAGGCTTGTCCTCTTCAAGAAAAGGAACCACGTCACCACCGTCTTCTATGCGTCGTTCCAACACGACCAGCGGGTCAAGTCGAACTAAGTTGCCGCCTTCATTAGCATAGCGGTCACATGCACCTGATTTCCCATCAGCGATATAACACATGACGGGGCACGCATCGCAGCGGATTTTTTCTGGTTTTACTGGAGCTTCAGTCACTTATTGAACTCCATTCAAAGATTTCAATGCTGATAATACTTTATCAGGCGTTGCAGGAAGGTCTGAGATGATTGCGCCAGTGGCATCGCGAATAGCATTCAAGATTGAAGGAGCCGTTGGAATAAGAACGTGTTCACCCAGTCCCTTTGCGCCATACGGACCTTCGGCATCTTCAACTTCCAAAATGATGTTTTCAAACTCAGGCATATCACCAATTGTCGGCATCAAATAATCATGCAAATTTTCTGTACGGCCTGGCAAATAATCTTCCATCAGTGCCAATCCAATTCCCTGTGCCACGCCGCCTTCTATTTGACCTTCCACCAACATTGGATTGATCGCTCTGCCCACATCATGGGCCGTGGTGATCTTATCCAGTTTGATGGTGCCAAGGCGGGTATCGACAGTAAGTTCCATAAGCTGCGCACCATAGCCGTAGACCGCATAAGGGATACCCTGCCCCTTTTCATCCAACGCCGAAGTTGGCGGATCATAAGTCTCTTCAGCCATGAAAACATAACCATATTCATTGGCTGCAATTTCTTCTGTGTGAATAGATACTGTTTCACCTTCATCCGAGATATTGATGACGTTCCCTGAGATGGAAATTGTCGCCGTCTCTCCAACATTTACCTGACGCAATAAGGTTTGACGCAATTGCTCACCTGAGAGCTTTGCAGCACACCCTGTAACGTAGGTCTGACGGGAAGCGGATGTTTTACCGCAATCTGGTGTTAAGTCGGTGTCACCATCAATCAACGTGATCGAATGAACAGGAACCCCCAGCGCATCAGCCGCAATTTGCGTAATCACTGTATTAGCACCTTGCCCAATATCCATAGCGCCTTGGTGCAAAACAACGTCTCCATTGTTGCGAATACCCATTCTGATTGTCGACGGATTAGGCAGTGATGTATTGCCACATCCATACCAGCAAGACCCAAGCCCGACACCTTTTCTCAGGCCCGTTTCACTTTGAGATTGGTTGAATGCTTTTGCTGCATCATTAGCTTTTTCCCATGCAGGCTTAAGCGCTTCAAGACATTCTACAATGCCAACGCCTTTGTTGAAAACCTGCCCCGTAACGGTCGGCTGATTGTTGCGAAGACCGTTCTTTATTCTAAATTCTAAGCGGTCAATTCCAACTTTATCTGCCAGCTGATCAAAAGCTGTTTCTTGCGCAATGGCAGACTGCGGCACACCAAAACCTCTGAATGCGCCAGAAGGTGGTGTGTTCGTGTGAACAGCCACTGAATGCGCGCAATAATCGGGCGTAAAATATGGACCAGATGCGTGAACAGGCACCCTGTTGGCAACTGTCGGGCCCCAACTTGCATAAGCGCCAGTATTGAAGGTACCGTCGAAGTCAAACCCACTTAATAAGCCATCATCATCACAACCCACCGTTAGCGAGATTTCGGATGGATGCCGTTTTGTGGTGGCACGCATGGATTCAGTGCGCGTGTAGCAAATTGTAACGGGTCGGTTCAACCGCCAAGCAGCTAGCGCTACATAGGGTTGAAATGAGATATCTAGTTTCGACCCGAAACCTCCCCCGCATGCCGATGGCATAACCCGTATGGCGCTTTTATCCATACCAAGAATTTCAGACAAACTATCACGGTCCATTTGGGCTGCTTGCGTACAGCCATAAATCTCAAGCCGATCACCTTTGCGCATGCAATAGCCAGCCTCTGGTTCGATATACCCATGCTCAATAAAAGGCGTGGAGGTTGCAACCGTTACTGTGTGTGCGGCATTAGCGAGAGCTTCCTTCGTATTGCCCCGCTCAACATAACCACGCACCAAAACATTGCCTTCGCGCGTTTTATGGAGCTGGTCCATAGAGGGCGCCAGAGCTTCACTCGGCAATAAGGCGTGATTGCGTTTTGTCCATTTGACGGGAAACGCATCGCCTTTCAATTGCTTGATTGCGGCAGGCTCTCCGACGATCGCAGCGATTGCTTCACCGCGATAAATTGCCGTGCCTTCTGCAAAGACCGGCTGGTCAGCAAAGGGTGGGATAACGCCAAAGCAATTGACGCCTTCAATATCGGACGCATCAAATACCGCAACGATGCCAGCGTTATTTTCAACAAACCCATCTTTGTCGCCAATTTCAAAATCAGCAAAATGATGAGGGCTTCTGACAACAAGAACTTGCAAAGCATCTTGCGGAATAACATCCGAACCGTAGGCCAATTCACCGGTTACTTTTGGCACCCCATCCAAATGAGAAATAGCCGCCCCAACGCCTGCACCTGCCTGAGGTGGTGTGACGTTGCTTATTGGACGATGTGTATTGGCAACAGCTTCAACGATCTTTTTGTACCCTGTGCACCTGCAAAGTACGCCGCCCAATGCATCTTCAATTTCTAGGTGCGTTGGATGCGGGTTTTCGTTCAACAACGCATTTGCCGAGATCAACATGCCAGGTGTGCATATGCCACATTGAGCTGCGCCATGACGCAAAAAACTTTCCTGCAACGCACTCAAAGTGCCGTTATCTGAAAGCCCTTCTGCTGTCTCAACAGCCGCCCCCTCAACTTGGTTTGCAGGCGTTAAGCAAGCGCAGGCCGTTTGACCATCTATAAGCACAGTACACGCACCACAGTCACCGGCGTTGCAACCAATTTTAGTCGCAGTCAAACCAAGATTATCGCGCAAAACATCAGACAAGCGATCGGTCGGATTGGCTTCAATCTCGACGGCTTTATCATTTACTTTAAATGCTATTTGCATGATCAAGCCTCCCTTGTACGTCGGCAATAACGCGGCCTACCAATTCTCGGCTTGCATCCATTCGATAAACTCCACTTGCCCGCACATCATCAATTGGGGCTAAGTCTTTCATGTGTTCAGCTAAGATGAATTCTGGCGTAATTTTATCGAGCGGTTGACCAACAAGTGCCGCTTCCAGTGCCGTTAGCCGCTTTGCGACAAGTGAACACGAACCAACACTAATAGCAGCGCCTAAAATTGTATTTTGATCATCCACTTCAATTCTCGCTGCAACCATGGAAATTGAGATGACTAAATATTTTCGTGCGCCAAGCTTCAAAAAGCTCGAAGCACCTTTTGCCGCGTCTGCTGGAATAATGATCGCGGTTACAATTTCATCATCGCTCAAATCAATTTTACGGTTGCCCAAAACAAAGGCAGAGATTGGAAGCCGACGATTGCCGTCGATTGACGTTATTTCGACCAATGCATCTAGCGATAACAAAGGAGGCATGCCATCAGCTGCCGGAGATGCATTGCAAATGTTGCCTGCTAATGTTGCTCTATTTTGAATTTGCACGGACCCTACTTCGCGAGCCGCTAATTTCAAGCCATCAAAAGCTGGAGGCAGATCAGCTTTAATCACATCAGTCCACGTAACCAACGCACCAATCGACCAAGAACCATCAGACCGTTTCGTAATTTTCTTCAGGCCAGCTATTTTTGAAATATCCAGTATATTTCCTTCAGGCTGCCGATCTTGCAGACTAGGATAGAAGTCTGTTCCTCCCGACAACATTGACCACTTATTCGAAGATAAAAGATCAAGAGCTGCATCCAGCGTTTTTGGACATTCAAATATCATATTCTATCTCATTGGTTCACAAACGAGCTCAACGGCATTTTCAAATTCTATAGAGCGCATATCGATTAAACGTCTCAATCACCAACACCCGGTTCAGGTGATAGATGAGCCTCTTTCGATGCCACTCCATCCCACTTTGCAGCATCAGCAGGAGCCTCACCTTGCTCTGTGATATTTGGCCAAACCTTTGCATATTTTGCGTTGATTTCTAACCACTTCTCCAGCCCAGGTTCTGTATCTGCTTTAATTGCCTCAGCAGGGCATTCAGGCTCACAAACACCGCAGTCGATACATTCATCAGGATGGATCACAATGAAATTTTCACCGATGTAAAAACAATCGACAGGACAAACTTCAATGCAGTCTTGATACTTACATTTAATGCAGTTTTCAGTTACGACGTACGTCAATACACCACCCTCGTTTCAATCAAATTGGCCATATATTCGTTGATTTCACCACTCTTCAAGCGCGCCTTTTGGCCCGTTGGTGGAAGCTCTTCTTTTAAGAAAAATTCTGGCAACTCATCATCTTCAGCGGTGAATCCAGCATCATCATTGAACGCCTTTTCAAGCCGCAACGTTTCAATTCCAATATCCTTGATGAAATCAGGATCAACATCACATTGATGGGCATCATTTATGGCATCGGCGATGAGCTTTAAATTGTCATCTGTTACTGATCTACCGAAAACACAAAGACCAAAAGAGTCAGCAACGGCACTATTGACCTGCATTCTGAAGCTTTCAGCGACCAGCTCCTCAATGGACTTATCATCACACTTGAAACCTGGCGCATTTCCAACGGTGTGATCAGCGCCTTGGGCCGTCAACATCATTGAAATTCCGGTGACTTCAATGATACGCGGATCATAAGCACTAATTGCCTGCTTCTTGATGACGGGAACACGCTCCACACCAAGCCCCTCGCCAACACGTGCTGTTCCTTGCGCGAGAAATTCCCCACGTTCGCCACCAGCACGAATTTCCGTCAAACAATGTTTCATGAATTCCAGATCGCCAAATTCGGCTTCACCAGCCTCCATCAACACCCCAATGGTTGCACCAAGTTCGATACTATCCACACCGAGATCGTTGGCCGTTTCATTG
Source organism: Hyphomicrobiales bacterium (assembly GCA_039973685.1). Classification (NCBI taxonomy): domain Bacteria; kingdom Pseudomonadati; phylum Pseudomonadota; class Alphaproteobacteria; order Hyphomicrobiales; species Hyphomicrobiales bacterium. The sequence continues at coordinate 93,079 of JBDWKL010000043.1, forward strand.
AGCAGTGCGACATCATCAGGTTCGGTCAACCCGCAGTTAGTGCCAAGCAAACCAATGGTCTCGTACTCCAAGGGAGAAACAAGCTCTCGGCCATCTTTATCAACGTACACATTGCTACATTTGATCAAACAACCAGGCATACATGCGTGTGAAATTTCACCACCCCGCGAGGAATTTAACTCACGAATGTAATCACCGCCCATCTTCAACGGGCCACCGTCTGGAGGTGTTAGTTGTCCTGATGAAAAATTGCGAACGGGCAATGCGCCCATGTAGTTTGTGAGATCCCCCACCATTGCTGTCCCTGTGGACTTCAACGTTTGGATCGGAACCGCCTCATTCAGCATTTTGCCATATTCTTTTACCGCACCCATGACCTTTTTACGATCATGCACAGGCGGCATTTTGTGCTTATCGATGACGATCGCTTTAATTTTCTTAGCGCCCATCACTGCACCCACACCACCTCTAGCCGCTAAGCGTGATGGTCTGTTATCGGTATCTGAAAACGCGATACCAGCCATAAGGCCGAGATATTCGCCAACAGGACCGCAAAGCGCGAGGGATACTTTTTGCCCATATTCTTCATGGAGTTTGGCGGCGCAATCAAAATTACCTAGCCCCATATAAGGTGCTGCATCATGAAAAGTGATGGGGCCTTCTTTTGGAATATGCAGGACAACCCAATCATCTGAGGCGCCATTGAATATGATCGTGCCAATTTCCAATTGGCCCATTGCATAAGCAAAAGTGCCGCCGCTATTGGCTTCCTTTATTCCGCCAGTCAAAGGGCTCTTACACCCCACACTCAATCTATTGGCATTGGAAAAATTAGTTCCTGCAAAAGGGCCTGCGGAGAAAATCAGCGGGTTTTCTGGTGCAAGCGGATCAACCTTTGCCACATCTCGCTCAACCAAGGTGCGAGCAATTAAATATCTCCCAGCCTCAGCAACAGCACGCGCTGACATCTCTTGACTTTCAATAGCCTGCGACTTCAGATCAATCTCAATATGCTTCCTCATAGCAAATCCCCTCCAATGCAAGCACAACCCTAAAGAAGCTTAGTGATAGCACTCTATTATTAATTAGCATACGAACAAATAAAATGTTTGTAAACTGCGAATGATAAACAATTAAACAAAGCGCAAAAAAACACAATCTACATTCCCGTGCGAGTGTGCAGACATTAAGCCCTGCTGTTTATTCACGAGTAATCTGTTGATGACTTATTAGGTGACAATGACTTGACATTTTTCAGTCGCCTACATTATCGTTAGTATGCATATGAAATAAAAATCGAACATTCATATTTTTAGCGCTTAGTTTAAGAGCCTACAGAAATGATCGGCAGTAAATGAGCGTGCAAAGGCTTGCGGTGCAAATGTTTAAATGAATAATCCGTAATCTTGAGATTGCTTAGGATTGGAAACAACGGTTGTCACTCTTGTGAGACGACTCGTTTTAATTGGCCAACTTCTCTGCAACAGCCGTTCAAAAGTGACAACCAGTATTTAGGAATTAACATGACCAACAATATCTCACCTGCCAGCAGGCCTGATCTTTCTACATTTGTCTGGGACGATGCATTTAAGCTGGAAGGTCAGCTGTCAGAAGAAGAACGGCTCATTCGAGATTCTGCGCGACAATACGCACAAGAAAAGCTGCAACCGAGAATCATAGAAGCCTTTGAAAACGAAACGACCGATCCTGAAATCTTTCGAGAAATGGGTGAGATGGGTCTTCTCGGCGTCACCACCCCCGAAGCTTACGGCGGCGTTGAGGCTGGTTATGTAAGTTATGGCCTTGTCGCCAGAGAAATTGAGCGTGTTGATAGCGGTTACCGCTCAATGATGTCGGTTCAATCATCGCTCGTCATGTACCCCATCTACGCCTACGGGTCTGAAGAACAACGCAACAAGTTCCTTCCCAAGCTTGCATCGGGTGAATGGATTGGCTGTTTTGGCCTGACCGAACCGGACGCGGGTTCTGATCCGGCTGGCATGAAAACAACCGCGAAGAAAGTTGATGGAGGATACGTATTATCCGGCAGCAAAATGTGGATCTCAAACAGTCCAATTGCAGATGTATTTGTGATTTGGGCAAAATCAGACGCACACGACGGCAAAATTAGAGGCTTCGTTCTTGAAAAGGGCATGAAGGGTCTTTCAGCACCGAAGATTGGCGCAAAACTATCCCTGCGCGCTTCTATTACCGGTGAAATCGTTATGGACGGTGTCGAAGTAGGTGAAGATGCACTGCTTCCCAATGTTCAAGGATTAAAAGGCCCGTTTGGTTGCCTCAACCGCGCCCGCTATGGCATCAGCTGGGGTGTATTAGGTGCCGCAGAATTTTGCTGGCATGCAGCGCGCCAATATGGCCTCGATAGAAAACAGTTCAATCGTCCTTTGGCGCAGACTCAGCTTTTTCAAAAGAAGCTCGCAGACATGCAGACGGAAATTACATTAGGCCTTCAAGGCTCACTGCGGGTCGGTAGATTGATGGATGAAGCTGATGCGGCTCCAGAAATGATTAGCCTGATGAAACGCAACAACTGCGGCAAAGCATTGGACGTGGCCCGCATGTCGCGCGACATGCACGGCGGCAACGGGATAAGCCAAGAGTTTCAGGTCATTCGCCACATGGTCAATCTAGAGACTGTGAATACCTACGAGGGAACGCATGACGTGCACGCCTTGATTTTAGGCCGCGCGCAAACTGACTTGCAGGCTTTCTTCTAAAATTAGAAACGGCTTGTTGTTCCAAAATGCTATTATGTTAGCATACAAATAATAATGCTAAATCTTGAGGCTCACATGAACTCGGAATCGAAAAAACTGGTTATCCGAAATATCGGACTATTGCTCTCAGGCAAAATGGAAGCCCCCATATATGATGGCGACTGTGTGATTGCGATCGATGGCAAGATCACCGAATGGGGATATGAAAAAGACCTCGATACTGAAGGCGCGACAACTGAGGTCGACGCCAATGGCGTGACGCTGGCGCCTGGTTTGATCGATAGCCACATTCACCCTGTGATTGGCGATTACACACCCCGCCAACAACAATTACATTGGATCGATTCAACTCTTCACGGCGGGGTCACCACGCTCATTTCTGCTGGTGAAGTTCATATGCCTGGCCGCCCGAAGGATATTGTTGGTCTCAAAGCAATGGCGATTGCGGCACAGCGTTGGTATGAAAACTTTCGCCCCTCTGGTGTGAAGGTTCATGCTGGTGCGCCAGTAATTGAACACGGCATGGTGGAGCAAGATTTTAAAGACCTTGCTGATGCAGGCGTAAAGCTTCTTGGCGAAGTTGGGCTTGGCACTGTTAAAGACGGCAAGACAGCCAAGGAGATGGTGGGTTGGGCACGCAAATATGGCATCCAAAGCACCATTCACACAGGCGGGCCTTCAATACCCGGTTCAGGTTTGATTGATGCTGACATGGTTCTTGAAACAGGCACAGATGTGATCGGCCACGTGAACGGCGGACACTCTGCCCTTCCAGACGATCAGATTATTTGCCTTTGCGAAAGCTGCACCAGCGGCCTTGAAATCGTCCACAATGGCAATGAACGCGCGGGCCTTCTAGCATTAAACACCGCCCGCGAACTCAAGCAGATGGACCGCATTATATTGGGAACAGATGGACCAGCTGGTTCAGGCGTGCAACCGCTTGGCATCATGCGCATGGTTGCGATGCTCTCTAGCCTTGGCCATGTGCCAGCGGAAGTAGCGTTTTGCTTCGCCAATGGTAATACAGCGCGCCAACGTGAGCTTGATACGGGCCTTATCGAAAAGGGTTATTGCGCTGACTTTGTGCTTATGGACCAAGCGCAACACGCGCCGGGCAAAACAATATTGGAATCTGTTGAACAGGGTAATTTACCAGGTATCGGCATGACCATCATTGATGGCGCGATCACCAGCGAACGTAGTCGCAACACCCCACCTGCCACCCGACTTCCAATCATCGTAAAACAGTAGAAACGGTTGCTGTCGCCTTTGATAACCCACAAATCTAAAACCGCGAGTTAAAGTTCATTTATGATGGTGTGATGGGTGTAAGAGCCCCAGTGGGTTTCCCACACACCAACTAACTCTAGGCTAGGTCTTTCCGATTTCGCATGGAAATTAGGCTGTGTGTAAAGTTGCCATGTTGTGCTATTGATCAAAGCGGGAAACGACTAGAGCTTTATTTTGAGCAAACATGAAAACGACAGAATATAAAATCGATCAACAAATTGGCTATCTGCTTCGCCTTGCACACCAAAGGCACAGCATGATTTTCCAGCAACATATGATTGCGGATTTAACGCCTACCCAATTTTCGGCACTCGTGCGAATTCATGAAGAAAAATCCTGTTCGCAAAACCTTCTAGGCCGCATGATTTCTGTCGATGTTGCCACAATGAAAGGCGTCATTGACCGATTGAAGAAGAAGGAGCTCATTAATTTAAATGCTGATCCTACCGACAAGCGCAGAACGCTCATTAGTCTAACTCCTGATACAGAGGAAATGATGAGCGACCTTCTAAAAACAGGCTCTAAAATTTCTGACGAAACACTACGCCCCCTTACAGCAACCGAAAAAAATCGCCTGCTTCAGCTTCTAACAAGAATTACATAGTTCTGTAATCTTGAGACTGGCGTGAGACTGAGCAATCACCTCCATCAACACCCAATGGATAATTGAGCACTTAGGTTATGGGCGGGATGCCAAACCTCAAGCTCCAATGAAGCACGGACCGTGGTTTAAACGTCCTCATTTTTTATGACCGTAAAGCGATCCCAACAACGTTGGTGTGAGATACATCGGGATTTGGTAGCAAGCAATAAACAGCAAAATTGGGTCCGTCACACTTAACGGCAATGCTGCAAGGAAAATTGCCAAATTACGGTTTCCCGCTGAAATAGAATAAGCGGCCCTGCTCTTTCCAATTTTGAAAAATCCCAGCCCATGCCATGTCATAATTTGCGTTCCAATATTTGCGGCAAAAGCCACACATAGGGTCACGACGATTTCAAATGGTCGGTTGATTGCCGCATCTCCAAACCCTGTCATCAAACCTGTGACAATGACGGCCATCATAATTGTCGTTAAACCATCGATTGATTTTACCTTAGGCTTGGATATTTCAGGGACAAAGAAACGGCGAATAGCAAAGGCCAGCATTGACGCTGCAAATATTATGAAGAACAGCTTCGCAGCGATCCAAACAATCATTTCAGGATCACCAAATGCTGGCATCAACCAGAGCGGAAGAAGGATCGTTAGCGGAAGCAGTGCAGTGGCGACGATCAGCAACCGCAGGGACGGTGCAGGGTCGTTTCCGGTTATCATTGTTAGGCTGGGACTTGCTGATATTGGCGCTGATGAAAACACCAGAAGCAGCGCCACATAGATTGGATTGACCGTGTCAGTCAGCAGAAAGATGACGGCAAGCAGACACGGCAGTGTCACTTGAAAAATTGCGATGAAAAGCAAAACACCGCGCAGGTCACTTAGTTTGCCCAAGGCTTCGGCAGGTTTGATCCTAAGCGCTGCGAGAAACAGCAAAATGGCAATGCAATACCCAACCCAAGGGCGCACAGCATCCGCAATTGGCGGAACGAAAATTCCCACCAATAACCCACACACCAAAACCCATTTGCTGTGGGTGGAGGCCAGATGAAGAATGCTTTGGCGGGCAACCATCACGAAGGATTGCTGCGAATAGTCTCAGGCAACCAAGTCGCAAGCTCGGGGAAGAATATCAATACAAAGACCATCAAGATCATGATCCCAAACATCGGCAGCGCGGCCCTAGCGATGTAGTTCATCTGGTGATCGGTCATGCCTTGCAAGACGAACAGATTAAAGCCTATTGGCGGTGTGATTTGTGCCATCTCGATGACCACGGTTACGAATATACCGAACCAAATAACATCGATGCCCGCCTCGCGGATCATTGGTTCGACAATCGCCATTGTTAAGACGACGGCAGAGATGCCATCCAAAAAACAACCCAAAATGATGTAAAAAACCAACAGGGCCATCAACAGCTCAAATCTTGATAGCTGCATGGTCGCGATCCAATCGGCCAATGCGCGTGGCAGACCTGTGTAGCCCATTGCTAAAGATAAAAAGGCCGCACCCGCCAAGATGAGCGTAATCATTGCCGAGGTTCGTACAGCACCCATTAGGGATTGTGAGAAGGAGCTGATGTTTAACGACCCTTGGAAGGCTGCAAGCACCAAGGCACCCAGCACACCAAAGGCGGCAGCTTCGGTCGCGGAAGCAATGCCGTAATACATTGAGCCGATGACCAAAACAATCAGAAGGATAACCGGAATAAGATAGGCAGAGTTTTTAACCTTCTGACTAAAGGGCATCTTCGCTTCGGGGGTTGGCTTATAGTTCGGTGAGACCAACGCATAAATCGCGACATAAGCCATAAACATAGACGCCAAAACCAAACCCGGAATGACGCCTGCAATAAACAGTTCTCTAATCGATTCATTGATGCTGACACCATAGACAATCAATGTCAGAGACGGCGGGATCATAAGGCCAAGCGTCGCAGCGCCTGCAAGTGTTCCAATGACCATGTGCTCTGGATAACCACGTTCTCGCAACTCAGGGATCGACATGCGCCCAACGGTTGTAAGTGTTGCAGCCGATGAACCGGAAACGGCGGCAAAGACGGTGCAGCCGACGATATTGGTATGCACCAAACCACCAGGCAAATAGGCCATCCATGGCGACAGCCCTTTGAACATGTCTTGCGATAATCGTGTTCGAAACAGAATTTCACCCATCCACACAAACAGGGGCAATGCCGTGAGTGTCCAAGAAGATGATGCGCCCCAGATCGTGTTGATCATCGCGCTACCAGCAGGCCTTCCCGCCAGCAGTTCAATGCCTATATAGGCAACGCCCATAAGCGACAGGCCGACCCAAACACCCGACCCAAGAAAGAGGAAAAGTATGCCAAGAAAAATGCTAACGGCTACGAGCTGCTCCATCTCTTAATCAGCTCCAGTTTCTGTCATGCTGGTTTCGCGCACATTGGGCTTTCCCGTCATAACTAGCGTTATCAAGTTGTCCCAAAAACAAATGGCTAAAAGTACTGAGCCAACGGCCATGCTAATTTGCGGAATCCACAAGGGCGTCGCATCAAGGCCTGATGAAATGTCATTAAATTTGTGGGACTGAATTGTGAACTTGCAAGCAAACCATGCAAACAATGTTGTAATCACTGTCCCAGCACCGTAGCTCCAAACCTCGCCCCAAAATTTGTATTTCCCAAGGGCTGTTAAAAGCAATGAAACGCGAATATGTGACCCATGATTAAAGGCATAAGCGAAGCCAAAAAAACTTGCCGCTGCCATCGCATAACCCGCATAATCTGGACCGCCTCTAAAGGGGAAACCGAAGTTGCGTGAGGCGATCTGTAAGACAATCATGCAAACGATTGTAATAAGGCACAGCGCTGAAGCGATCCCGCCAGCGAGATAAGCGCCATCTAAAATTCGTCTGACAGACTTCCCCATATTCACCCTCGATTGACTTGCAAATTATTCATACTGCAAAAGAGTGAGTGGCAACGATTATTGAATGATATCATTGTCACTCATTTTGTAATCAGGCCGCTTAATTAGCCTTGAAAGTGTCGACGATTGACTTGCCGGTATCACCAGCTGCATCCAACCATTCATTGGTCATGGTTACGCCAATTGCCTGCAATTCAGCTTTCAGACCATCTGACGCTGCTTCGACAGTCATACCGCCCTTACGAAGACCGTCGTAAGTGAATTGAGTATAATCCTTTGACTGCTGCAATCCCCGCGCTTGTGCTTCCGTTCCACATGAAGTGAGCGCTGCTTTTTGACTATCGTCAAGTTTTGCATAAGCATCTTTATTGACCATCACAGTATTACGTGGAAGCCAAGAATCGACCTCGTAGAAATTTGTGACGCCTGCATCAAACACTTTTCTGTCGAAGCCAGTAGCGCCTGATGAAACCATTGATTCAACAGCATTGGTTGAAAATGCCTGCTGAATTTCCGCCGCTTCAATCTGTGTTGGCTGCATGCCAGCTAGCTCAGCGAAACGTGATGTTGCCGCATTATAAGCGCGGAATTTTACGCCCTTCATGTCTGCAACTGAGTTTACTTCTTTCTTGAAATACAAGCCCTGCGGTGGCCACGGAACGGAATAAAGAAGTTGTAGGTTTTGCTCATCAAGCGCTTTTTCAAGTTCACCTTTGGCAGCATTAAATAGCTTTACAGACTCATCAAAAGACGTTGCAAGAAACGGTACGGAATCGACACCAAACACTGGGTTCTCGTTGGCATGGGCAGAAAGCAGCCGTTCGCCGATGGAGACATCACCTGTTTGTATCGCCCGCTTAATTTCGCCGCCCTTAAATAGTGAGCCGCCAGGATGGGTTACGATTTCAAGCCCACCGCCTGTTTTGTCTGTCACGCATTTAGCAAATTCTGCGCCATTTTTTGAATGAAAATTGGATGCGGAATAGGCCATTGGCATATCCCATTTTTCTGCAAAAGCAGCTGAGGTCATGGCGAGGCCAACGGCTGTCGCTGACACAAGAACAGTAATACTTTTCATCTTATTCCTCCCATTGTTAATACCATATGGAAGCGTTTTACTGGTGAGGTTGCAAGGCCTAATCTGAATAAATTGTTTTGAGTCATTCAAGGTTATTCATGCCAGCAGCAATTCGCCGACTATTGGTATTTAATGTTGGGATCTAGACGGCGTGTGTCGCAATTTCGTTCCCGTTCCTGAATGGACCAATGACCGCTTAAAAGTTTTTAGAGAGCGCTCCAAAGCTCAGAGCGCCCGCTCTCAACTGAGATTTTTAGACTTTAAATATCCCGTCATTCGCAAAATAACACCAACCTTACAATTAGGCCGCGGCGCGGTTTGCCTGTAGTTTTTCGTCAACAGTTTCAACGATTTCGTCGATCACAGATGAGTTCATGTTTCGTTGACGTCCGATCATTTGAACCACGCGATCAACCCGTTCTATGTAAGGTGCGCCCGCGTAAACAGCCCGTGCTGCTGATGATGGATTGAGAAGGTTTTGTGCAGCAGCTGCATATTTTTCAAACGGCACTTGATCGCTCGCGTCAGCGCCAAGATCACGGGCGAGTGTATTGACCCATTCATATATCGCGCGAGACTGCTCCACGTCACCGTGAACCGCTTCTTTAATCGGCTTCACTTCACCTCTGGTAATGCAACGATAATTCCCCGTCAAAAGCATGCTCCACTTAGCGATTGGGACAAAGATTGAATCGTGCGTGCGAAGTTTCACTGGAATTTCGCGATCACTCAACCGCACGTTTTCGACGTCTGTTTCTAGTTCTCTTAGAATATTCGTATAGGCATTGTCTTCAAAAGCGGCGGCTTTAAAATTCGTTGGTAGGCCCACTTGAAGAACGTTGAGCCCTTCTTCTGGAGGCCGAACAGCTTGGGGGTCTGGGCTACAAAGGGTGACAAGCGTCGGATCGAAATCGGCCCACACACTCGCATCAGTGTAGCATGTTTCTAATTCCCCATGATCCAAACCTTTGATCCGCTTTAAGTATGGCAACGGTGGCATGTTCATAATTGAAAGGCATGGCTTGCCGCTTTTTGCAATTTTAGCCAAGAGGTTTTTGATCACGTCAACGCGGTATTGTGGCTCCTGCATTGCAAACCCAATCAAATCATATTCTTCAGGCTTCGCTTCAGCAGGCGTAATTGCCTTGAGATTTCCAGGAAACGCCGACGACATTAAAACAGTAAAGTCAGCATCGCCACGCAGTTTAATACGAACGATGGTTCCTTTTTCATTGATAAGCTCAGCCTCCTCTGGGAGACACACCAAAGTCACGTTGTGACCAGCCATCAAAAGTTTGGTAGAAAGAAGCGACCCGTAGGACGCGCCTAAGATGAGAACATTATAAGCCATTATTTCCTCCCCGTTTAATCAATTAATAAAATAGACGGAAAGACTGACATTGATGTTGAGCAACATCAATGCGATATTATAAACTATTTGGACTAACACTTATTCATATTAGTTGAAAATTTACATGGCTTTATTTAACTCATAGACCGAGTCCAACTGCTGGTTCCGCGTTAGCATCAATAGAACCGAATTGGCTGATTGGATGAGTATCTAATACCTAAATCAAAGCCTCAAACAGCGCTCTTGTGTTTTCTGCGGTCATCTCAATCGGATTACCACCCGTACTAGGATCGCGAAGAGCAGCATCTGTAAGCGCATCAATATCTGGATCAGTTACGCCTAACTCAGTGAGTGTTTTGGGAATGGCGAACGATGCATTGAAATCATCTACGAACGCACAGAACCCGTCAAACCCGCCATCGATACCAAGATAACCTGCTGCCGTATCAAATCGGCTGCGAATGGCATCGGCATTAAACTTCAGCACCTCAGGCATGCAAACAGCATTGGTTGTGCCGTGATGGGTGTGGTGCATTGCGCCAATTGGATGGCTTAGGGCGTGGATTGCGCCTAAGCCTTTTTGAAAGGCTGTAGAACCCATTGCAGCTGCACTCATCATATGCGCGCGCGCTTCAATATTAGCCCCATCATTGTAGGCAGTGGGCAGATAGTCTTTCACAAGCCGCATCCCTTCGAGCGCGATACCTTGGCTCATTGGATGATAATGCGGCGAAGAATAAGCTTCCACGCAATGGGCAAAGGCATCCAAGCCTGTACCCGCCGTAATGAACTTTGGCATACCCACCGTGAGCTCAGGGTCGGCTATCACCACCACTGGCAGCATCTTGGGATGGAAGATGATTTTCTTCTCATTCGTTTCTGAATTGGTGATTACGCTTGCACGCCCAACTTCTGACCCTGTGCCAGCCGTGGTTGGTACAGCAACAACGGGCGCAATGCCGTCAGGGTCTGCCCGTGTCCACCAGTCTCCAATGTCCTCAAAGTCCCACATAGGGCGCGTTTGCCCTGCCATGAAGGCGATGACCTTCGCAAGATCCAAACCGGATCCACCACCAAATGCGATCACGCCGTCAAACCCACCATCGCGGTAGAACTTCACGCCCTCCTCCGCGTTTTTGTCTGTTGGGTTCGGATCAACATCCGCAAAAATTGCAGCACCCAGTCCCGCCTCTTCCAGCAAGCTCAAAGTGCGCTTGGTGATTTCCATCTCCGCAAGGCCACGGTCAGTCACGAGCAGCGGCTTCGTGATGCCTGCGGTCGCACATGCATGGGCAATTTCATCAATACGGCCAGCACCAAAACGGATCGGGGTTGGGTAATTCCAATTAGCGTTCAAAGTCATTTGGTACTCTTCTTCATATGATAGGATTTAGGGCGCGTGAGATTGTGATATCCAATCACAGACAATCCTCCACCGCGACCAGTATTCTTGCATCCAGTCCAACACAATGCTGGGTCCAGATAATCACATCGGTTCATGAACACAGTGCCGGTTTCCAGCTGACGGCCAATTTCAAACGCCTTGTCTGCGTCATCCGTCCATAGAGAACAGGTGAGACCAAACTCACTATCGTTCATGAGGGCAATGGCTTCCTCATCATCTTTAACAGACATAATACCAACAGCGGGGCCAAAGGTTTCGTCCCGCATGATCCGCATATCGTGGGTGACACCTGTCAGAATTTGTGGCGTCACATAAGCACCGCCATCATCTTCGGCAAAGGTTGGAATATGGGCCATCGCGCCCTGCCCGACAGCTTCATCAATTTGCGCACGCACTTCCGCGGCAAAGCGAACATTCGCCATTGGACCAATCGTGGTATCTTCATCAAACGGATTGCCAAGCTTGTAAGTTTTAACAAGGGCGACTGCCTTTTCAACGAAGGCATCAAAGAGACTTTCATGCACATAAATGCGCTCTATCCCGCAGCAGCATTGGCCAGCATTAAACATGGCACCATCAATCAATGTATCAACAGCCGCATCAAGGTCAGCATCTGCTCGCACGTAGCCTGGGTCTTTACCGCCAAGCTCCGTAGAGACGGCAGTAAATGTGCCTGCTGCTGCCCGCTCCATCGCTTGGCCACCGCCAACAGAACCTGTGAAATTCACAAAGCCGAACGAGCGCTCGGAAATCAGTTTAGACGTTGTGTCATGATCTAAAACCACATTGGTGAAAACGCCCTTCGGCACACCCGCTGCTTCAAAAGCATCAGCTAAATGCTCGCCCACAAGCAACGTTTGCGAAGCGTGTTTTAGCACCACCGCATTGCCTGCAATCAGCGCTGGCGCGACCGTATTGATCGCGGTCATATAGGGATAGTTCCACGGTGCCACAACCAAAACCACGCCATGCGGTTCGCGCTCAATTTTGCGGATAAAATTATCAGACTGTTCAAGCTCAATCGGGGCCAATGCCTCTTCAGCAATGGATGCCATATAATCTGCCCGCTCTTTAAAGCCACCAAACTCACCGCCATAGCGAACAGGACGCCCCATTTGATTGGCAATGATGGAAACCATGCGGTCGGTCGTCTGGCCGATATAGGCAACGGCTTTATTGACGGCATCAATACGCTCAGCTAAAGGCCGCGCCCCCCATGCTTTTTGCGCTTCTTTTGCCTGCTCTACAGTGCTTCTCGCTTCGTCCGCAGATAAAATAGCACGCTCTGCGTAAACCGACCCGTCAATTGGGGAGATGCATTTAATCGTATTGCTCAAGTTATTAGGCCTTTTCAAATCCACGTGCGATTTCCCAATCGGTCACGGTCTGGTCAAATTCTTCCTGCTCCCATTCGGCGCAGCGTGTGTAATGGTCTACAACATAATCCCCCATCGCCTCGCGCATAAACGCAGAAGAGCGAAGGCTTTCAGTCGCAGTGATAAGGGTGCGCGGCACATCCGGCACGGCGTCATTGTTATACATATCACCGTCAGCGGGTGGTGCCAGTTCCAATTTATCTTCAATCCCTTTAAGGCCAGCCGCAATGAGGGCGGCTTGTGCTAAATAAGGGTTCATATCGGAACCTGGAATACGGCACTCAACGCGAACCCCCTTGGTGTCAGCGCCACATAGTCGGAAGCCTGCGGTTCGATTATCCACCGACCATGCCGTCTTTGTCGGTGCAAACGAGCCTTTAGAAAACCGCTTATAAGAATTGACATAGGGCGCAAAGAAATACGTGCATTCACTGGCATAAGCGATGAGGCCCGCCACGAAATGTTCCATCAGCTTCGACATACCATGCTTGCCATTGGGATCATGAAAGATATTCTTGCCATCTTGCCAAAGCGACATATGCACGTGGCTTGCACTGCCAACACGGTCTTTATGCCATTTCGGTAAGAAGCTTGCAGAATGCCCCTTTTGCCATGCGATCTCTTTGGTCGCGTGCTTGGCAATGGTGTGGTGATCGGCACAGGCAAGCGCATCAGCATATTTGATATTCAACTCCTCCTGCCCCGCTTCCGCTTCCCCTTTCGTATTCTCAACAGGGATGCCAGCCGCATACAAATGATTACGCAACGGGCGCATCACGTGTTCTTCTTTTGAGGTTTGGAGGATGTTGTAATCTTCGTTATAGGGACCGAGTGGTTGAAGGTCGCGATATCCTTCGCGCCGCAATTCATCCAAAGGCTTTTGGAAGATGAAAAACTCAAGCTCCGTTGCCATCTTCGGGCTTAAGCCGCTAGCTTCTAACTTTGCAATTTGTTCTTTTAAAATTTGGCGCGGTGAATGCGGCACCGGCTTGTGGGTGTGGTGATCTAAAATATCGCAAAGAACCATCGCCGTTCCCTCTAACCAAGGCATTAGGCGCAGGGTTGAAAGATCTGGTTTCATCACATAGTCGCCATACCCTTCACGCCAACTGGTAGAGGCATAACCATCTGGTGTTGCCATCTCCAAATCAGTCGCAAGCAAATAATTGCAGCAATGAGTTTCTTGGTGAGAGCTTTCGAGGAAATTTGAGACGTGGAACCGCTTACCCATTAATCGACCTTGCATATCGACAAGGCAAACAAGAACAGTGTCTATCGTTCCGCTTGCGGCAAGTTCTTTCAGCGTATCAAAGGTCAATGGCGATGTCATGAAGCGATGTCTTTCTGATTAGTGATTAGATAAAGACTGCGAGGAAAATTGGGGAATCCCCCGCAGCCTTCATTGCATAAGCTTTAACCGTATCGGTAAGGACGGCCAGCTTTTTGCATATCGGCGTTGTATTTACGGAAAATATCAACGATTTTTGCTTTGGTTTCTGATTCTGCTGCGATCTCGTCCCAGAACTTAATCGCGGCATTTTCAACCTGCGCCCATTCAGCATCTGGAATGGATGTCAGTTTCATTTTCGGACCATTGACGCGAAGGTTCGCTTCGCCGCCCCAATACCACCACTGACGGTAGTAATGGCTTTGCTCCATACAAACTGTAAGCAGCGCTTTCAGGTCATCAGGAAGCTCGTTCCAACGCTCCATGTTGGAGAAGAAGTGACCAATCCATGCACCAGAAATATTATTGGTGAGGAAGTAGTTTGTCACGTCAGCCCAACCAACGGTGTAGTCTTCGGTGATGCCTGACCATGCGATGCCATCAAGTTCGCCGGTTTGAACAGCAACCTCAATATCTTCCCAAGGAAGGGTTACTGGCACAACACCAAACTGTGCAAGGAAGCGGCCCGCTGTTGGGAATGTGAAGACCTTTTTGCCCTTCAAGTCAGCCAATGAATTGATTGGGTCTTTGGTTGCAAAATGGCATGGATCCCAAGCGCCCGCAGAAATGTGCTTCACGCCAACTTTGGAATATTCTTCATCCCAAATTTCTTTCAAACCATATTGGTTGAATAAAACTGGCACATCCAAAGAGTAGCGAGAACCAAATGGGAAATAGCCGCCGAAAACGGTTACTTCAGTTGGTGATGCCATTGAATCATCATCTGATTGCACAGCATCAATGGTGCCGCGTTGCATCGCTTGGAAGAGCTCACCTGTTGGAACCAATTGATCAGCGAAGAACAGTTCAATCTGCATTCTATCGCCAGCAATTTTATTGAATGTGTCGATAGCAGGTTTCACCACATGCTCAGCCAAAGCGGCACCTGCATAAGTCTGCATGCGCCACTTAATTGTCGATTGCCCAATGGCGGGTGTCGCCAAAGCAGCGGCTGGGGCTGCCATTGCAGCGCCCTTGATAAAGGTACGTCTTGTTGTCATCTCAGTATCTCCTTGCTGTTAATCGTATCGTTTTTAATCACGCTTCTTAGGGCGCTTAGTTTCCGTAAACCGTTTGTGGCAACCACAAAGCAATCTGCGGGAAAATCATAATTGTCACCAAGGCCAAAACCATGACGGCAACGAAGGGAATGATAGAGCGGTAAATATCGCTCAACGTAATTTCGGGTGGCGACATGGCCCGCATCAAAAATAAATTGTAGCCAAACGGCGGCGTCATATAAGCGATTTGGGTCGTGATCGTATAAAGCACGCCATACCAAATGAGATTGAACTCAAGCGCACCCACCAGCGGAATATAAAGCGGCGCGACAATCACAAGCATGGCTGTGTCGTCTAAGAATGTACCCATCAAAATGAAGCTAAGTTGCATCAAGATGAGGATCACCCAAGGGGATAGGCCAAGCCGCTCGGTGAACAAGGCTTCAATCGCCTTCACTGCGCCTAAGCCATCAAACACCGCGCCAAAGGCAAGAGCTGCAAGAATGATCCACATGAACATGCAAGTTATGCCGAGCGTGTTTTTCAGCGATGTCTCAAACACCTGCCACGTCATGCGACGTTTTGCGACAGCGGCGAGGAAAGCGGTGATTGCGCCGATGGCGGAACTTTCAACCAGCGATGTCCAGCCGTTCACAAACGGGATCATCATCGCAAAGAAAATGCCGAACGGTAGCAGGCCTGCAAAGAGCAAACGGATCTTCTCCGCTTTCGGCATGTCGCGTTCTTCTTCCGATAAAACCGGACCAAGTGACGGGTTCATACGGCAGCGAACAGCAATGTAAATTACGAACATTGCGGCCATCAATAAGCCCGGCACAATGCCTGCCAACCAAAGCTGACCAACCGGCTGACGCGCAATCATCGCGTAGAGCACCAACACAACAGACGGTGGGACGAGGATACCAAGCGAACTGCCCGCCTGCACAACACCCGTCACCATGCGTTTGTCATAACCACGGCGCAAAAGTTCAGGCAGCGCAATGGTCGCGCCAATCGCCATGCCTGCAACGGAGAGGCCGTTCATAGCGGAAATCAACACCATCAAACCAATGGTCCCAATCGCCAATCCGCCGCGCAACCCGCCCATCCACACATGGAACATACGGTAGAGGTCGTCAGCAATGCGGCTTTCAGAAAGGATGTAGCCCATGAAAACAAACATTGGCACGGTCAACAACGGATACCAGCGCATGAGTTTGATGCTTTGTGAAAACGCAATATCAAAGCCACCGCGATCCCCCCAAAGAGCAAGGGCTGCAATAACGGCGACGAAACCAATAGCACCGAACACACGTTGGCCTGTAAACAGCAGCACCATCATGGTCGCAAACATGAATATGGCGATCATCTCATAAGACATGGCTAGACCTCCTCCCCGCGCAACCGAAGGACATCTTTGGCAAGTTCAGACAGTGCCTGCGCCAGCATGAGTAATATTCCGACGCACATCAGTGATTTGATCGGCCACAGATAGGGCCGCCAAATGGTGCGGCTTCGTTCTAAAGTGCCGGTTTCCTTTTCACCTGTTGCCAGATCAAAGAAAAAGCTAAGCGGTTCTGAGCCAAAATATCCAAGCGAATAAGCCGTTGAACTCAAACCACCCCATAACAAAACACCGAGATAACCAAGCAGACAGAAGACCGTGATTGCATCAACCGTCGCCTTCTTCTTTGGCGACCAGTCGTCGTAAAATAAGTCCATCCGCACATGAGAACCCATCTGAATGGCATAAGGCCCACCGAGGAAGAAATAAGCGATCATCCCAAATTGTGCGACTTCCAGCGTCCATAGGGATGGCTGATCTGCAAACTTGCTGATGGTTGACCAAAGCAGCACGGCCATCATGGCGAAAATGCCATACATAATGATGCGGCCAATGCGGTAGTTGAAACCATCGACAACGGTGATGAAGGTTCTTAGCGACTTCATTGCGCTACCTCCGTCACCGGTTCATCAACGCAGAGCTTTACAGCATCCTCAATCCAACTGACTAAAGTGTCGGCCATTGCGTTGCATTGTTTTGAGGTGGCAATCAAATCGCTGCGAACTTCAAGCATGACATTGAGCAGCCCTCTTTGAACCCCATGAAGCGCTAATGTGTGGGTTACCCCATCTTGCTTGCCATAGGGCTGATTTAAACGAATGTCATAGCCAGCAGCCACCTGCATTAAAGCGTCCGCAAATCGGTCATCATCATCATGCAATACACCGATCTCAACTGCGCGCTTTTCCCCTTTGTAAACGGGGGTAAAACTATGGATGGTGATAAGTACTGTTGGCGCATCACTCTTATCCAAGACATCACTCAACAATTGTTCAAATGGACGATAACAAGCCTCAATGCGCTCGTTCTTTTGCTCGTCGCTCAAATTTTGATTGCCCGAAATTGTATAGACTTCGCTCGTTTCAGGCATAGCGTCCGTAGCTTCTGGCGGGCGATTACAATCATAGACGAGACGTGAAATCTTGCTAGAAACCAAAGGTGCATCGAGCTTTTCAGCCATATGCTTGGCCGTCTCAAATGCACCTAAATCCCAAGCGATATGGCTACGTTGCGCTTCATCACTAAGACCGAGGCTATCAAAACGTTCTGGAATGAAGGCGCTTGCATGTTCGCAGACGAGAATAACGCTGTGGTTCCCTGCCGAGTTTACCACCGAAGCTATCTCTCCATACTCTGAACGAACCACAACTTGTTTCAAACGCACACCCTCTTAATGTAAAATATTCTTCAGAGCACACGCTGATGTCAATCCTTTTTCGTAAAAATTTTTACATTCGGTTGCATAATGTGCAAATTTTGACGTTTTATTTTAATTTAGTCTAAGATATAGGCAATTAACCGCGAGGATCAGACGTTGAGTTCGGAAACAATTGCAGAAAAGCTACGTCTTAAAGATGAACAGCTCACGCGCTCAGAGCGCCAACTGAGCGATGTTATTCTGCAAAATTATCCTGTCTCCGGCCTCGGCACGATTACCACGCTTGCCAGTGCTGCCAAGGTTTCAACACCAACGGTTGCACGGCTTGTTCAAAAACTTGGATTTAGTGGCTTTTCAAACTTTCAAAATGCATTGAAAGCAGAGCTTGATGAAAAAATTTCAAGCCCTCTCACCAAGCGCGACAAATGGGTAGATGACGCGCCAGACGCGCATTTGTTGAACCGCTTCACCAAAGCAGTGATTGATAATATCAGCCAATCAATGGCTAAAATCGATCCGCAAGATTTCGATAAAGCATGTGGGCTTTTAAGCGACCCTGAAAGAAACATCTTCGTTATGGGTGGGCGCATCACGCGGGCACTTAGCGATTATTTCTTCCTGCATATGCAGGTCATCCGCGAGAATGTTGTCCACATTCCTTCCAACTCAAACGCATGGCCGCACTACTTGCTTGATTTCAAAAAGGGCGATGTCGTGGTGGTTTATGATATTCGCCGTTATGAAAATGGCACCTTAAAGTTTGCTGAAATGGCGCGTGAACGTGGGGTTGAGATTATTCTCTTTTCTGACCAATGGGTGTCCCCTGTCGCCAATCATGCAACCGTTTGCTTCACCAACCACATCGCCGCCCCGTCTGCATGGGATTCGAATATCTCGACCATGTTGATTTCAGAAATCGTGATTGCAGAAGTTCAAGAACGCAATTGGGACAAAACCCGCCCGCGCATGGAAGCGCTGGAAGTGATGTTTGATCGAACACGATTTTTCCGGAAATTTTAGGACCCTGCCACCGCGCGATGCAAAGCGATAAAAAGCATGCGTTGTCCGTCAGAACTGATCACCCCAACTTCAATCGGGGTGATCAATCTATTTTACTCGAGCTTAGTTAGGGATGCGTGTTTCAACGCCCTTCACGAGCCAGTTGATGCCAAGCATGTCGCCATCAGAAATCGCAGACCCTGCAGCAACCTTCTCAGCGCCATCTTGATCAACAATCGGGCCGCTCATTGGGTGAAACGCACCGCTCTTGATGCTGGCCGTAACTTTGTCGATTTCAGCTCTTTGTTCAGCACTCAAGTCACTGGACAATGAGGCAACGCTCACTGCATCGTCAGCCATTCCACCCCAATAAGGCTCGCCTTTAAAAGTGCCATCCATCGCCGCTTTCACGCGCTCAGTGAAATAAGGAACCCAATCGATTGCAAGAGACGCAAGCAATTTAGTTGGTGCGTATTTCTTCATGTCGGATGATGTGTTGATGACATAAACACCTTCTTCTTCACCCACAGTCACAACGGATGGTGTGTCTTGGTAAAGCGAGAAAACCACATCGGCTGATTGTGAAATCAGTGAGCGTGCAGATTCTTGTGCTTTGGATGGATTGAACCAAGAGTTCAGCCAAACAACCTTCACTGTCACATCTGGGTTCACCTTCTGCGCACCAAGTGTGAATGTGTTGATGATGCCAACCACTTCTGGAATTGGGTAAGCAGCAACAATGCCAAATGTGTTTGACTTCGTTAGATAGCCAGCAGCAATACCTGCGATATAAGCGCTCTCATAATTGCGGGTTTGGAAATTGCCGAAATTATCAGCGGTTTTGAAACCACTGGCATGAATAAAGCTCATGTCTTTTTTACGTGCGGCAAGTTTCAAACCGTCGTTCATATAACCGAACGAACCAAGCATGATCATGTCCGCGCCTTGAGAGGCCATTTGGTTCATGATGCGTGCAGCGTCTGGTCCTTCAGGGACATTTTCAACAACAACGGTTTCCACCTTGTCACCAAAAGCTGCTTCAATGCCCTTGCGGCCTTTATCAAGCTCTTGCGCCCAACCCACGTCACCCACTGGTGATGGATAAACAAATCCAACTTTGAATTTGTCGGCAGCACTTGCTGTTAAGCTAAGTCCCGCTGTTAACGCTGCTGCGACCAGCGTCTTTGTTAATGTTCTCGATAGTTTCTTCATAATGGTCTCCCTTTTGTTGTAATCTACGAATTGGCTTTAAACGTTTCCCCCAAACTCATCGGACTTTTCTGTCTAATGAGAATTGGGTTTCTTGAAATTATGGCAAGAACGACAATCGTGATGATGTAGGGCGATGCCGACAAAATCTGGGATGGGACGTTAAATCCAATTCCCTGAATTGACAGTTCAAGCAATGTGAGTGCGCCAAATAAATATGCACCAAACATAACACGCGGCACCATCCATGTGCCAAAGACGATAAGAGCAACGACAATCCAGCCTCGCCCTGCGACCATGCCATCTGCCCATAACGGTGTATAGGCCGTGGAAAGATAAGCGCCGCCGATGCCTGCCATCGCTCCACCAAAAGCCACACATGACAAACGTATGAGCGCGACATTATATCCCAGTACATGGGAGGAGTGAGGCGATTCACCCACGGCACGAATGATCAAGCCTAGTTTGGTTTTCTCAAGCAAATACCAAATCAAAATCGCAAGCGCGATCGCGCCATAAACCAGAATATCTTGATCAAAAATTGCACGGCCCAAGAAGGGTATATCGCTCAAAATTGGCAGGTCCAATTTCGCAAAAGTCGTAACAGTCGTGCCTTCATATTCTTTGCCGATGGCCGCTGAAATGCCGAGCCCCAAGATGCCGATGGAAAGACCAGACGCCACCTGATTTGCCAAGAACACAATCGTAAGCGCTGCATAGACAAGCGACAGAAGCATCGCAACAACGGCACCACCTAAAAAACCAAGGGCATGGGAACCGGTAAGCGCCACAATGACGAAACCTGACGCGGCACCAACTGCCATCATGCCCTCAACGCCAAGGTTCAACATACCGGATTTCTCCGCCACCAATTCGCCCAACGCTGCATATAAAAGAGGTGTGGCAGCAGCCAATGTTCCGGCGAGAATAAAGATTAAAGGTTCAATCATTCTGCAGCCTCCGGCGTTGATTTCACGCTCACTGTCGTCGTTGAAAACCGAAGCTTGTGAGTGAGCAAGAAGCTGCTTGCGAGATAGAAGGTAAGCAGCATGCCCTGAAAGATCGCCGTCACCGCACTGGGGAGCCCGATGGATAGCCTTGCGAAATCTCCACCAACATAAATGAGCGCCATGAGTGCGCTGGATAAAACAATGCCAATAGGGTTCAACCCACCTAGAAACGCTACGATGATCGCCGCAAAGCCATAACCGGGTGAGATGTTTCGTTGCAACATTCCCAGAGGTCCAGCGACTTCTGCAACCCCTGCCGCTCCTGCCGCAGCGCCGCCAATCAACAATGCCATCCACACCGAACGGTTCGCTGAAAAACCTGCATAGCGAGAAGCCGCAGGCGCCAATCCGCCGACGATTAATTGATAACCGAGCAGACTACGCTGGATGAAAACCCATGCAATCACCGTTGCAAAAAGCCCTAGAAAGAGCGACGCATTAACGCGGGTGTCTTCCATAATAATGGGGAAGAGTGCGGCCTCTCCAAAGGTGATGGATTGCGGGAAGTTAAAGCCTGCGGGATCTTTTAAGGGCCCTGTCACGAGGAAATATAAAAGCTGCAAGGCAATGCTCGACATCATGAAGGTGACAAGAATTTCGTTGGCATTGAAGCGCACTTTAAGCCATGCAGCGACACCTGCCCAAGCCATGCCACCCAAAGCACCAACGACGACCATGGCGACCAGCAAAAACGGAGACGATGAGCCTTCAAACAGGATTGCCAAATAGCCACCACAGATCGCACCGATAAGAAGTTGGCCTTCTGCGCCAATATTCCAAACCTTTGCCCGAAATCCAATCGCGAGCCCTTGAGCAATCAACAAAAGCGGCCCCATTTTCAAAAGCACTTCGCCGATACCGTAGGTCGATTGAAGCGGTTCAATGAAAAAAGCATGGAAGCCGGCGCTTGGGGATTTTCCGTAAAAGAGGAACAAGCCACTCCCTGCAATCGCGGTTAGAAAAATCGCAATCGAGCTAACCAGCAAAGGAGCAAACAGCGAATTTTCGGTTCTTGGTTCAATTTTAAATCTAGCCATTTGCCACCGCCTTTCCCTCTTGATTTGAAAGGGCATCAAAATTTCCAGTCATGGCAAGACCGATCCGGTCCACGCTCATGTCTTTGCGGTCAACAGACGGCGACAGGCGGCCACGGAAGATTACGTGAAGACGGTCGCAAACTTCTAACAGCTCACTTAATTCTTCTGAGATAATGATGAGAGCGACGCCTTCGTTTTTCAATTCCAAAAGCCGTTGACGGATGGCAGCCGCCGCCCCAACATCAACGCCCCAAGTGGGTTGTGATACAATCAGCACTCTTGGTTTCAGGCTGATCTCACGCCCAACGATGAACTTTTGCAAGTTACCACCAGAAAGACTACGTGCGTCACTCGCCTCCCCGCCACACCGCACATCATAGTCTTCAATGACCGATTTGGCGAAGCGCTTCATGGCGCCAAAATTCAAAAAGCCCTTCGAAGTCAGGCCAGCGTTATAGCCCGTCAAAACGCCATTGTTTGAAAGCGAAAGCCCCTGCACGGCACCGCGCCCGATGCGCTCTTCGGGAATAAGATGCAAACCACGTTTGCGCCGTTCTGCTGGGCCGAGCGAGCTGATCCCTTCGCCGTCCAATGTAATAAATTCATTGTGCGCTGTTGGCAGTTTGGTTTCACCTGAAAGCAGAGCCGCCAGCGTTTGTTGGCCATTACCAGACACGCCCGCGATACCGACAACCTCTCCTGCTTTAACCGACATATCAACTTGATCAAGCGAGGTCGCAAAGGGGTCTTCGGGCTTATAGGTCAACGCATTAAGGCGGATCATTTCCTTAGCCGTGGTCTTATCATCGCCCCGATCAATAATCGGGATGTCGTGGCCAATCATCAAACGAGTGAGCGATTCATTCGTCTCTTCTCTCGGGTTGACCCGCCCCATCAATTTACCACCACGCAAGATCGTCGCGACATCACAAAGCTCTCGAATTTCGTCGAGCTTATGGGAAATGAAAATGATGCCATACCCCTCTTTGGCAAATGCTCGGAGCGTATCAAACAACTGCTCAATGCCCTGCGGCGACAAAACAGAAGTCGGCTCATCCAGCACTAACAATTTGGGTTTACGCAAAATACTGCGCAAAATTTCAACCCGTTGACGCTCGCCCACAGTGAGTGACTGCACCTTTGCATCAGGGTTTATATCAAGTCCAAAGCGGCTTGCAGCTTCTTCGATGTTCTTCGTGAGTTCAGGTATTGAACCAGGCACGGCGAGCGAAATGTTTTCGACGACACTCAATGTTTCAAACAGCGAGAAATGCTGAAAAACCATCCCGATACCGACCGAACGCGCATGGGCAGGATTACGAATTTTGATCGACTGACCCTGCCATTTCATCTCGCCTTTATCGGGCGGGTGAACACCATAGATGGTCTTCATCAAGGTTGATTTGCCAGCCCCATTCTCACCCAAGACGGCGTGGATTTCACCATTATAAACGGTCAAATCAATATCATCATTGGCGACAACCGACGGGTAGATTTTCGTGACGCCTTTAAGTTCTAGCAATGGCACTTTACTCGTCATCAGCCCGCTCCAACTCTTTTTGCACCGAAGGAAGTGGCTTATCTGGGCTTTCGTGGATCGGATGAATTCCAGGCATTTCGATAAAACGATCAAGCTTGCGCAAGGTCACCATCCATCGGTTGATCGCAGGATAATCATCAAGCATCACACCACCATCCGGTGCGAGGGCCACGTAAGGAAAACAAGCAATATCCGCAATGGTGAGGTGCTCACCAACGAGGAAAGGTGAGCCATCAAACTCTTGTTCGCTCAAACGTTCCTCCAACAATCTAAGCGCTTGGTACGCGCCTGTCTGTGCGGCTTGAAGGTCCGTTTTGATGTCCAGCATTTCATGAACCCGCGCGGCACCTGCTGTCTTGGTGATCGCATTTGAAAACGACAACCAGTTCATCACCTCGCCCAAAAGAGCGCTTGGTTGCTTTGGAAAGAAACGTCCGCTTTGGTCGAACTTATCGGCGATATAAACCAGTATCGCAGAGGTTTCAGTGAGCACGAGATCACCATGCGTCAAAACCGGAATAGTGCCCGCCGGATTGATCTTCAAGAAAGCTTGGCTCTTATGCTCTTTACCCGGATAAAAATCGACGGGAACAGCGTCATATTCAACCGCCAAAAACGAAAGCAGCAAGCGCACCTTATAGCAATTGCCAGACAAGATATAATCATAGAGGCGAAGCGTCATGCGGCCTCCGTTTCTGCGCCATAATAAAGGCCACGTTTTTTCAACCAACGACGATAAGCAATAGAGGTTAGATCCGCTTTTGTTGGCACTTCAGATTTTGGATCAAGCGGCAGCAACTTGGGTATTTGGTTTTCCAAAATTGAACGATCTTGCAGAAAAATCGTCTGCTGAAAGTGGATCAGGTCAGTGTGACCATTTTCATCATCATAAAGCGACATCCAAGGCCAAACCGCGCATTCTTGTTCGCCAGTTGGTTGGACAAACAAAGTGATAATGTCCCACTCATCTTCCTTGGCTGGGCAGGTTTTATAAAGCACGGCAACCGTTGGCGCTGGTACGCGGTACATGTAATCCGTGATAATACCACCTTCAGCAGAAACGGCTGCTTGAGGTTGGAAGAATTGAACCTTCCTAGCCCAAATTTCGTTGTCTTCTTCGCTCACTTTATAAGCCCGCACTTCGGGATGATCTTCCTCGCCCAAAATGCCCGTATGCACATAGGGAAAATGCGCGATATCGAGGAAGTTCTCAACGGCACGAAGAGGTGAGCATCTCACCTTGATACATCCACACGGCACGTGTCTGCGTCCATCATGTAAGGCCTCAGGCATTTCGAATACATCGTGTACTGGTTTGCCGAGCGACGTCCATAGATGGTCAAAGCGGGTGCATGATGAAAGCTTCGAGCCATCAGGGCCAATGACCTCGGCATTCCCCTCATCCAATCGGGTGATGGTAATTTCCTGCCCCATCAAAACCGTCTCGCGCGGGGCATTTAACTCAAGCCCACCAAACCAAGCAACGGGATACCATTCATCAATAGAAGCCTGAGTGATCATGTCGTACCCTGCTCTAATTCAATTTCACGACGCGCCTGTTCAGCCCACCGCGATAGAACTTTCTTTTGTTCAGGTTCCATTGGTTCTTGTGACAAAATATGGAGATTAGTTTTGTTATCTGAAAGGGCCTGCAAGGCCAATATGGATGGAATTTTCTCAACATTAACCTTGGATGAAATAGCATCATCCATGCCAAGTGCTGATCTAACATTTTGTAAGGGCGCATTGATCACTAAACTGCGCACCCCATGACCTTCTGGGCCATTTAAAGCCGCTTTATTTGCATCTTCCTTTCCAACCCAGATTAATCCACCTTTTTGCACGCAATTAAATGCGGTCGCTTGGATTGTATCTGGCGGTGTTAATTCTGGATGCGCAGGGATGTATCGACACACAGTGTCTTCGCCGTAATGCCAACCGTGATAGATACAGGCCAGCATTTCACCGCGCACAAAGCCATAAGATAAGCGCATTCCACGATGGGGACAGCGATTTAACCACGCATGAACTTTACCTGAAAACGACCGCCATAATGCAATGTCATGGTCGCCGACAAAACTTCGAACAACCGCGCCTGCCTTTAAAAAATCATCAAGATAGACGGGCGTCCAATCATTCATCCCTTGTGTCTTGCTTTGAGTGGTCTGACCGGACATTTTACGCTCTTAAAAAATTACGGGCCGAGTTAACCACCTGCTTAAAGAACATACAAGCGAGCGAGTGCTAATAAGTTTAGCAGGCTGCCCTGATATTAAACTCTTCACATTTTTCTACGTCATCAGGTCCCACATAGGGGGTACGATTGATCTCCTCGACGGTCGAACTGAAAGGGCCAAGGCTACAGGCGACTTCCATCGCATCTATCAACTCTGGTTCACCGCAAACCGCTACTTCCACTTTTTGTTGCGATATTGCCCGAACCCAGCCAACAAGCCCCAAGCGGTCAGCTCGGTGTCTCACCCACTCGCAAAATTCGTTGGATGAAAAATCACCTACAAACTCTAATTGTTCTGCAATTTTCAAAATCAAACCTCATGGGCTTTAGCTGGATGAAACCAACATTAAAGCTTTGAACTGATTTATTGCAACACATTGGCATAGTATGATCGCAGTGCTTTCAACGGACGCCTTACATTACACCGAGACGCTGGCCAAAAGGTCTTTCTTATCGAGCGTTTGTTTCGACCCTGAAAGCTCAATGGCTCCGCGTTTCATAACGTAGAACTCATCCGCCAAACCGTAAGCAAATTCGAAATACTGCTCGACCAGCACAATTGCCATTGTACCTTGATCACGCAAATATTCGATCACTCGGCCAATCTGCTGGATGATGTTCGGTTGAATGCCTTCTGTCGGTTCATCCAGAAGCAAGAGCTTTGGTTTTGTCACCAATGCACGCCCAATAGAAAGTTGCTGTTGTTGCCCACCAGACAAATCCCCGCCGCGACGGTTTTCCATCTCTTTCAAGACGGGAAAAAGTTCGAAAATTTCGTCTGGAATAATCCGATCATTTCGCGGCAAGCAGGCAAAACCGGTTTCCAGATTTTCGCGCACCGTAAGAAGTGGAAAAATTTCACGCCCCTGCGGCACATAGGCAACGCCCTTTTGGGCCAACAATCGCGCCGGAGTTTTGCCGAGCGTCTCTCCATCCAGCGACATATCCCCACCTGAGCGTTGATGCACGCCAGCAATCGCTTTCAACAAGCTCGTTTTACCAACGCCATTGGTCCCCATAATACAGGTAACGGCACCGCGCTCTGCTTCAACGGAAACATCATAGAGAATTTGTGACTGCCCATAATGCAAAGTAAGATTATCGATATTCAACATGATTTAACGCCCTAGATAAACTTCAATTACGGATTCATTTGCGGTCACATGATCGAGGCTTCCTTCCGCCAAAACAGAACCCTCATGCAGAACCGTCACCTTGCAATCAAGGCGGCGCACAAATTCCATGTCATGCTCCACGACGATGACGGCGCGGGTTTCAGCTGCTTTTTTCAAAATGTCTGTCGTCTTTTCGCGCTCCCCAACCGTCATGCCTGCGGCTGGCTCATCGACCAACAAAACCTTCGGATCTTGGGCGAGCAGCATGCCGATTTCGAGCCATTGTTTTTGCCCATGGGAGAGTTCGCCAGACGCGCGGCGTAATTGGTCTGCAAGGCCAACTTGTTCTGCCAGCGCTTCAATCTTTTCCATGTCGTTTGATGAGCGTTTGTAAAACAACACATCCAAGGGACCACGTTGATTTGCGAGCGCCATTTGTAGGTTTTCAAGAACCGTTTGGTTTTCAAACACAGTGGGGCGCTGAAATTTGCGGCCAATACCAAGCCTTGCAATGGCACTCTCATTTTCGCGCAATAAATCACGCGGCGGCGAGCCATAGGAAACCACGCCTTCATCTGGTTTGGTTTTGCCCGTTACGATATCCATAAAGGTTGTTTTACCCGCACCATTTGGCCCGATAACCGCGCGTAGTTCGGCTTCATTGATTGAGAACGAAAGGTTGTTGATTGCCTTAAACCCATCAAAGGAAACGGATACGCCAGAAACTTCTAAAAGCGCACTCATGATGCTTCCTTTCTAACGAGTTTATCAATCAACCCACCGATGCCAGATGGCGCATAAAGCGTGACGGCGACAAAACCGAAGCCAAGCAGAACAAGCCACCAATCCACCCATTTGATTGTGTAGAACCCAAGCGGCACATCAGGGGCTTGGCCGCCAGTGAACCAACTTGAAAGGAGCGACACCAGCGCTGCTCCAATCACCGCACCATAAAGCTTGCCGCGCCCACCAATGGCGACCCAGACGGCCAGATAAATTGATGCAATAGGTGCTACTTCAGCAGGGTTGATGATACCCGCCTGCGGGTAATAGAGAGCGCCTGCAACAGCGGCAATGACAGCGGTGATGGTGAAGACGAAAAGTTTGTAACCTTCGACAGAATAACCCAAGAACCGCACCCGCGTTTCATCATCACGAATGCCTTCCACCACAGATCCAAATTTACCTGATGTGATGAAGGCTGCACCAATATAAACAAGGCCAAGCGTGACGGCGGATGCCCAGAAGAAAATGATAGAAATCGTCGCTTGAGGCACGGCGTCGAACCCTGGAATATTTTGCAAACCAGAAAGCCCATTATTGCCACGCAAGCCGCTATCATTTTGGAAGAGGTAAAGCGATAGCGCCAATGTCATGGCTTGTGTCAAAATGGAGAGATAAACACCTGTCACGCGAGAGCGAAAAGCAAGCCAGCCGAATACAAACGCCAACAAGCTAGGCACGAGTACGACCAGCAATAATTGCATCAACAGACTATCTGCGAAAAACCAAATTAGCGGTATGTCTGCGCCGCCAACAACACCAAAAATCTGCGTCCCAATCGCATCACTGACTTCTTGTGCCGTCGGTGGCAATTCGGCATTTTCAAAAGACGTAACAACGATGTCTTTCGTGCGCTCATACATCAACCACATACCAATCATGTAACCGCCAAGGCCAAAGAAAGCGAAGTGGCCCAGCGATAAAATACCGCAATAGCCCCAGACCAAATCCATGGCGATTGCGATGAGACAGAGGCACAATGTTTTGCCAAGCGTCTTGACGAAGCTCGTCGATAAGAACGCAACGCCAAAGGCTTCCGACATAATAGTCACGGCTACTGTGAAGACAGCGAGCAACGCGATGAAGATGAGGACCGAAGGGTTTTGAGAAATGAAACTTTTTTGCACGATCAATCTCCCGCCGCGCGACCTTTGAGGGCAATAATGCCTTTAGGTCGGAATTGAATGAAAATGATGATGAAGATGATCATATAGGTCTGGGCTGCCAGCGTGTTTGATGGGTTCAACCATTCCACCGCTTTTTGGAATGACCCAATCATGCCCGCCCCTGCAAGCGTGCCCCAGATGTTACCAACACCGCCGACCACAACGGTCATAAAACTCTGCACGATGTAGCTGGACCCAAGCTCGGATGTGACCTGCGCAAACAAACCAATGGCAACACCAGCAATGCCCGCAATGCCTGAGCCAAGACCAAAGGTCAGCATGTTGACGCGGTCTGTGTTGATGCCCATGGAACTTGCCATGCGTGGGTTCTGCGTGACAGCACGGACCTCAAGGCCGAGGCGGGTTTTGTTCAAGATGAAAAGCAAGAGGAACAGGAACAAGACGGCAAGCACGAAAATAGCGATGCGAATATAGCTGATCGAAATCACATCATTCACCACCCACGATCCATCCAACCATGCTGGTGATGTAAGGGGGCGCGCTTGTGTGCCGAAGATGTTTTTCGCAATTTGTTGAAGCGCCACCGATATGCCGAAGGTTGCAAGCAGCGTTTCAAGCGGGCGATGCATAAGATGCCGGATCACCAAACGTTCCAACGCCACACCAGCTGCTGCAGCAATAATAAAAGCAAGCGGCAAAGCGATGATGATGGAGGCGGTATAATTGGGCACATATTGCTGCACCACATAGCCTGTGTAAGCGCCAATCATAATGAACTCACCATGAGCCATATTGATGACACCCATCACGCCAAAGGTAATGGCAAGACCGATGGCTGCGAGAAAATAAATCGACGCAAGCGAAAGACCATCAAGGGATAGGTCAAGGAAGCTGAAGAAGCCCACTGTGTTTTCAATATCTTTAAGAGCCGTCGATGCTGCATCTGTAACGGCTTTGTTTGGCTCTTGATACGCAGCGTAAAAAACATGAGAAGCTAAAATCGCTGACTGCTCTTTTGTCGTTAGCAGAGCTGGAACCAGTTTTTGTTCTGCCAGCGTGTTATAAGCTTTGTCGCGTGCTGCTTGGTCTGCTAAATCGGCCACAGGAATACCCGCGACAGCGCCGTTTGAAATGTTAGCAATCAGCGCCTTTTTGCGGGCTTCAATGTCGGGGATTGCTTTGGCTAAATTAGCGGTCACGAGAAGTTCGTAAGCAGCTTCTCTCTCTATGTCTTCGCCGACCTTCAAAACCTTCGCGACATTAGCGTTCTTGTCGAGGGTTTTGGCAGCCTTCGTTTGTGATGTCAGAATGGTGTTCAGCATGGCGCGAACATCCACAGACACGTCATCTTCAAAGCTCTCAATAGCTTTCACTCGTGCAGCATTATCTTTATCAAAACGAGCTGTCAAAAGACGTTCCAGCCGCTCTTTGCGAACTTTCAAATCAGCTCGTGGTTCGCCATCAATAGAAGCGCGCAATGCGGTTAGTTGTGATGCTTCTGGGTCTCGCTCAATCGCGGTGAGTGCAGCAATGCGGCGCTGATCATTGGGATCGGATAATTGGAATTGCACGAGTGCAGCAGCGATCACGCCGCGCACGCCGCTGTTTGGTTTTAGTTGCTTGATGTCGCGCTTGCCGGCGGTTGCAGTGGTTTTTCCCGTTTCAATATCGATCAGTGCAAATGTCTTGGCATCTTGCTTATCTGCAAAGAAGAAAAGACGGTCCTCCTTACGCATATAGACTTCCTTATTGCGCCACTTTTCCAGAAAAGATGCAAGATTTGGATTGCCGCTCACAATAAGTCGATCAAGAACTGAGCCAACCGTTTTACGAGAAGCACGCTCTATCTTTTTGCTGTCTTCTTGCAGGAGGGTTTGCAGCGATTGTGCGCCAACTTGCGGTGTCCACACGAATAGCGCGAAAACGAAAATAAGATATCGAAGCATGAAATTTCAACTTGTACAGGGCATAAAAAGAGAGGCCCGAAACGGGCCTCTCTATCTTGCTTGGGAGGGGCTTAGTAGATTGATTTAATCTGAACGCAAGACTTCGTTTCGGTGTTGTACATACCGCAACCAAGGTCTTTCCAATCTGATTTCAAGATTTTTGATTCAGGAAGGAAGTCAGTCCATGCATCGCCAGCAACTTCTTTAGTTTGGCTGATAATATCAAACTGACCGTCTTCTTGAATTTCACCAATCAACACAGGTTTAGCAAGGTGGTGGTTTGGCAACATAACGGCTTTGCCGCCTGTTAGGTTTTCAAACTCTTGTCCGTACATGGCAGTGCGAACAGCGTCGACATCTGTTGTGCCTGCTTTTTCAACAGCATTCACCCACATGTTGAAACCGATGAAATGTGCTTCCATCGGATCGTTCGTCACGCGCTTTTCGCCCATGCGTGCTTTCCATGTTTTCACAAATTCAGCGTTCACTTCGGTATCTGCTGATTGGAAGTAATTCCAAGCCGCAAGGTGACCAACAAGGTTTGCTGTATCAAGACCAGAGAGCTCTTCTTCACCCACAGAGAATGCGACAACAGGAATGTCATCTGCTGAAATGCCTGCGGCTGCTAGTTCTTTGTAGAAGCCCACATTTGCATCGCCATTGATGGTAGAGATCACGCCAACTTTTTTGCCATCTGCGCCAAGAGCCACAACGTCTGCTACAATCTTAGACCAATCAGAATGACCGAATGGTGTGTAGTTGACGAAAATATCTTCTTTCTTGATGCCTTTGTCTTGAAGGTATTGATCAAGAATTTTGTTTGTTGTGCGTGGGTAGACATAATCTGTTCCAAGAAGCGCGAATTTTTCAACGCCTAGCTCTTCGAGGAAGTAATCTGTCGCAGGGATCGCCTGTTGGTTTGGCGCTGCACCTGTGTAGAAAACATTCTTTGAAGATTCTTCACCTTCATATTGAACAGGGTAGAACAAAAGACCGTTGAGCTCTTCGATCACAGGAAGAACTGATTTGCGAGACACAGAAGTCCAGTTACCAAAAGTAACATCCACTTTGTGAACGGATAAAAGTTCGCGTGCTTTTTCTGCAAAGAGCGGCCAATCTGACGCTGGATCGACAACAACAGCTTCTAGCTGCTTGCCAAGAACGCCGCCCTTTTTGTTCTGCTGCTCGATGAGCATCAGCATTGTGTCTTTTAGTGTTGTCTCTGAAATAGCCATAGTGCCAGACAAAGAATGAAGCACGCCAACTTTAATCGTGTCGGCTGCATGCGCTGCGAATGTAGCCATGGCAGTGGATGCCATTACCGCGCCAGCGATGAGAGATTTGCTTGGGAGTTTGAACATGATAATCCTCGTAATTTACTAAACGTTAAGGACTTAGCAGATTTCATGCCAGTTTCATTTTTCTTCATAAATCATTGTTCTATAATAGAAAAATTAATTTGTACAAATTCAGACTTCTTGCTTTTGCTTAAAAATTAATCGAGCCTATTTTTTGGGCGCTTATTTTTAGCGCACATCAAAACTCTGCTTCACCCCACATAGGGTGATCAGGATTTTTCAAATTTTTTACGTATAATTTTTGCCAAACAAACTTTGGGCTAAGGACAATAATACCAGCCAATGCCCCGCATTTGGTCGCTGCAATCCATGCTCAAAATATAGGCATTAGAGTAAGGGTGAGGCAGTTTTCGGCGTTTATTTTCTATACAATCAGGGAGTGCGATTATATTTTAGCACGTAGAAGGTCGATAAATGGTCTAGGCAAAAATGGTGTAGGAACTTTAATGCACCGCCATCGTCTACGCGCATTCATTCAATTCTAAATTGAGGAGTGACCACGTTGAATATTGCAGAAAATCCGGCAAGCTTCCAACAACAATCACGCCATCAGCGCGTTTCGGCATCCGCATCGATTTCATTTCATCATCGTGACACGCAAACGAGATTGGACACCTTGTATCAACAAGGAAGTGCCAAAATTCGATTTCCAAAAAACTATGATGACCAACTGGAAGCCGTTCTCATCAATACAGCTGGCGGCCTTACTGGTGGCGATCAAATTGATTGGGATTTACACCTAAAACCAAATTCAAATGTCGTGGTAACGACACAAGCCTGCGAGAAGGCTTATAAAGCCTCCGCAGATAGCGCTCATGTCACCACAACCATGCGGCTTGATCAAAACAGTGTTCTACATTGGTTGCCGCAAGAAACGATTTTGTATGATCGCTCATCGTTGAAAAGACGCTTTGATGTGGAGCTGGAAGCATCGGCAACACTGTTTGCTGTTGAGTGTCTTCAACTGGGCCGTGACGCCATGGGGGAGACAATCGAGCATCTTACCTTCCATGATCGCTGGCGCATCGAACAGGATGGAAAGCTCATCTTCGCTGATGATCTGCGTTTGAGCGACCATGAAGCATCCAATGCAAAATTGGGAAACAACCATGCTCTTGCAAGCTTGGTGCTTATCTCCCCGCTCGACACTGAACAACTCAATGGGCTGGCGGAAAAACTTCGCGAAATATGCCCTGCGGAAATGTCCGGCTTTAGTGTCTCAGGCAGCAGATTAACAGGGCGCATCTTGGCGCAAGATAGCTATCTGCTCAGACAAGCCCTCACCCCCATTTTAAAAGAAATTCGTGGCCGTGAATTGCCGCGTGTTTGGAGGATTTAAACCATGCATCTTACCCCCCGTGAAAAAGATAAACTGCTAATCGCCATGGCAGCAGAAGTTGCCAGAAAGAGGCTTGCGCGTGGCGTGGTGCTCAACCACCCTGAAGCCATCGCGCTGATTACAGATTTTGTGGTTGAAGGCGCGCGGGATGGGCGTTCGGTTGCTGACCTCATGGAGGCTGGCGCCCATGTCATTACCCGTGATCAAGTCATGGAAGGCATCGCAGAAATGATCCACGACATACAGGTTGAAGCGACGTTCCCTGATGGCGTGAAGCTTGTCACCGTGCACGAGCCAATTAGATAGGAGAATGTCATGATCCCTGGAGAAATCATCACCCAAGACGGTGACATCACCTTAAACGACGGCGCATCGACTGTGACGTTGAAAGTGTCAAACACTGGTGATCGGCCCGTGCAAGTGGGTAGCCACTATCATTTTTATGAGACTAATGAAGGCCTCTCGTTTGATCGCGAGAAAGCACGTGGCATGCGGTTGAATATTGCGGCTGGAACGGCTGTTCGGTTCGAACCGGGCCAAGCGCGCGATGTAACGTTAGTGCCTCTTGCGGGAAGCCGTAGAGTGTTTGGCTTCAATCAAAAAGTTATGGGAGACCTATAATGTCAGCCAAAATTTCCCGCGCTGCTTATGCAGACATGTTCGGACCGACCACAGGCGACAAAGTGCGTTTGGCCGATACTGAGCTTTTCATCGAAGTTGAAAAAGACTTCACCACTTACGGTGAAGAAGTGAAATTTGGCGGCGGCAAAGTCATCCGCGACGGCATGGGCCAAAGCCAGACGACGCGTGCAGATGGTGCTGTTGATACAGTCATCACCAACGCGTTGATTGTTGATTACACAGGCATCTACAAAGCTGACATCGGCCTTAAAGACGGCGAGATTATCGCGATTGGCAAGGCAGGAAATCCAGATACGCAGCCCAATGTCGACATCATTATTGGCCCCGGCACAGAAGTCATTGCGGCGGAAGGTAAGATCGTAACGGCTGGCGGATTTGATAGCCACATCCATTACATCTGTCCGCAGCAAATTGACGAAGCGCTAATGTCTGGCGTCACCACCATGCTCGGCGGTGGCACAGGACCAGCGCACGGAACTTTAGCGACAACCTGTACACCCGGCCCGTGGCACATAGGCCGTATGATCCAATCTGCGGACGCCTTCCCAATGAACCTTGCGTTCTCTGGCAAAGGCAATGCGTCGCAACCTGCAGCCTTAGAGGAAATGGTCAAGGGTGGCGCTTGTGCGCTGAAGCTGCATGAAGACTGGGGCACCACGCCTGCCGCGATTGATTGCTGTTTATCTGTTGCTGACGACTATGATGTTCAGGTGATGATCCACACCGATACATTGAACGAATCTGGTTTTGTAGAAAACACGATCAACGCCATTGCAGGCCGTACAATCCACGCCTTCCATACAGAGGGTGCGGGCGGCGGTCATGCGCCGGATATTATCAAGGTCTGCGGCCTTCCCAATATCCTTCCCTCATCAACCAACCCGACCCGCCCTTACACGGTGAACACGCTTGATGAGCATTTGGATATGTTGATGGTCTGCCATCACCTTGATAACAACATTCCCGAAGACATCGCTTTTGCTGAAAGCCGCATTCGCAAAGAGACAATTGCCGCAGAAGATATTCTGCATGATATGGGCGCGTTCTCGATCATTGCATCTGACAGTCAGGCCATGGGCCGTGTGGGTGAAGTTTTGATCCGCACATGGCAAACGGCTGACAAAATGAAACGCCAGCGCGGGAGCCTTTCAGAAGAAACAGGCGAGAATGATAATTTTCGTGTGCGCCGTTATATCGCGAAATATACGATCAACCCAGCAATCGCTCATGGCATTGATGAACACATTGGGTCGGTTGAAGTTGGCAAACGTGCTGACCTCGTCATGTGGTCGCCAGCCTTCTTTGGTGTGAAGCCCGATATGGTTTTGATCGGCGGCTCTATCGCCGCAGCTCCTATGGGTGATCCCAACGCATCGATCCCAACACCGCAACCCGTCCACATGCGACCTATGTTTGGAGCCTTCGGCAAAGCGCTCACCAATTCGTCTGTTACCTTTGTTTCCAAAGCAGCACATGATGCAAACCTTGCAGCCGCATTGGGAACGGAAAAAAAGATGGTTGCCGTTAGCAATACGCGCGGCGGAATCGGGAAATCATCGATGCGCTTAAACCATGCAACGCCTGAGATTGAGGTCCATCCAGAAACTTATGAAGTGCGGGCAAACGGCGAATTGCTCACCTGCGAACCTGCTGACGTGGTGCCAATGGCGCAACGCTACTTCTTGTTCTAGCCATGCTGACCGCAAACCGCATTCTTTCTCACACGCATCATCCAGCGGACACAATCACGCTGGATGAAACCGCGCGCCACCGTCGTCGTATCAAGCTGACGTCAGACAATGGTATCGCATTCCTCCTTGATCTTCCCGCTGCGCGTTTGTTGTTGCACGGCGAAGGGATCGAGCTTGAAGATGGGCGCGTGATTGAGGTGATTGCTGAGCCTGAACCGCTTTATGAAATACGCGCAAAGGATGCTCACCACCTGTTGCAACTCTCTTGGCAATTGGGAAACCGACACTTGCCGACACAAATTTTGCAAGACCATCTACGCATTCGGCAAGATCATGTTATCCGCGAGATGCTCTTAGGGTTGGGCGCAGAAGTGACTGACGTTGTCGCATCATTCAATCCTGAAGGCGGTGCTTATGGCAATCATCACGGGCATTCGCATGACTGATCTCAAATCCATGATCCGCCTGCAAACATGGCTATCACCCGCCTTTCCCATCGGTGCGTTCAGCTATAGCGGCGGCTTGGAAGCGGCAATTGATGAGGGCTACGTGGATGACGCAAAGAGTTTGACCACGTGGCTCACCGACATTCTGGAAAACGGCACGGTTTGGAATGATGCGGTTTTACTGGCTGAAGCGTGGCGATCAGCAACGGATAAAGAGGCGCTTAGTGAATTGGTTGATTTAGCGCAAGCGATGAGTTTTTCATCTGAGCGTTATTTGGAAACCATGGACCAAGGCAGCGCGTTTCTTTTGGCCTCTAAAGCGTGGCAGGAAAATGATCTATTGCCCGCAAAGTGCCCATTGCCAATTGCAATAGGTGTATTGGCAGCCCGCATGGATGTGGCACTTGAAGATACAGTGGCAGCTTCTCTTCATGCTGTTTTATCAAACCAGATTCAAGCAGCCCTTCGGTTGATGAAGCTTGGTCAACAAGGCGCACTAGACGTGCTTGCAAGCTTAGAAGGCAACATTCTCCAAGCAGCAGCCAAAGCCGCTAACTCTACCCTCGACGACCTTGGCAGCTGCGCCATCATTGCAGACATTGCCGCCATGAAACACGAAACAATGCAAAGCAGGATTTTCCGCTCATGAGTATAAATGGCCCTCTACGTGTTGGTATCGGTGGCCCTGTTGGGTCTGGCAAAACAACAATCACGGCAGCTTTGTGCAAGGCCATGCGTGATGAATATTCGCTCGGTGTTGTGACCAATGACATCTACACCCAAGAAGACCGCGATGCGCTGGTGCGTATGCAGGCGTTGCCGTCTGATCGAGTGATTGGAGTGGAGACAGGCGGTTGTCCGCATACGGCAATTCGCGAAGATGCCTCGATCAATCTTCGGGCCATTGCCGACTTAAACGAACAGCATCCTGATTTGGACGTGGTGTTTATCGAATCTGGTGGTGATAATTTGGCTGCGACCTTCTCACCAGAACTTGCCGACATCACGCTTTATGTGATTTCCGTTTGCCAAGGCGAAGAAATCCCGCGCAAAGGTGGGCCCGGCATTACGCGGTCAGATTTACTCATCATCAACAAGCAAGACCTAGCGCCCTATGTAGGGGCTGATTTGAGCGTCATGGACCGCGATGCAACGAAACAAAGAGCGGGAAAACCCTTCGTCTTTTCAGATGCCAAACACGGGCATAACTGTGCGGACATCGTCACTTTTCTAAAGGAGAGTGGTGGGCTTGTCTAAGAGTTAGCAGCCCTAATCAAGACGGAACGAACGCGCGTACGCCGCCCTCACTTTCACCAGCCCATAAAAAAACTCCCAACCATCACGATTATGAAGATTGGGAGTTTGTTTGTTTCAGACCTACCAAATTAGTAGTGAGTAGATCGAGCGCCTGCTGCTTTTTGAAGCGGTGGAGAGAACTTCGTTAGGTCAATTCCTTCCACAGCGTCTTTATATTCCTCAATTGTCGGCGTACGGCCTAGAATTGCGGACAAGACAACAACCGGTGTTGAAGCAAGCAAAGACTCACCTTTTTTCTCAGCGGAGTCTTCCACAACACGACCTTGGAAAAGGCGCGTTGATGTTGCAAGAACGGTGTCGCCTTTTTCAGCTTTCTCTTGGTTACCCATACAAAGGTTACAACCAGGACGCTCAAGATAGAGGATGTTTTCATACTCCAAACGCGCGTCATTTTTTGGCGAAACGTCATCAAACTCAAAACCAGAGTATTTCTGCAAGACGGCCCAGTCGCCTTCTTCCTTCAACTCATCAATGATGTTGTAAGTAGGCGCTGCAACAACCAACGGTGCTTTGAACTCTACGTTGCCAGATTCTTTTTCAAGGTTTTTGAGCATTTGAGAGACGATCTTCATGTCACCCTTGTGCACCATGCAAGAACCGACGAAACCAAGGTCAACTTTCTTATCAGCGTTGTAGTAAGAAATTGGACGGATGGTGTCGTGCGTATAACGTTTTGAAACGTCGATATTGTTTACGTCAGGGTCGGCAATCATTGGTTCGTTGATTGCACTAAGGTCGACGACCACTTCAGCAAAATATTTCGCATTGTCGTCTGGCACCAATGCTGGCTTTTCGCCGGACTTAATTTCATTAATCCGATTATCAGCAATATCAATCAAGCCCTGAAGCGTTTGAGCCTTATTGTCCATGCCTTTTTCAATCATGATTGCAATGCGGTGTTTCGCGATTTCCAATGATTCAATCAGGGTTGCATCTTCTGAAATACAGATCGACGCTTTCGCCTTCATTTCCGCTGTCCAGTCGGTGAATGTAAAGGCTTGGTCGGCTAGAAGTGTGCCGATGTGAACCTCGATGATACGGCCTTGGAAAACGTTGTCGCCAAATTGCTGTAGCATCTGCGCTTGAGTTGCGTGAACAACATCGCGGAAGTCCATGTGGTCGGCCATCTTGCCTTTAAAGGTAACTTTCACTGATTCAGGGATCGGCATGGTTGCCTCGCCTGTCGCGAGTGCCAAAGCAACCGTTCCAGAATCCGCACCAAAGGCAACGCCTTTTGACATGCGTGTATGGCTGTCACCACCGATGATGATTGCCCAGTCATCGACCGTAATATCGTTTAGCACTTTGTGGATCACGTCCGTCATGGCGTGGTATTCACCTTCTGGGTCACGCGCTGTAATCAGACCAAACTTGTTCATGAAGCTCATGAGTTTTGGAATGTTTGCTTGAGACTTCAAATCCCAAACAGATGCGGTGTGACAACCAGATTGGTAAGCGCCATCAACGATTGGAGAAATGACAGTTGCCGCCATCGCTTCAAGTTCCTGCGATGTCATGAGGCCTGTTGTATCTTGTGAGCCAACAATGTTGACCTGCACGCGAACATCAGAACCAGCGTGAAGTACTTTGCCTTTTGCAACACCCACAGCATTCTTGTTGAAGATCCGTTCAACGGCTGTAAGGCCCTGCCCTTCGTGAGAGATTTCTCGCGCACTTGCAAAAACTTGTGGTGCTTCAATGCCGAGTGCTTGTGCCGCAAAGTTTTGCAACTTCTTACCAAAGACCACAGCGTAAGAGCCGCCTGCTTTCATGAACTCAACTTTTTGAGCTGTGAAGGCTGAAGAAACGTCGACGAGTTCTTTGCTACCATCTTCGTTGTATAGCTTGCGTTCTTTCGTATTGATTTTAAGAACGGTGCCCGTCTCAACTGAATATTTTTGCTCCAAAACTGGATTGTTATCGTTATTCCGGATTGTGTTGCCTTCATCATCCTTCTTCTTGACCCAGTTCTTAAGGTCAATACCGATACCGCCGGTAACACCAACAGTTGTCAGGAAGATTGGAGAGATGCCATTTGTACCAGCAACGACTGGTGCAATGTTAATGAACGGTACGTATGGGCTTGCTTTTTTGCCTGTCCATAGCGCCACGTTGTTCACGCCAGACATACGGGATGAACCAACGCCCATCGTGCCTTTTTCAGCGATCAACATAACACGCTTATCAGGGTGCTGTTTTTGAAGCTCTTGAATTTCAACTTGCGCTTCTGGTGAGATCAAGCATTTGCCATGAAGCTCACGGTCAGCGCGAGAGTGTGCCTGATTGCCCGGTGACAATAGGTCAGTTGAGATATCACCTTCACCAGCGATGTAGGTAACAACTTCGATCTCTTCTTCAATGTCAGGTAGCTTTGTAAAGAACTCAGCCTTCGCATAGCTCTCAAGCAATTCTTTCGCGTTTGAATTGCCCGCTTTGTATGCGTCATCAATGCGGTCCATGTCAGCTTCATAAAGGAACACTTGGCCTTTAAGAACATCACACGCTTGGTCGCCAATTGCGCCATCATCGCTGAGAGCGAGATCAAGCAGAACTTCAACTGAAGGTCCGCCTTTCATGTGAGATAGAAGTTCGAAAGCAAATGCTACCGTAATTTCTTCAACTAAAGAATTACCCAAAATGATCTCTTTTAGGAAGCGAGCTTTCGCGCCAGCAGCACTGGTTGTGCCGGGCAGCGTGTTGTAGATGAAGAAATTAAGCGAATCTTCGCGATGCTCGTGCTTCGTATCCTTGATTTGAGCAATTAGCTCGTCAACAAGCGCACTGTCTTCAATTGGTTTCGGGTTAAGGCCCTGTATTTCTCTTGTTTCTATTTCATCTAAATAGGCTGAATATAAGCTCATTTTTGCCTCAACATTTCTCGTGATTTGGGAGTCTGGTGCCGAAAATCAGATTTCCTAGCGTTCCAGATAGCGCATTCAGGACATACATATTTCAGCTAGGCTTGACTTGCAAGTAAACTTCAAACATGTAAAACTTGACCATATTTATCAAGTTTTTATCAGATATCTTAGAAAAATAGCTTTTTGCTAGGCACTGAATGTACCCGAATATGACGACCTCAAGTCGCAGCAGATGAAACATTCTTTCCGCCAACATAGGTCTTGGCGATATTGGCGCGGGTTGCCAGCATGATGATTTTTTCGGCGATCCCTTCCAGATCAAAGAGACCAAAATCTTTGTAGATCGGCGCATTTTTGGCGAAAGGATCAATGAGGATTGCATCAAATTTGTAGCCAACCTCGAATTTGCCGACTTTCAAATCAAGTACATCAGCCCCGCCTGCTGTGGCGATATAAAGAGCTTCGCGAAAATCAACGCGACTGTTCTCAGTGCGCCTTTCAGAGCGATCAAGATCGGGTCGCACACCTTCTTCCAAAAGGCGCGAAGCATTGACGGCGTGACGGCAGCTTTCCAACATGGAAGCACTTGGGCCGCCAGAAATATCTGTACCAAGACCGACACGCACACCTTTTTCCAAAGCTCTACGGAGGGGGAAAACAGCGTTTGAGAAGAAATAGTTTGAGAGCGGACAATGAGCCACGCCCGCGCCCGTTTCTTTCACAACAGCCATGTCATCATCGGATAAGAAGTTCGAGTGTGCCAGAACCGTGTGGCGTGTCATCAGACCAAAATCGCGCAAGGCATTCGTGTCTGATTTCCCCGTGCGCTCGATTACATAACCGTGCTGCCAATCACTTTCAGAACAATGGGTCTGAACATGGCATCCTGTCTTTTCAACCAGATCGCCCAAACCACGCAAAGCGTCATCCGTACAACTTGGAATAAAACGCGGCGTGATGATTGGTTTCACCAAATCCTCATCGCTGTGTTGTGTTTGGACATATTCAATAAATTCTGCCGTCTCAGTGAGCGCGGTTTCCGTATCTTTATCGCGATAATAGTCAGGGCACTCGGCGGCGTTATCCATCACTACTTTGCCGACGAAAGACCGTTGACCTTTAGTGCTGCAGGTATCAGCAAGAATACGCGTGGCTTCGGCATGAATGGTCGCAAAATAAACCGCTGTCGTCGTACCATTTGCAAGTAATGAGGAGACGAGGTCAGCGTAAACCTCTCGAGCAAAAGCCGCATCCTCATATTTCGCTTCCAATGGGAACGTATGTTCTTGAAGCCAGATTTCTAACGGCACATCGAGCGCACTACCAAGTTGTGGCCATTGCGGGGCGTGAATATGAAGGTCCACAAAACCGGGGAACAAATATTGGTCTGGCCCAAATTCCACTAAGCTTTCCGCAGCGCGTGCAGTAGCAAGACTTTGCCGATAATCATCATCGCTGGGGTGCACAACAGATTGAATGACACCCTGATCATCCAACGTTATTAGCGCATCCTTCACACACTCAATTTCGCCGAGTTTTGGTGTATGGATAAACGTTGTAAGAACGCTCTTTCCAGCAAGAGATTGCTTCGTCATTTTTGCCCCTGAGAAACGCCGGAAAAGTCCGATGCCTTATCTTACAAGAACGGAAATATAAAACTAGCCTGAGATGCTCAATTCCGAGGGCAATTTGTACATCTGGGTGGCGTTCTTCATCTTTAAGGTTACAGTCATGTAATGAACCTGAGGAGACGGTGCTGATAAAGTCGGCCTTCCTCAATATCACGCTAGATGAGTTACCTGTATGCCAAGCCCACTAGAAGACACATTGGTCGTCAGTATTGAACAAGCAATAGCCGCCCCCTATTGCTCACGGTTGCTTGCTGACTTGGGTGCGCGCGTTATCAAAGTGGAGCGGCCAGACGGTGGAGATTTTGCCCGCCATTATGATACCCGCGCGCGTGGTCTTTCGAGCCACTTTGTCTGGACCAATCGCTCCAAAGAGAGCCTTGCGTTGGACCTTAAGGAGAAGATGGCAGTTGCAGCACTCAAGAAGCTACTTTCTAAGGCTGATGTGTTTATTCAAAACCTAGCACCAGGTGCGGCAAACAGATTGGGGCTTGGCCACGAACAATTGCGTGAGGAGTTTCCAAAGCTGATTACCTGTTCCATATCCGGTTATGGAGACGGAGGGCCTGACAGTGAGCGCAAGGCTTATGATCTTTTGATACAAGCCGAAGCGGGCCTGCTGTCAGTTACTGGTTCAGGAGAAGCACGAGCGAAATGTGGGATTTCCGTTGCAGACATTTCTGCTGGCACAACAGCCTGCAACGCGATTTTAGCGGCTGTCATCAATCGCTCTAAAACTGGCAAAGGTGACCACGTCGAAGTTTCGATGCTTGAAACCATGGCTGAGTGGATGGGCTTTCCCATGTATTTCTCGATGGATGGTGCAGAACCACCGACAAGAGCTGGTGCGGGACATGCCACCATCTTCCCTTATGGTCCGTATGATACCAGTGACGGAACCGTAATGCTGGGCTTACAAAATGATCGTGAGTGGGATGCTTTTTGTCGTACGGTTTTGCAAAATCAAGAGCTAGCCGATGACCAACGACTTAGAGGTAATGATGGTCGGTTTGCCCATAGGGATGAAATCAACGCGGTCATCTATGCCGTCTTCGAAACCCTCACCACCAACGAAGCAATCAAGCGCTTAGAAGAAGCAGGCATTGGAACAGCCAGCGTCAATACAATGGACAAGCTTTGGCAGCACGAACAATTAAAGGCGCGAAATCGATGGCAGGATATCGAAACGCCCGTAGGCCAAATGCCAGCCCTAAAACCAATCTCCGGCCAAGCTTGGCAACCCACTATGGAACCCGTACCAAGTTTAGGCGAACACACACGCTCTATTTTAGATGAATTGGGATTGGAGCCTCAAGACATTGAGTATCTGGCCCCTGTGAAGGATTAGACGACATGCAATCTGCAAGTGATAATTATATGGAATTGCGCGAGGCGATGAGAGATTTGTGTGGTCAATTCACGCCAGAATATCATCGCACCCATGATGAAAATGCGACCTACCCCGTCGAATTCATCAATGCATTGACCGAGGCTGGATGGCTGGCTGCTATGATCCCCGAAGAATTTGGCGGTTCGGGCCTTGGGCTCACTGAAGCTTCCATCATTATGGAAGAGATCAATCGCAGCGGCGGCAACGCGGGGCATTGTCACGGGCAAATGTACAATATGAGCACATTGCTGCGGAATGGTTCTGACGAGCAAAAAGCAAAGTACCTGCCCAAAATTGCCTCAGGCGAATTACGCCTTCAATCAATGGCTGTCACCGAACCAACAACGGGGACGGATACCACCAAACTGAAAACGACGGCTGTCAGACAAGGTGACAACTATGTAATCAACGGGCAGAAAGTTTGGATTAGCCGCGTCCAGCATTCTGATTTGATGATCTTGCTTGCCCGCACCACGCCGCTTGCTGAGGTGAAACGAAAATCCGAGGGGCTTTCTGTTTTCATCGTCGATCTGCGTGATGCCATTGGCAACGGCATGGAGGTCAAACCGATCCGCAACATGGTCAATCACGAAACCAATGAATTGTTCTTCGACAATTTAGAAATTCCTGCTGAAAATCTTATTGGCGAAGAGGGCAAGGGGTTCCGCTATATCCTCGACGGGCTTAACGCGGAAAGAACGCTGATTGCGGCTGAATGTATTGGAGACGCTTATTGGTTCATTGAAAAAGTCACGGAATACACGAAAGAACGCGTCGTGTTTGACCGCCCGATTGGACAAAACCAAGGCGTCCAATTTCCAATCGCCCGCGCTTACGTGAATACGGAAGCCGCCAACCTTATGCGTTTTGATGCTTGCAGAAAATTTGACGCTAACGAAGACTGCGGCGCTCAGGCGAACATGGCAAAACTGCTTGCAGCCGATGCGTCATGGGAAGCGGCCAATGCGTGTATCCAGTTCCACGGCGGATTTGGGTTTGCTGCTGAATATGATGTTGAGCGTAAGTTTCGTGAGACCCGCCTTTATCAAGTTGCCCCAATCTCCACCAATCTCATTTTATCTTATGTCGCAGAACACATCCTCGATTTGCCGCGCTCCTTTTGACGGATTTCGATAACTAGACAAGCTAGTTTCCTCGCTTTAAATGTTCTGCATTGAGACGGTTATGCTT
This sequence comes from Hyphomicrobiales bacterium, assembly GCA_039973685.1. Classification (NCBI taxonomy): domain Bacteria; kingdom Pseudomonadati; phylum Pseudomonadota; class Alphaproteobacteria; order Hyphomicrobiales; species Hyphomicrobiales bacterium. The sequence goes on from JBDWKL010000043.1 coordinate 137,866, forward strand.
AGAAGGAAATTCCACGCAATGAAGCCCGTGATCGCAATAACTGGTGGCACAGGTTTTCTTGGAAGGCATGTGATCCAGCATTTTCTAGACCAAGGGGCAACACTGAAAATCCTTGTTCGTAAGCCAGAGCATGTTGACTGGGATCTACCCCCAGAACAAGTTGAAGAACTGGAAGTGATAAAGGGGAGCCTCACAGACAAAGAGGCTTTAGCGCAGCTCGTTGATGGCGCCAATGTCGTTGTCCACATGGCAGGGCTTATCAAAGCAAGACGACCGATTGATTTTGAAACATCCAATGTTGGTGGCACGCGAAATCTCATTGATGTTCTCAAAGCCCAAAACCCTGATTCTGGTTTCGTCTTTGTGTCATCAATGGCTGCCAGAGAGCCAACGTTCTCCCCTTATGCAGCCACAAAAGCGGCTGCAGAAAAAGTGGTTCAAGAACTTATAGACCAACCAATCATCCTTCGCCCCTGCGCAATATATGGCCCTGGAGACGAAGAAACCCTCCCCCTTTTCAAAGCAACTCGCTTGCCGTTTCAACCAGCGCTCAATGGCAAGGAAGCCCGCGTTTGTTTGGTGCATGTCACGGATGTGGCTGACGCGATTGGGCGCTCAGCAATGGCGCTCATCCAAAAGAGCTCTCTTCAAGGAACTTTTGAGGTGAGCGATGAAAGGCACGAAGGCTATCTTTGGCGCGAGATCATTGAGGCTGCATGTCTAACGTGTGAGCAAAAGGCGCGGCCTTTTCATGTGCCACGATTGATCACGAAGACCCTCGGTCGGTTGGGTGACCTGCAAGCAGCAATTACCAGATCAGCGGTGATGCTCACCTCATACAAGGCAGTTGAAGTTCTGCATGAAGACTGGTCGTCAAATGAGAGTGTGCAATTGCCTCAAGAAGTTTGGCAACCGAGCATCACTCTTCCCGAAGGTTTTGAAAATACCGTCCAGTGGTATCGCAACCGCAAGAAGCTTTAATTCAAGAATATCGCAGCATGTCCCCACGCCGTTCCCGTTTCGCCATGCGGCCACGCAGGTCTGCTTAAAGAGATATAACCCGTATATTCCGTATCATAAAAAATGCCATCTCTGATGCCATTAAAATCAACGTCAAAAGCAAGCTGACCTTTTTCTTCATCAAAACGAAGCATGAAGAAGCCTTCTTCTCCGCCAAGTTCTGCACCAAGAATAAATCGATTACCCTTTGGCTCTTTCGCAAGCCAATGCGGACTAAAAAACTTTGGCGTTTTCAAGCGGAAAACTTCGCGTGGATTTGCGGGATCTTGAATGTCCAACACAACAACGGCATTGAGTTTCCCGACCGGCTGTATCCAATATTTTCCAGCGCGCACAGGCACACCACACGCACCGCGAATATGTCCAGGTTTATTGGTCGCTTTGGTTTGTAATGCGTGCACCATTGATATGTTAGGCGTGTCTGTCTCAATTTTTGTGACGTGATAAAACGCGCACCCATAGGTGTTCAGAAAAATCGACCCATCATCCAAAATACGCGGACCAAAACCAGCGGCCTGCGATCCTTCCAAGACAGTGCCGTCTTCCAATTTACCGACAGGCAAATCTAGTGTGTGCAAAAGTGAAAAGTCTGAGTAACGGTAGATTTGCACAACATCAGCCCAAGATGTTTCATGCATCGGTGCACTGGTGACCAAAAAGCGGTCTTTCTTAGGCAATTGAGCGAATGCATAAGGGCGAACAGCCTTCTTCAAACCTGCTACACCTGCAGAGGCCGAACGGATGAGTTCGCCGTCAATTGTGTATTCTGCGATGCCACCATGCCCACCGGGACTGGTGTCTTCTTCAGGGTCAGGGCTTGGGCCATCACTACGTAAAAAACCAACCAACCTCGTACCCTTGGTGGTGCGGCTATAATCATGAGGGAACCGCAATGGTTCTGGCGACTTGAAAGTCTTTTTGATCGTTGAAGACTTGGGATCAGAAACATCAACAATGTAACTCAGTTCATTGTGATGACTGTTCATGAAAAGCGGCTCACCGGCTGGCGGTGCCGCATATTCCATGTGGTGCGGCATCGTATCCTTATGGCCAATCGGTGTGGTTGTAAGAGGCTCGCCCTTTGTTTCACTCTTAGGGTCAACATCAAGCGTTACCAAAAAATCTGAATCTCGCTTGTTATTGTCACCAGCAAAAATCAACAAATGAGGAGATGCGCTACCCTTCAATGGAATATCGACTGGCGGTTGTGGTGCTTCAGAACATGACGCCAATGCTAAAGCTGCGATTGCAGCAAAAGTGACCCTTGTTATATATTTCCCATTGGTCATGACGACCTCTCCAATAAGTATCCGTGACTTTGTGAAGCGATAAGATCAAAATAAACTTGATCTTATTTCTTCTCTCAATTGCGATTATTCAGAACAACAAGCTTGCATGCTGTTTCACACTTTCAGAAAGCTACAACCCAAGGCGGCTTTTAATCATTCGATCAGAAAGGCTCTTCACCTTAGGTAAATTCAACAACGCCAGCATCGCGTTTTGGCGCGCCCGCACACCCTCTTTAAAGCTCGTTTGCTTGTCTTGTTCGTCGCTGCCGAGCAACTTCAACCAATACTGATGTTTCGCATCGCAAATACTCAGCACAGATTGGAGGTGTTCTTGGTTATGCGGTTCTGCTTCTTTTTGGTGGCGAAACGTTTCGGCGTCAACAAAACTATCAAGTTCAACAGTCAACAATGCGTAACGATACCAACTCTCTAAATCTGGAACGAATTTACTCAACACAGCCAGATGATCATCTGCTCCGTCCAGTTTCAATTTCGCTCTGTTTGGATGATTTCGCCCTTGGATGGCTATATCCATGAACTCAATAATTTTGCTGGTACTGCCCGCGCATACCATGCCAGCTTCAGATCGAAAATGATCGTTATCGTCGACAAAATTGAAGAGCTCTTGCGCTGATACGAGTGAATTAGTTTTGATCGCGGGATGTGCCGCATTCGTCATTTCGCGCGTTGTCACAAACAGGCCAGTAACAAACTTGAATTGGCTTGCTAAGTCATTCGCCAATAGTTCGTCTGCGGAAAGTTTTCCAGCACGATAGCGATAAGCAATGAGCGCCAATGACGCCCGTGAAATAACGTGCAGATCCCAAATTCCAGGATGGTCCTCTATCGACCGACCTGATTGGACCATATGATAATCTCGAACAGCAACGGTAACAGCGCAAGCTTCATAAAAATGAGACATCGCCGTTCGCAGTGCAGAGACATTAATCAAATCACCATTGCGGGAGCCTTCATATTTGCAAGCGCGGGTTTCAGCATGAACGTGACGATCAAAAATTACAGGACGCGTATTGCTCTCCCCCAATTGTCGTCCGTCTTCACCAAAAATTGACGACACACCAGCCCACAAACCGTAGCGGAACTCCATGCAGTCATGCTCCCATGGATTTGAGAACAACGGCTTTATCAGCGTTTTCAGCGCTTTTGATTTTAAGAAAATATTCTTCATGACTTCTGCAAATCTAGATTTTGACCTGTTGAACAAATCAGTTTTCATAGACAATAAATCAAATTTCACAGGAAAAAATTAAGAAAATGAACGAAGTACAACTTATTTTTTGTTAATTTAATTTAACTTTTGCATAAAAAATCAAGAAGCTGAATGAGACACAGGCTTGAGAAAATGGTTCTTTTCAGCATGTCCGTTTAAATATTCCATCACCTGCGAAGCAATAAGAATCGCGATCACTTCTGGCCGCTTATCTTTCAAAGTGGCGCTGCCCATTGGGCAAACAAGTTGATCCGTGTTCACTTCGCCACCTGCTTCGCGCCGCATCCAATTGCTAAAAGTAACCCGCTTAGTTTTAGAGCCAATCATGCCAGCGTAAGCCACATCCTTACGCCCCAGCACTTCGCGGGTAATTAGAAAATCAAGCGCGTGATCATGGGTAAGAACAACAAACGCACTGCCTGCCCTCGCCCCTCTCACTTCTGCTTCTGGCATGGCTGTTAAACGCTTTTCGATTGACTTGGGGGCGAGCGCTAACATGTCTGCTCTTGTGTCAATCAACACAGGATTAACCGGCAAGAGCAACAAGGCTTCGGCAAGGGCGTTGCCCACATGACCAGCGCCAAAAATATAAACGCTTGGAAGGTCATCGGCTTCTAGCTCTAAAGCTGTTGCACATTTTTCCATTTCGGTTGGGTCTAAACACTTGATGCTCAGATCCACTTTCCCACCGCAACATTGGCCAATATCTGGACCCAACGGGACCGACATTTCAACAGGCTCACCGATTGGTTTTGAAAGCAATTGGCGCGCTTTTTCTATCGCCATGTTTTCAAGTTGTCCGCCACCGATTGTGCGAAATATAGATGTTTCACCCACCAGCATCCATGCGCCCGTCTCGCGTGGTGTTGACCCTTGAGCCTCGTCGATTTCAACATAAGCAACGGCATCACACGCGTCTAAGAAGGCTCGAATATCATGGCGCTGCTTATACATGGTTCAACGCCCTTTCAATTGCTCGATCGCCATGAGAATCCGCTCTGGCGTTGCGGGCGCATCCAATCTTGGGCAGACCTTATAATCAGCCTCCGAAGCAACAGCCATCGAAAGCGCTTCTAACACAGACATGGCCAACATAAACGGAGGTTCGCCAACCGCCTTTGATCGGCGAATGGTCATCTCGCGGTTTTCTGACCAATCAGCCAAAGCCACATTGAAGATGCGAGGTCGGTCAGACGCTAAAGGGATTTTATAGGTTGATGGAGCGTGGGTTCGAAGCTGCCCTTTGTCATCCCACCAAAGTTCTTCTGTCGTGAGCCACCCCATGCCCTGCACAAAACCACCTTCGATTTGCCCTCTATCAATGGCGGGATTAAGCGAGCGACCAACGTCGTGCAAAATGTCTGTGCGGTCGACTTGGTATTCACCTGTCAGTGTATCAATGCTGACCTCAGAGACGGATGCTCCATAGGCAAAATAATAAAACGGTCGGCCTTTTCCTGCTTCACGATCCCAGTGAATGCCCGGCGTTTTGTAAAAACCAGTTGCCGATAATTGGACGCGAGCCATGTAGGCCATTTTGATCATTTCATTGAAGGCAATACGCTCATCGCCCACGCGAATGGTGTCAGGCTCGAAGGTTACTTGATGAGCGTCAACGCTGTATTTCTCACAAGCAAAGTCGACAAGTCTCTCTTTGATTTGCCGTGCTGCATCCGCGGCGGCCATGCCGTTTAAATCTGTGCCAGAAGAAGCCGCAGTGGCAGACGTGTTTGGCACTTTATCGGTTCTGGTTGCGGTGATTTTGACGCGATCAAGATCCACTTGAAATTCATCAGCGACCACCTGCGCCACTTTGGTGTTCAACCCTTGGCCCATCTCCGTGCCACCATGATTGAGCTGGATGGAACCGTCTGTATAAACATGCACAAGCGCGCCTGCTTGATTATACCACGTGGCCGTGAATGAGATGCCGAACTTCACGGGGGTTAGCGCAATGCCTTTTCGAATAATGCCGCGCTTTGCATTAAAATCGACAATCGCTTTTCGACGCGCTTGATACTCACTCGTTTCTTCAAGCTCTTCCACCAAACGACCAACAATATTGTCATCAATCTGCTGGTGATAGGGCGTTAGGTCGCGCCCCTCGCCTCCGTAAAAATTTGCTTTGCGAACCGCCAAAGGATCACGCCCTAGGGCATAGGCAATCTCTTCGATTATACGCTCACTCCCCACCATGCCTTGCGGACCACCGAACCCACGAAACGCTGTATTTGAAACCGTGTTGGTTTTAAGTGGTTCAGATTTCAACAAGACGTGTGGGTAGAAATAACAATTGTCAGCATGGAATAAAGTGCGGTCTGTGACAGGGCCAGAGAGATCAGCGGAGAAGCCACAACGTGCTGCAAAGGTCGCATCAACGGCATCAATCACACCATCATCATCAAAGCCAACATCGTACGCAACAAGGAAGTCATGACGCTTGCCGGTGGCGATCATATCGTCATCGCGATCAGGTCTGATTTTGACGGCTTGGTTGTATTTTTTCGCAGCCAATGCTGCCACAACGGCGAATATGTTGGACTGAGTTTCCTTGCCACCAAACCCGCCGCCCATACGCCGAACATTCACGGTGACTGCGTTTGATGGCACATCCAAAGCATGGGCCACCATATGCTGCACTTCGCTTGGGTGCTGGGTGGAAGAATAGACCAACACATCATCATCTTCACCCGGCACGGAAAGGGCGATGTGGCCTTCTAGATAGAAATGGTCCTGACCACCGATCCGCATTTCTCCCTTGATACGATTTTGGGATTGATCGAGTTGCGCCACCGCCTCACCGCGTTTCAAGGTCAGTGGTTCTGTGACAAAAGGCGCGGTTGCGGCCTGCGCCTCAGCCACATCAACAATGTGCGGCTTGGTATCATGCACGACTTGCGCTTGCTGAGCACCAGCCCTCGCAGCCGCTCTTGTGGTGGCAACTACCGCGAAAATGGGTTGTCCAAAAAACTCGACGCGGCTGGCAAAAACCGGATCATCTTTCTTACCCGTTGGGCTTACATCGTTGGGTCCGAGAATATCGTCAGCGGTTAAAACACCCACCACACCGTCAACAGCCAAAACATCGGAAAAATCGATCGAGGTAATCGTGCCACTAGCAAATTCAGAGAGCCCTAGATAGGCATGCAACAAGTCCGTTGGTTCGACAATATCGTCAATATATTCCGCCTCGCCCGTCACATGTTTATGAGCGGAATCGTGCTGTATATCTTGACCAGTTTGGGTGATGGCAGGTTTGTTCAATGTAACGCCCTCACCCTATAGCTTCGCGAGGAAGTCGGTTATCGTCTGCACCTATATCCGTTTCCAGATAGAACCGACGCAACAGGTTTTTTGTAACGAGTAAACGATAGTCAGAAGACCCACGCCAATCGCTTAACGGTGAAAAATCATCGCCAAAACTTGCCATCGCTGTTGTAACGCTCTGTTCGTTCCATGGTTGACCTTTGAGTGTTGCCTCGACATGGCTTGCCCGCTTCGGTGTCGCTGCCATGCCACCAAAGGCGATCACAGCATCTTCGACCACACCATCATTGATCTTCAGACGGAACGCGCCGCAGACGGTTGAAATATCTTCGTCGCGTCGCTTGGAAATTTTATAAACAGCATAGGCATCCCCTTCATCAACGAAGGGAAGCGTTATGCTCTCAACGAAATCGCCCTCTTGCCTGTCTTGCTTTCCGTAATCAATGAAGAAGTCTTCAAGCAGCATCGTGCGCCGCTCACCGCCACGGCGTAATGTAATGCTCGCCCCCAATGCGATGAAAGCAGGCGGCGTATCGCCAATCGGTGAGCCATTAGCAATATTACCGCCAATCGTCCCCATGTTACGAACCTGTTCACCACCAATGCGACTCCAGCATTCAGCCAATTGCGGGAAGTATTTTTGGATCGAGGGCAGCATCTCTGTATAGGTGACACAAGCACCGATGGTCAGGCCATCTTGAGACACGGTGATCTCGTGCAGCTCATCAAGGTGCCCGATGAAAATAACAGGCGAGATAGAGCGCATATGTTTCGTGACCCACAGGCCAACATCTGTTGCGCCTGCCACAAGAGTTGAGTTTGGATGAGCTTCACGAACCTCGGCCAGATCATCCAATGATGACGGCACGAACAGGCAATCATCACCGCTTTTAATCTCAACCCGTGTTTCATCTTTCAAACCCACAAGCTGGTCTTTAATGGCCTGCCGCTCAACAACCAACGGATCGTTTTTCATACCACCCATAGCAACAGCTTTTTGCGCCGCTTTGACAATTGGCTCATAGCCAGTGCAACGGCACAAATTGCCTTGGAGTGCTGTTTCAATATCGTGATTGCTAGGGCTTGGGTTGGACATCCACAGCGCATAAAGCGACATCACAAAACCCGGCGTGCAAAACCCGCATTGGCTGCCATGTTCATCAACCATCGCTTGTTGCACGGGATGAAGTGTACCGTCGGCTTTTTTCAAATGCTCGATGGTAACAACATGGCATCCGTCTAGCGAGCCAACAAAGCGAATACAGGAATTGACCGTTTCATAGATAAGCGCATCACCTTTGAGGCGACCAACAAGCACGGTGCAAGCACCACAATCCCCTTCCGCACAGCCTTCTTTTGTGCCGCACAACCTTTGCTGCAATCTCAGGTAATCCAACAATGTCGCGTCTGAAGAAACAGCTTCAAGCACGACCGCTTGATCATTGAGAAGGAACCGCAACTGGTTGCGAACCGACACCATCTATCTAGCTCCCGCGATAGGTTGAATAACTGAAGGGAGAGGCAAGCAATGGCACATGATAGTGTTGGTCAGCGTTTGAGACGATAAAGCGCACGGGCACCAAGTTGAGAAACCCTCCCCCATTGGAATCAGCAAAGTAATCCCCGATATGGAAGACAAGTTCGTACTCCCCTTTGGCAAAGGCATCACCTTCCAGCATCGGCCCATCGCAGCGCCCGTCGTCATTGGTGGCAATGGTCTTTACATGGTCGCGGGTTTCTCCCTCAATCCGGTAAAGCTCAATGGTGAGGTTTGCCGCAGGCACGCCCGCGACTGTATCTAAAACATGCGTCGTTAAACGTCCTTGATCACCGTTGGTGCTCATTATTGGACCTCCCCTTTAGTAGCGGACCGATACCATTCAACAATAAGCCTTCGCTCATCTGAATCAATATGAGTGATGTTTGCAGGCGGCATGGCCTTGCTCAATCCTGCTTGCAGATAAATGTCACGCGCATAACGAGTGATCTCTGCATCACTTTCAAGCTTCACGCCTTTTGGCGCTGTTCTAATTCCATCCCATGCCGGTTCTGCTGCATGGCACATGGAGCAACGACCTAGGATCGTATCTTTCACTTCATCAAAATGCTGGAAGCTTGCGAGCCTTACTTGCTGCGGTGTCATCGATTGTTGGGACTGCTCATCACTTGCGTTTAACTGGCTCGGTGCTGTTGAAAGCCACGCAATCAAAATGAATAGAATAGCCGTTGCAAGCCATGTCCAAGTGGGGCTGCCTTTGCCTGCATGTTTGGAATTGAAATAGTGGCGAATGGTGACGCCCATCAAAAACACCAGTGATGCAATGACCCAATTATACTCAGTGGCAAAGGCCAGCGGGTAATGGTTTGACAACATCAAGAATATGACAGGCAGCGTTAGGTAATTGTTGTGAAGGGAGCGCTGCTTTGCCTGCATGCCTAAGGCGGGGTCAGGTTGTTTGCCCGCAATCAAATCAGCGACAACTTTCTTCTGGTTCGGAATGATAATGAAGAACACATTCGCGGACATGATCGTGCCCGTGAAAGCGCCAAGATGCAAAAGCGCTGCCCGCCCTGTGAAGAGTTGCGTATAGCCCCACGCCATCGCAACAAGCACGAAATATAAAAACACCATCAAGCCTGTGGTGCTCGTGCCAATTGGCGACTTGCATAACAGGTCATAGATAATCCAACCGCCCGCAATAGAGGCAATCGAAATCATGATGGCAACACTTGGCGACACATCCAAAACATTGGGATCAACAAGGTATAATTCAGCGCCTGCGTAATAAACAATGCACAGCAACACAAAGCCAGAAAGCCATGTGCTGTAAGCTTCCCACTTAAACCACGTTAGGTGCTCTGGCATGGATGCGGGCGCGACCATATATTTTTGAATGTGGTAAAAACCACCGCCGTGCACTTGCCATTCATCACCAGCAGCCCCTTGCGGCAAGCCGTCATGTTTGCGCAGGCCGAGATCAAGGGCGATGAAATAAAACGATGAGCCGATCCAAGCAATACCGGTGATCACATGGAGCCAACGCGCGGCAAATCCAAGCCAATCCCACAAAATTGCCAGTTCAAACACTATCGTCTCCTTTTCACAATAATTTGGCAGCACTTGCATTCAATTGAAATATCAATAAAATTCAAAGACTTTCAAAAAAATTATGATAGTTCGAATCAAGTCTAATCGTTATGTGAATCTATGTCTTATGTGAAAAATCTCAAAACCTTTGTTCGCGTTTATGAACTGCGTAGCATGTCTGCGGCGGGTAGAGATCTGCGGGTTTCTCCGGCTGTATCAAGCAGCCGAATTTCGGAATTAGAAAAGCACTTAGGCATTCGCCTGTTCAATCGCACCACGCGCAATCTCACCCCAACACAACAAGGCGATGTTTTTTATAAAGGCGCCATCAAAATACTCGATACCATCAAAGAAGCAGAAGGCAGCGTCGCGGAGATTACCTCCAACCCAAAAGGCACTATTTTCGTTTCTGCCCCGCTTGGCATTGGCAAACAATTGATTGCACCTTTGGTGCCTCGTTTTCGCGCCCTTTATGCCGACATCAATGTGCGCCTCAGATTGTCAGACAGAAAAGTCGACATTACCAATGAAGGCTTGGATGCGGCATTTGTTTTAGGTGACCTTCCAGATTCTGAATTGCGGGCAGTTCCAATCCATGACTTTGAACGAACGCTGTGTGCTTCCCCTGCCTATATTGAGCGGCGTGGCTTGCCGAAAACGGGTGAAGATTTACTGAACGACAATCACGAATGCCTACTGCTTCGTTTCCCCGGATCAAACGAGTTCTTCTGGAGCCTTCATGTTGATGGCAAAGTGAAACGCTATGATTTTTCCAGTCCGCTTGAATCAGATGATGGTGATGTTCTCACCAATTGGGCACTAACGGGAAACGGTATCGTCAACAAGCCTGTGTTCGAAGTTGCCAACCATATAAAAAGCGGGGAACTTGTTAAGATTGCCACGAAAACGCCGCCTACCAGTCAGCCCTTTTCGTGCGTCTATCCACATAAGCGCCTGCAAGACCCAAAGGTACGGCTGTTCATCGAATTCATGGTCGAAGAATGCAAAGGGCAACTTGTATGATGTCTTATAAAGATAATGCCTTTCAAAAATTAAGAGATAATTTCAACCCGCTTTTGCGTTAACATCAACCAGCCCTATTGGAGGATTTATCCTGTCCCATCGTTATCCAAGAGATCTGCAAGGCTACGGCGCAACACCGCCTAAAGTAACGTGGCCGAATGGCGCTCATATCGCCGTTCAATTCGTCGTCAATTATGAAGAAGGTGGCGAGAACAATATCTTGCATGGGGACGCTGCTTCTGAGGCTTTTTTGTCTGAAATCGTAGGCGCCGCCGCATGGCCTGACCAGCGCCATTGGAACATGGAATCAATCTATGAATATGGTGCGCGCGTAGGGTTTTGGCGTTTGCATCGCTTATTCACCGAACGCAATATTCCGGTCACAGTCTATGGTGTTGCAACTGCTTTAGACCGCTCACCAGCGCAAGTGGAAGCCATGCAATTAGCCGAGTGGGAAATTGCTTCTCACGGCCTAAAATGGATCGAGCACAAAGACTTTTCCAAAGACGAAGAACGTGCGTCCATTGATGAAGCGATCAGAATTCACGAAGCTGTAACAGGCGAGCGCCCACGTGGTTGGTATACGGGGCGCTGCTCTGAAAACACGGTAGATTTGATCACCGAAAACGGCAGCTTAGACTATGTCTCTGATAGCTACGCCGATGACCTACCCTATTGGTATCATCATGCTGGGCGTGATCAATTGGTTATTCCTTATACGCTGGATTGTAACGACATGCGCTTTGCAACACCGCAAGGGTTTAACTCTGGTGATCAGTTCTACACCTATCTAAAAGACACCTTCGATACGCTTTATGCGGAAGGTGCTGCAGGTGTTCCCAAGATGATGAACATCGGTTTGCATTGCAGGCTAGCAGGCAGGCCCGGCCGTGCAGCAGCGATTGCCAAGTTTTTGGATTATGTGGCAAGCCACGACAATGTTTGGTGTGCGCGCCGAATTGATATTGCGGAACATTGGAAAACCGCGCATCCGCCAGCTAAGCATCAAAAACGTCCTGCCGAAATGGACAAAGAGAGTTTCGTCAAAGCTTATGGCAGCATCTTTGAACATTCTGCTTGGGTGGCTGAACGTGCATTTGAGGGTGAACTAGGACCAGCACACAACACAGCCGTCGGCCTTCATGCGGCGATGGCGAAACAGTTTCGATTGGCGAACGATGAGGAGCGTCTGGGTGTTTTAAATGCTCACCCTGATCTTGCAGGCAAACTGGCCGCAGCCAAAAGACTGACGCAAGAATCCACCAGCGAGCAAGCCAGCGCTGGGCTTGATGCATTGACCGATGATGAGCGAGCGAAGTTTACTGAGTTGAATGAGCGTTATACAGCGAAGTTTGGCTTCCCCTTTATCATTGCGGTGAAAGGTCTCACCAAAGCGCATATCTTGGAAGCCTTCGAGCAGCGCATCAATAATGACCGCGTGCAAGAATTTGCCACCGCATGCAAACAAGTCGAGCGCATTGCCCGCCTTCGCTTAAACGACATATTGCCAACTGGCTAAAGGAACCATCATGAGTAATCGCACCTATTATGCACCCCAAGGTGGCCTTCCAAAACAGACAGAACTGTTGACAGGTCGCGCGGTATTTACCGACGCCTATGCCGTTATTCCAAAAGGTACCATGCAGGATATTGTCACCAGCAAACTGCCGTTTTGGGAAAAGACACGCGCATGGATTATTGCCCGCCCGATGACAGGATTTGCTGAAACTTTCTCGCAGTACATTATGGAAGTTGAGCCTAACGGCGGTAGCAATACGCCTGAGCTTGAAGACAATGTGCAAGGCGTTTTATTCATCGTGGAAGGTGAATTGACCCTAACCATTGCAGGTAAAGAACATGTCCTCAATGAAGGCGGATATGCCTATCTGCCGCCCGCTGAAAAATGGACTGCATTTAACAAGAGCAACAAGCCTGTTCGCTTCCATTGGATTAGAAAAGCCTATGAGGCAGTTGACGGCATTGATACGCCTGAAGTCATTATCACCAACGACAGCCAAGTCGCTCCAACCCCCATGCCTGACACAGAGGGCAAATGGGCAACGACGCGTTTTGTTGAGCCTGATGACATGCGCCACGACATGCATGTGACAATCGTCACCCTTGCACCAGGTGCGGTTATTCCGTTTGCTGAAACGCATGTCATGGAACACGGCCTTTACGTGCTTGAAGGCAAAGCGGTCTACCGCCTTAATCAAGACTGGGTGGAAGTGGAAGCCGGAGACTTTATGTGGCTACGTGCGTTCTGCCCACAAGCTTGTTATGCGGGTGGTCCGTCGAATTTCCGCTATCTTTTATACAAAGATGTAAACCGCCATATGAAACTTTCGCTGAGCAAACTCTAATGCAGAAGATTTCTATTCAACCATTGACCAAAGCAGCCTTCGCCCCGTTCGGCGATGTTATTGAATTTGAAGGCGATCCGAGTTTTGCCATCAACAATGGCATGTGCGACCGCTATCATGGTCTTGCTCACCCCTTCTGCGCTAATGTCGACGAAGATGCTGATGCACACGTTGCCATCAGCCTTGGACGTGGCCGCCCTTATGCTTTGCCATTGACCCTTGAGATGATGGAACGGCACCCTTTAGGAAGCCAAGCTTTTATCCCGATGCAACCTCATCCGTTCTTAGTGATTGTTGCACCTGACGTTGATAACGCCCCCGGTACGCCCATTGCGTTTATGGCTGGAGTTGGTCAAGGCGTGAATTATCACTGCAATGTCTGGCATGGCGTTTTAACACCGTTAGACGTGCAGACAGATTTCATTATTGTCGACCGTTTCGGCGACGCTAATAACTTGCAAGAGCACCATTTTGATCAACCCTATTTGGTTGATCAAAACAGTTAGACCTAATTAGTCAGACACAACATTCTGTCGTTGTGAACCCAAGCCTTCAATCGCAACTTCCATCACGTCTCCCGCTTTCAAGTAGATCGGCTCAGGCTTAATGCCCATGCCCACACCTGGAGGCGTGCCTGTCGAAATCACATCACCGGGGTGAAGTGTAAAGAGGCTGGATAAATGTTCAATGATTTCGGCCACGCTAAAAATCATCGTCGACGTATTGCCATCTTGCATACGCTTACCGTTTACATCGAGTGTAAGCGATAGGTTTTGCGGGTCTGGCACGTCATCGCGGGTGACCAACCACGGACCTGTCGGGCCGAACGTGTCGCACGATTTGCCCTTGGTCCACTGACCAGAGAGCGATGTCTGAAACGAGCGCTCAGACACATCGTTACAAACGCAATACCCAGCAACATAATCGAGCGCGTCATCTTTGCTGACGTATTTGGCTTTCTTGCCAATCACAACACCAAGCTCAACTTCCCAGTCGCCCTTTTCAGATCCACGTGGAAGGCTCACATCATCATTAGGACCGACAACAGCAGACGTTGCTTTCATGAACAAGATTGGATGAGCAGGCACATCAAGGCCAGATTCTGCGGCGTGGTCTGAATAGTTGAGACCGATGCACATATATTTGCCGATATTGCCAACGCAAGCGCCAAGGCGAGGATTGCCATCCACCAAAGGCAGGTCGTTTTCATTCAGTCCTTGCAAGCGCTCAATGTCGCCCATTGTAGCAGCACTAATGTCAGCAACATGCGCAGACAGATCACGAAGGTCGCCATTGCTATCAATCATGCCGGGCTTTTCGCTGCCCTCATTTCCAAATCGAACTAATTTCATTTACTTAAACTCCTAAAGCGACCAGCCGCCGTCAATGATGTGGGGATGTCCTGTGGTGAACCCGCTCTCATCTGAAGCCAGATAAACCACAAGCGATGCGACTTCTTCAGACCCTGCAATCCGTCCCATCGGTTGACGCGCTATAAAGTCTTTCAGCGCTTTGTCATAGTCACCCGTTGCCCGCAAACGCTCATGCAGTGAAGGGCTATCAACCGTGCCTGGACAAATACAATTACAGCGTACGCCTTGGTCGATGTAATCACGGGCGACAGCTTTCGTCATGCCGATCACTGCAGCCTTTGTTGCACCATAAACAAAACGGTTCGGCGCGCCGATGATAGAAGATGCAGCTGATGACATATTGATGATAGAGCCTTTGCCCTTCTCCAACATATGAGGGAGAGCCGCGACTGTCATTTTCCACATGGCACGAACATTGAGATTAAAGGCAAAGTCCCATTCATCATCCGTACACTCAAGCGCCGTGCCTGCATGAACAAAGCCTGCGCAATTAAACAAGACATCTGGCTTGGTCTTATCGACCGCGGCTTTCACGGCGTCATCGTCCAGCACATCAAGATGAAATGTTTCGATCGTGCCCGTCGCATCCTGCTTTAGTTGCGCCAATGCCTCTTCATTAATATCGGTTGCATAAACATGGGCACCCTCTGCTGCCATTGCCAACGCAGAAGCGCGGCCAATACCCTGCCCTGCGGCAGACATAAGAACCTTCTTACCTTCTAATCTCAAACCCGTATCCTTCTTTACTTCTTATGATTTTCGGGTTTGGCTGCCCTCATTCAACACACTAGCGCCCGATCTGCTTGAACTTCCTCGTTTGTTCAGTCAGTGCCACTTCTGTCGGCAAGCGTTCCATAGATGATGCACCGTAAAAACCGTGGCAATTTTTCGTATTTTTTAACACGAAATCTGCATCTTCTGGCATGGAAACTGGGCCGCCATGCACGAGGATAATTTGATCTGGATTAACCGCTAGTGCTGCCGCCGACCATTCATCAACAAGAGCTGGAACGTCTTCCAATTTCGTTCCCGTTTCAGCGCCAATATTACCACCAGTGGTAAGCCCGATATGGCAAACGATAATATCTGCGCCCGCTTTTGCCATGGCCTCAGCATCTTCTGCTGAGAAGACATAAGGCGTGGTGAACATATCTTTATCGTTCGCCATTTTAACCACGTCGACTTCAAGCTGGTAAGACATGCCTGTCTCTTCCAGATTGGCGCGGAAGTTGCCGTCAATCAGACCAACGGTCGGAAAGTTTTGAATGCCGGAAAAACCAGCAGCGTTAATTTCATCAAGAAACTTATCCATCATCCGAAACGGATCAGAAGCACAGACACCCGCAAGAACTGGCGTGTCTTTAACAACAGGCAACACTTCGCCCGCCATTTCCATCACAACGCCATTGGCATCGCCATAAGGCATAAGACCCGCAAGCGAGCCACGCCCCGCCATGCGGTAGCGGCCTGAATTATAGATGACGATCAGGTCAATACCGCCAGCTTCCTCACATTTGGCAGAAAGGCCCGTACCTGCTCCACCACCAATGATCGGCACACCGTCCGCAATCATTTTTCTATATTTTGCAAGTAACTCACTTCTTTGGAACATATGTTCAACCTCCCGCCATTTTGTATTTCGCGCCGAGAAGAAGCCATAAAACGTTGCGCATTATGAAATAAACTAATTCTCGGTTATCAATGTTGTGAGGAACGCGGATAAGGTAACGTTCCCGTGATTTTATCATTGTTACTTTTGACGATTAAAACAAGGCTCATTGTACGTTCTGTACCAGAAAATGGGCCTAGTATGATGTTGACGTCATCTCGTCCCGCTAATTTGAGCGCTGGGTGAACTGCGTTATTTGGAGATAAGCCTATTGGCCTGGCTGAACACTTAACTTCACGCCCACCAACGAACGAAAAGACTTGCTGCAATCAGCCACATAATACAGCCGATTATAAAATCTAGAACCTGCCATGCTTTCGGGTTTTCAAAAACACCCACCAAAAGCCTTGCGCCATACCCAAGGGCGAAAAACCAAACGAATGATCCAGTGGCCGCTCCTACCCCGTAACCCACGCGATCCACCCCCTGATAATTTGCTGACAGACCACCCAATAAGACAACAGTATCTAGATAAACATGAGGGTTCAAATAGGTGAGCGCGAGGCAAGTGCCTATTGCCTTTGCAAGATTTCCAGCGCCTTGGCTTGCCGCCTTCATGGCATCCGGCGACATCACTCGGCGAAACGCCATGAAGCCATAAACAAATAAGAATATGGCACCGCCAATGGTGACGGCATCAATCAACCATTTGGCTTGGGACACCAATGTACCAAAACCAAAGACGCCGACAACGATCAACAACGCATCAGAAAGCGCGCAAATTAGGCAAAGAATGAAAACATGCTGGCGCAACAGCCCTTGCCGTAACAAAAAGGCATTTTGAGCACCAATCGCGACAATCAGGCTAACGCCCAGAAAAAAACCGGCACTTGCCGCAATGAAAAAATTAGTCAATTGCCCTCCAAAGCAATCCTACGCCTGACATCAAATGGCGAGGGTCAGGATCTATTAAAACAGAGATAACTGGTTGGACCCCTTATCTGTTTCTTCTTGGTCTAGTTCGATCTCCGCTTCAACACGGTTTTGTAAATCAGCATCATCATTGCGCACGGCATTCACGCGGTCAGATACAGGGACAATATTATAAAAATCATTACGTTCATTGCTATAAAGAAATGAAACATCACGCGGCGGATGCTCAACACAGTCTAACCAAACATCTGCAAGCTTTGGCGGCACCAAAACTGGCATTCGGTGATGTATTGCGGCAATATCAGAACTTGCCTCAGTTGTTAAAAAGCAAACAGTATCAATTTCGCTGCCATTGGCATGGGCATAGGTTTCAAACAATCCCGCATATCCCAACATTTCACCATTCTTAGGCGCAATATAATACGGCGTTTTTTGGTCGCCCGCGCGGTGCCATTCGTAAAAGCCAGAGGCTGGAATTATGCAACGGCGATGCCTGATGGCTGATTTGAAGGACGGTTTCTCCAAAACGCTCTCAGATCTTGCATTTATTATCAGAGAAAAATCTTTCGGATCCTTCACCCAGCCTGGCAAAAAACCCCAACGCATCAACCGCATTTCACGCTTATTAAACTCTTGAAAAATAACAGGAATTGGCTGTGTCGGCGCAATGTTATACCTGTTAGGCGCGCCCTCAAGATCATTGCATTCAAAAATCTCAGCGGCTTCTTTCAACGGATGAATGATCGCAAAACGTCCACACATAGAATTATTTCGTTTCGTTTACTTTATGTTTGCAAGACGGTGGCACACTAATTTTGGAATATAAAGCAGGAATGGTGGCTCATGGCTCTGGCTCAATATAACGATCTTGAAAACTATACAAATAATCAAGCGGTAGCGGAAGCTCTTACAGCTATTAATGTCAATATTTCAACTGGATTTGGCACTAATTACCTGAATCATTTTGTAGAAATCTTACTTTTACTTGAAATGCTGCCCTCTATGCCTGAATGCATTGAGGACATCGTGTTGTGGAAACCAATTAGTTATTCAGATCATGTGCGCCAAAGCGGATTGCCAAAGTCAGAATTAGTACTTGAAGCGTTTCAACATTCTGATGCTAAACGGCGCGACATGCTTGATCATGTTACCAATGAGGTCAACACAGAAGTCCATCGCTATATTGAGAAAGCGCAAAAAGCCGTTACTCTTGGCGACCAAGAACAAATCTCTGAGGTGGCATTGGAAGCCAAAGAAGTCCTGACACCAATGCTTGAAAAAATCTCAAATGTCATTTGTTCGCCTAATTTTTTGGCAGAAGAACCAGTGGAAGACTTTGCCTGATACACGACCTAATGCGTGTGATGCCACCCGATGACAGCCAACAAACCCATTTTAGGCGTAAGCTGCCTCTTGCTCTGCGAGGATAGCGCTCTGCTTATCCAACGTGCAAAGCAACCCGCCAAAGGTCTTTGGAGTCTCCCCGGTGGTAAGGTCGAATGGGGCGAAACACTTGAAGAAGCCGCCCGCCGTGAACTGCTTGAAGAAACAGCACTGATCGCTGATGATCTAGAGTTCAGCGAATTTGTTGAAATTGTTGAGCCGGACCACCATTTCGTTATTTCTGTTTTTGTTGGAAGGCTGAACAACCAACCAACGCCAACAGCAGGTGATGATGCCGCAGCAGCCGCCTGGTATTCACCAGCGGGCTTAAATAAGCTCGATGATGCGAACCAAATGACACCGACAACAAGACAACGCATTAAGCGTTTAACTAAGATATTTTGACAAAGGGCGCTTGTTTGCCTTAGTGGTTTGCTCATGAAAAGATCTATCATAGCATTTCTTTCTATTGCCCTCGCCTTTGCCGCGCTTACTTCAACAAGCGTTCGGCCTGCTTTTGCTCAGGCTCAAAAAATCCCGCCTTATGAAAATAGACTGTTACGGCTTTCTGAAATTATGGGTTCACTTCATTTCCTCACCCTCCTTTGCCGCGCAAGCGAAGGGGCTATCTGGCATGATAAGATGAATGAAATTTTGGATGTAGAAGCCAAGACGCAGCTTCGAAAGGCGAAGCTAACTGAACGCTTTAACGCAGGCTTTGGCAGTTTTCAGGCGACTTACAGAAAATGCACGCCGTCTGCTGAAACAGCGATGGCAAGATATATTACTGAAGCGCAAGTCATCGTGCGTAATTTGACGACAGACTTTTCTGGCTAAGCCTCTCTTAGAAAACGCGTTTCCCGCTGTTATCCCCGTTTATCTAAGCGCGTTAACCCTCTCTTCATAAATGCCGCACAGTGGCAAAAACAAGTGTTAGTGTCAGCTTGTTTGGGATGCATCGCATCGGCCTAATTGCTGGAATAAAGAAATTGACTAAAACAGATACAACAAATGCAGCAAGTGCTGATACTGATCTTACGATTGCTGAAAAAAAACGCGCTGCACTAGACCTTGTCTTAGATGCTTGGTGTACTGGCCTTGATAACGGTATCGACGGCGAGATTTTGGCACATGCGGCCCTGTTTGCCGCCCTTTCTGACATGATTGAGATTTATGGCGAAGATGCCGTTTCAAATCTTGCAGCTCGTCTGCCACAGCGTATTCATGATGGCGAATTTACTTTGTCGCGCAACATTCAATAACCCGCTCAAAACGCATTGAAGTCGCCCTCGAAACGCGTTCAATTTCTTTTGCGTGCTTAAATCCACCTTTGCATAGTCTTTTCGCCAGTGTTGGCGTAGGATGACATTGTTATTTTGGACGAGGGTTTGTTCTTGGGCATTGAGCGCTTGAAACCATTGCTGTTTCATTTTTTATACGTGATCGCGGTTCTTGCTGTAGCGAGCTTGCATCTTGAGACAACAGCATTTGCGGCCAAGCAAGTGCCGACTATTCGCATTGAACTTCCTAAAAAATCAGCCCCTAAAACCGAACCAACCCCAAATCTAGGGACAAACGGTTTGGGAACTGGCGATTTCACGCCGAAAATTCCGCTTGGCGAGAATGATCTCCCCTTTGACGGCGAAGACGATGAAACACAAGAAGCCGAAGAACCCGCTTCAGAGCCTGAGGCCGATACGGCAGAAAAACCTCGGGTACCGGCAAAAATCTTTTATGACACCAAAGCCTTGCCCGAAGCTGTCAAGAAAACACGCGACCGCCTTTTAAAAGCAGCGAAGGCTGGCAATGTTGATGAACTTCGCACGATCTTTAAAGGCTTTTCCGAGCCACCCATTGTTTCCTTTAATAGCGACGGTGATGCTGTTGACCATATCGTTGAAAACTCCGGTGATGGGAAAGGTCTTGAAACGCTGGCTATTCTCTTGGAAGTTTTGGAAACAGGCTTTATTCACCGCGATGAAGGCGACGAAAGTGAAGTTTATATCTGGCCTTATTTTGTCGATGTTCCACCGGAAGATTTAAAGCAAGGTCAGTTGATAGAGCTATTTCAAATCATCACAGCTGGTGATTATGAAGACATGCTTACCTACGGTACCTATATATTCTATCGAGCCGGCATTGCACCCAATGGCGATTTGAAATTCTTTGTCGCTGGCGACTGATTGATAAAAGGAAAAGCCTGAGAATGCCAAAAACCATTCTGTCTGACCGCGCTGTTTTGTCTTTGACGGGCGAGGATCGTATCACCTTGTTGCAAGGGCTTGTGACTGTTGACCTAGATCGACTTGAAACATCACCCAATGTATTTGGTGCGCTGCTTGCGCCGCAGGGTAAAATTCAATTCGATTTCTTTTTACACAAACGCGACCATGCAATTCTGATCGACATGGATGCCAGCCGTGCAGCGGATTTTCTCAAGCGTATGAAAATGTACAAGCTGCGTGCAAAAGCTGACATTGCTGATGTCAGTGATCAATATGACATTGCTGTTTCTTGGGGAGATGACGCATCGTCTGGTGATTATGATGCACGTAGTGAGGTACTTGGCGCACGCCAAGTGTTGGAAGGTTCTGCTGAGCAAAATGCTTCCCCTGATGAATATCATGCCCACCGCATTGCGCTCGGAATTCCAGAGGCCGGAAAAGATTTCGCCTTTGATGATGTCTTCCCACATGACGCAATGATGGATGCTTTGCGCGGTGTGGATTTTAAAAAAGGATGTTATGTCGGGCAAGAAGTCGTCTCGCGTGTGCAACACCGAAGCACCGCTCGCAAACGCTTCTTCATTTTGAAAAGCGCCACCCCACTTAAGAGCGATGAGACGGTTATGCTCGGCGATAAAGCTGTTGGCACCACAGGGACAACATTTGGCAATTCGACATTGGCGTTATTGCGCGCAGACAAATTGGAAGGGGCAACAGATCCCCTCACCGTTGACGGACAAAGTACTGAGGCTTTCGTCCCTTCTTACTTTACTGAATTTCAAAACAAGAACACTTAAAGCCGCCCTATGTCCAAACCCACCCAAACGCCAAAGACCCAACCTCGTGCATGGCAACGTATGCTGTCTGGTAGACGGTTAAACCTACTTGACCCATCTCCGCTTGATGTTGAGATATCAGACATTGCCCATGGATTAGCGCGGGTTGCCCGCTGGAACGGTCAGACCCAAGGCAAGCACGCCTATTCTGTCGCGCAACATTCAATCCTTGTGCTTGATATTGCACTTGCGATGGAACCATCGCTTAGCGCCGAAATGCAATTGATCGCCCTTTTGCATGATGCGCCTGAATATGTGATTGGCGATATGATCTCTCCATTTAAATCTGTGATGGGTGGTAATTATCGTGATGTGGAAGACCGCCTCACCAATGCTATTCACATGCGGTTTTCTTTGCCCGTAGATGTGCCTAAATCGAAACTGCGCTTGATCAAACAGGCAGACAAAGCATCGGCTTATTTGGAGGCAATTCACTTGGCTGGGTTTGATGAAGCAGAAGCGGAACAAATTTTCGGCACACCGAAACTGCATCCACTTACAGATTTTGATGTAACACCGCTTTCTACAGCAGACGCACAACGCGCTTTTGTTGAACGGTTTGAAGCTCTAGAAAAGGCGCTTTAACATGGCAGAAATTCACGTTTGTCCGCTCTCGCGATTGGTTGAGACAATCAATAAATCAGGCGCGAAACATGTGGCGAGCCTGATCAATGCTAATATGGAAGTGCCCTACCCTTTAAGCATCCCGTTGGAGAACCGATTGTTTTTGGGCTTCAATGATATCGTCGAAGAAACACCAGGCTTCACGCCGCCAGAAAAAACCCATGCTCAACAGCTGATCGATTTTGTTTCCAAGTGGGATCAAGCAGCTCCGCTTGTTGTTCATTGTTGGATGGGTGTTTCGCGCTCAACGGCAGGTGCTTACATCGCCCAATGCGCATTGATGCCTGATGCTGACGAGTATGAGCTTGCCAAAGAACTACGTGCCGCCTCACCAGAGGCAACACCCAACATGCGGCTCATTCACTTTGCCGATGAAATATTGGGCCGTGACAGACGAATGATTTTAGCAATCGACGAGATGGGGCGCGGTGCGGAGACATGGGAAGGCGTGCCCTTCGCGCTTCCCGTTCACTAAGCGCTAGCAGGCTCACCAACCCGTGCTTCTTTGATCGGCCAATGCAAGATCGCAGCAAGAACACCAAGCGCAATGCCGATATACCAAATACCGTCATAAGACCCTGTCTCATCAAAAATGCGACCGCCTAACCAGATGCCTGAAAAGGACCCTAACTGGTGGGACAAGAAGACAACGCCAAACAACATCGCCATATACCGAGTGCCGAACATGGCTGCCACAAGCCCTTGCGTTGGCGGGATAGTGGAAAGCCATAACAAGCCCATTGCACCCGAAAATAGAATGATCGTCGTCGATGTTACGGGCAACACAATGAAGATAGAGATCACAATTGCACGCGCGATATAGATGAAGGTCAACACAAAGCGCATCGGTAATTTCGCTGAAACCATGCCAGCCGTAAGCGCACCAATAATGTTGAAGAACCCAATCATTGCAATGGAATAACCACCCCATTTTGGATCAAGACCAAGGTCTTCAATGAAGGGGGGCATATGCACCGTGATGAAGGCCACATGGAAACCGCAAACGAAAAACCCAATCGTAAGCAACCAGTAAGATGGATGATTAAACGCTTCAGCTAGCGCTTGTTTGATTGTTTGATCCGCACGGCCTGGTTCAGCCTGCGCTTTTGGTTTGCCCTTTAATGGAATTGCTAAAAGCGGCACCAAGGCCACAAGGCACGCCATAAACAACAGCGTAAATTCAAAGCCATATGCTGATACGAAATTCTGGCCTAAAGGCGCAAAAATGAACTGCCCCGCAGAGCCCGCCGCCGTTCCTAGACCGAACACAAGAGTCCGATGTTGTTCTGGCACAATACGCGCGAAGGCTGCGAGCACGAGGAAAAAAGCAGAACCTGCAACACCCAAGCCAACCAAAACGCCCGCTGTCATTTGCAGTGTCAGCGGGTCTGTTGTTGTCGCCATTAAAACAAGGCCAACAACATAAAGAACCGCGCCAACGCTCAGCGTTTTCCAAGTGCCATATTTATCTGCAAGCATACCAACAAACGGCTGCGCTAAACCCCAAACAAGATTTTGAATGGCGATAGCAAGCGCGAACACTTCGCGGCTCCAATCATTTGTCTCCGTCATCGGCGTGACGAAAAAGCCCATCGTAGAGCGTGGACCAAAGGTCAAAATAGCAATGAGGCAACCGCATGCAACAATGAATGGAACGGATAGATTGGTTTTAGCGTGTGGCATGATGCCCCCTTATGAATCGGATTGAATAGTGGGCGACCAAGGAGGAGGTTTCAATTGATTATTTTTGATGAGCCCATCAAAAATGAAAATGGCCACACCCGAAGGTGTGACCATATAAATGTAATCTGGAGGATTTACATCTTAATCGGTCTAAGACCAACCACCGTTTTTAGTGCGGTAGAAGATATGGACACCAATGCGGGTTAGGACTTTCATAGTACGCCCCCACTTTGGACTGACGTAAGTTGCGTGATAATGGGTAGAATCCGCTACTTCATCGAGATAAATTTTGCCTTTTGATACATCACGGGCAATTCTAACCGCTGTCTTCCAAGACTTCTTGTCATTGACGCGGTCATAAATACCATCACAGGCAAATGAGAACTGGCAACGATTGCGCCAATGTTTGTTTTGATAAACCACACCGCAGATCGTGTTTGGATAAGCTGGTGCTTTCACGCGGTTCAAGATCACTTGAGCGACAGCTGCCTGCCCCTTTTCGATTTCACCGCGTGATTCAAAATAAATGCCCGCTGCAAGACAACGCTGTTGGTTCTTGCGGTAGACAGAGCCTGGCAATTTAAAGCCTGCCCAAAAATGCAATTTCTTGCCAGATTTTCTCTTTTGCGGTTCAAGACTTTCTGCGACTTCCGGCTTCAATCTTGGAACTGGAACATCCGCAAAACCTTCATAAACTGGCGTTAAGATTGCCTGTTGTTGTGGTTCAACAACTTTAACTTGACCATTTGGTGCAACCGGCAATACGGCGTGTTTACCGTCGCGGCGTGCAAGCACTGCTTCAAAAACAGCGCGTGGGTCGTTTGTTTTCGCAGCATAACCAGTTTGAACCTGAGCAACCTGCGGTATTGATGCCGTTACAGTTGTATCGATCTCAATATTTGCCTGTTCTGCTGCATCATTTTGAATGGCAGCAATCGCTGCTTCTGGAATAAGAGCTAACGGCGCTGATTTTGCTGCAGGCGCTGCCTCTTTTTTGGCAACCAGCACTTTGCGACGTGGCCGATCTTGTTTCTGATCAATCTTTGTCACAGCTGCAGGCGTAGCGACTGGCGCTGGTGTTGGTGAAACAAAGGCAACTGTTGGCCAAAGCTGAGCATTAGGCGCGCTAAGAATAGAACTGCCATCAAACATAACGCCAGCAGACAATGATCCAGCTTTGCGACCATATTTACCAACGGGCAAATCACCCTTAGCAGCTTGAACCGAAGGCTCTTTTGAAACTATCTTTGCAATTGCGGGCGTTGGTGCGAAGGCATAGCCTTTGAAGCTCTTACCAGAACCAATGTCCATGCCTTTAAGCAAAACACCGTTCTCATCCATGATCATAGGTGACGCGCCTTTGCGCTTCACGAAATCACGTCCAAGAGCAGCCGGACTTGTAACAATGGATGCAAGCCAGCGATCTTCGCCAAGCTTCTTACCGGCGAAGGCACTTACATCTTGAAAATCAATGCTATTTGGGAAAGCGACAGTGAGCGCCAAAACGGCAGCACCACACATGGCAGCAGAACTTAACTGGGCGGTTAGATTTTTACGCGACACAACACTTACTCACAACTCGATACAGATACAAACTTGTATTTCTATCGTCAGTTATCGTCGATTAACCTAAATCAACAGTTAACAGGCTCGAATTTCAGCCATTCTAACTAAAGAACGGCGATATATTTGATACCTAGTACAGAGTAAATTCGCTAAAATTTTAACAAAATCGGCGTAAATCCGCCGATTTTCAAAAAATTCTTATTGACGTGGTGAACAAAGTCTTAGCGCGAAGAAAGTGTCGCTTGTGCTGCTGCAAGCCGTGCGATTGGCACCCGAAATGGTGAACAGGAAACATAATCTAATGCTAAACGTTCACAAAAATGGATCGACGATGGATCGCCGCCATGCTCTCCGCAAATACCAATTTGAAGATGTGGGTTGGCCTCACGCCCTTTGATGGTTGTCATCTCAATGACGGCTCCAACGCCCTCTTCATCGATGGTGACGAAGGGGTCTTTGTCCATCAAACCCATTTGCTCATAGGTGGTCAAAAAGGCAACGGCATCGTCTCGCGAAATACCAAAGGTGGTTTGGGTCAGATCATTTGTGCCGAATGAAAAGAAATCTGCTTCTGAGGCAATTCGGTCTGCAATCATTGCCGCGCGCGGCAATTCGATCATGGAGCCGACCTTATAATGAAGCGAATAGTCGTGCTTATGCTCCACAATTTGCGCCGCATCATCAATCAACCGACTGATTGCAATAAACTCACGGTTCAAGGCCACCAAGGGCACCATGATCTCCGGTTTTACATCAATGTCATATTTGCGATTGATTTCGATGGCTGCCTCAAAAATCACCTCAACCAGCGTTTTGGCAAGTTCAGGATTACAAATCAACAAACGACAACCGCGATTGCCAAGCATCGGATTTGTTTCACTCAACTCATCTATCGTGAATTCCAAATCACTGGCTTTAAGGTCCAATGTTTTGGCGAGCTTTTTTATATCCGCTTTTGTTTTTGGCAAAAACTCGTGAAGCGGCGGGTCAAACAAACGAATGGTTGTTGGTCGCTCGCGCATAACTTCGAACAGGTGGACAAAATCTTGCCGCAGCAACGGCACCAATTTTGCGACACCTAAAAGGCGGGTGCGATCATCCGTTGCTAAGATAACCTGACGCATTGCCGCTAATCTATCTGGCTCAAACAACATATGCTCTGTGCGACATAGCCCGATACCCTCAGCACCGAAACGCACAGCAACCTCCGCATCACCGGGGCTTTCTACATTGGTCAGCACCTTCATGCGTCTAAATTCATCAGCCCATTCAAGCAAGGTAGACAAATCACCAGATACTTCAGACGGGCGCAATTGGCATTTGCCGTCATACATCATGCCCGTGGAGCCATCGACTGTAACATGATCGCCTTCTTGATAGATCTTACCATCAACTTGGAAGCTCTTAGCTTCTTCATCCACCATAATACCCGACATGCTTACGATGCAGGGCTTACCTGTGCCGCGAGCGATCACGGCAGCGTGGCTGGTCAGGCCGCCTTTGGTTGTTACGATGGCGGATGAGGCTTGCATGCCACGAATATCTTCCGGCGTGGTTTCTGCCCGCACCAAGATTACCTGCCAACCTTTTGACTTAAGCGCTTCTGCAGCACTGGCAGAAAATACGGCCCGTCCTGTTGCAGCCCCTGGTGAAGCAGATAGGCCATGGGCCAATTCTTTCAATTCTTGTCCAACATCCAAGCGGGCGTGAAGAATATCAATCAAACGATCAGGCTCAATGCGTTGGACAGCTTCTTCTTTGCTGATCTCTCCTGCTCTCACCATTTCAACAACAAAAGTTACCTCTGCCGCCGTTGTCAAAGGCAGTGAAGTGCCATCAACAATATAGGCCTCGTCGTTTGCGATAATGAAATCTAACCGCTCAGCCTTGGCGCTTTTCACTTCCCAAGAAATTGCCTGCCCGATGATGTCTTTTATCACCGCGTCAGATTTGCGCTCTGCAATCGGGATCGGCTGACTTGAACCATTATGTTCAAATATCTGACCCTCGAGACACCGTTCGCCAGTATTCTCATCGCGAGCAGCAATCCAACCAGTCGCCGTTGGTTGCACACCATTCCACGGCACACATACTTGGATAACGACACCAAGCCCGCCAGTATCTTCGATGTTATAAAGTTGTCGATAGGTTTGGGCGCGTGTCTTATTCCATGATTTCCACATCAACAAGACCGTCAACAAAAGCTGATCGGACGGATTGAGCGGCAAGGCATCATCAGTTTCTCGCTTGGCGATTTCCAGATAGGCCTTCAAAAGACCATACCAATCCACGTCACCTGCTTGTTCGGCAATATCTAGCTTGTCGTCAAACAGACTTTCATCAACGCCAAAAGACTGTGTTGCGATTTCCCGAATGGTACTGGCAAATTGTCGTGATGCGTACTGCTTGTCACCTTCATCCGCTAAATATTCAATAGCGTCTAATGTCCAACCAACATGCAATATATGAAGGCCAAACCCTGCTTGCGCCACAACAGGACTAACCCGCACAGCTAAGATAAGAGGGTTTTCCTTTTCACCTAGCCATTTGCGGGTGGTGCGTTGAAGGCCACGCACACCGCGCGAGATTTCAACCTGAAACGACGTCGATAATTCACCCTTATCATTCGAGTTCTGCGAATACGCCAAAATCGGCAATGCAAACGATGGAGCCACGCGTAAACCAGCAGAAGCCATCGCAGCCAATCGCTCAGACTTCGCGCCATAGCACTCAGCTGCAAGCGATGTTTTGCTGCTTCGCGATTGTCCAAAACCGATAACGTCTACAGACATTAAAACGCTGCCTCCTCGACAAACCTCATAAATCCAACCTAAGGGTGAACCTAAGTCATCCCTATTTGGTCATACAAGTACGAATTTGGCTACTTCTTATATTGCGCCGCAATATGGTATTTTTATCAATACCAATAAACCGTTACAGATTTAGCCCTCAATGCGGGTGAAATCTGCAACGAGCGATGTCGCTGATCTGATTTTTGCTAAAAGCGCTAGGCGGTTGGCGCGAATGTTTGGATCATCATCATTCACCAACACGCCATCAAAGAACGCATCAATTGGACCACGAATAATCGACACAGCCTGCATGGCCGCGCCAAAGTCTTCAGCGGCCACAGCAGCTTCTGCTTTTGTCGAGGCTTGGTCGATGGCTTCAGCCAGTGCTTTTTCTTCTGGGAGAACGAGCAGGCTTGCATCAATTGAAGAACCAACCGTCGCACCCTTCTTCTCTTCCGCTGCCAAAATATTAGTTGAACGCTTATAGCCCGCCAACAAGTTTTGGCCGTCATCAGTATTGAGGAAAGCAGTCAGGGCTTCCACGCGACGCGCAATCATTAGGAGATCATCGGCGTCAGAGGTAATGACAGCGTCAATCAAGTCATGGCGTGCATCTTGATCGCGCAAAAACACTTTGAGGCGGTCGTGGAAGAATGAAAGGAGGTCATCGCTGACACCTTCTGATTTCAACGCCAAGCGGAAATCATTTTGCAAAATAATGCGGATCACACCGAGGGCGGCGCGACGAAGTGCATAAGGGTCTTTTGACCCCGTCGGCTTTTCATCTATCGACCAGAAGCCCATCAACGTATCAAGCTTATCAGCCAGCGCGATTGTGGCAGCCACCTTATCAGTTGGCACATCATCACTTGGGCCCTGCGGCTTATAGTGATCTTCCATCGCAGTCACCACAGAAGCATTTTCCCCTGCAATCTCTGCATAATAGCGGCCCATCAAGCCTTGAAGCTCAGGGAATTCGTAGACCATTTCAGTCATCAAGTCGGCTTTGCAAAGACTGGCGGCACGCTCGCACAATGAAGCATCCGCCCCTGTCTTCTCGCTCAATTGAACAGCAAGCTTCTTGATGCGTTCAACACGGTCTGCTTGGCTGCCAAGCTTTTCGTGGAAGGTTACGATTTTGAGTTTCTTCGCACGCTCTTCAAGCGACACGTTCAAATCTGTTTCCCAGAAGAATTTCGCATCAGACAAACGCGCCCGCACCACACGGCCATTGCCTTTGGCAACTTCAACACCGCCGTCGTTTGGCTGGATGTTGGACACCAAAATGAACTTGTTGGTCAGCTTGCCAGTCTTTTGATCTTTCAGCACGAAACACTTCTGGTTCACGCGAATGGTGAGCTGGATCACTTCAGGCGGGATGTTGAGAAATTCCTCATCAAACTCACCCATTAAAACAACAGGCCATTCAACCAAACCGGAAACTTCTTCTAAAAGCCCTGCATCTTCTACAAGCTCTAACCCTTGTGCAAAGGCTAGGTCTTTGGCGTCGTGAAGGATGATGTCTTTACGACGTTCTGGGTCTAGCACCACATTGGCTTTTTCAAGTTCCGCCATATAGTCGTGCAAGCGGCGAACCGCGATTTCGTCTGGTGCATGGAAGCGGTGGCCACGGGTTTTATTGCCAGATGGTACGCCTTCAATGTCGAACGTAATCACTTCAGGGTCTTCAGTCTCTGGACCGAAGGTACAAAGGATTGATTGCAACGGACGCACCCAACGCATGGCACCCGCTTGGCTAGAGGCTTTGCCCCAACGCATAGATTTTGGCCACGGAAACTTCTTGACGATGTCTGGCACGAGGTCTTGCAAAATGTCTTCTGCATCACGACCCGGCTTGTTGATGACGGCGACGTAGAAATCGCCCTTCTTCGGATCGTTTTTAACTTCGGCCTCATCAATGGAGGAAAGACCCGCACCGCGCAGAAAACCAGCAAGCGCTTTTTCCGGCGCGTCGGTGCGTGGACCTTTGCGCTCTTCGCGAATATCAGCGGAGCGCTTGGTCAAGCCATTCACAGAAAGGGTCAAACGGCGGGGCGTCCAAAACTCTTTTGCACCTTCATAGGTCAGACCCGCATCCACCAAGCCGTCGGTGATCATCTTACGTAAATCACCGGCTGCTTTTCGTTGCATCCGCGCTGGAATTTCTTCCGAGAAGAGTTCTAACAATAAGTCTGGCATATCAGGTCTAAATTCTTGAATGGAAAGGTGAGACAGCGTTTAGCAATGAATGAGCGAAATGTCATCCCGTGTGAGCGCCCGATTGAGAGAAAGACAAAAGAAAAAGGCGCCCAAGCGCCTATTCCGGACCCCGCATCGCTCTAATCACTAAAGTTTACTGTGGGAACCATCGCAAAATGGTTGGCGCTTCGTTGCTTTACAACCACAAAAATATTTTGTGCCGCTGCTATCAGCCTCCCACACCAAGGGCGCGAAGCTTGTCTCTTTATGGCTGCCATCACAAAAAGGCTGCTTGGTCGAAAGACCACATGTGCACCAAAAATATTTCTTACCTTCTTCCACTTCCACGGCAAAGGGCTCTTTGGCTGCGACTACTGGTTTCATATCGTCCGACATAGTGGTTTACCTCTCGTTGATCCAAACACTCTCAAAACAAGAGCTAAAATTAAGAACGCCCCGAAAATGTTTCCCAAATTGAGCGCAAGTTTTTCTTACCGGCGCGGGCTGCATTCATTTCGGCTTCGGATTTTGTTTCAGCATTTTCCAAAGTCTCATCGACGCTATTGCCAACAGCTTCTTTCGCCTTATCAACAACTGTTGACGCCCGCTCAGTGGCTGTCGATACGGCATCGCCTGCAGCTGCAATTGTCTCTTCAACTTGTTCACTCGCATGATCTGCAAGATTAGAAGCTTCCTCTTTTAAAGAGGATACTTTGTCATTGGCCTCTTCAGCCAAATTGGAAGCTTTTTGCGTAACATCTTCAACGGCAGATGCTGCCATTCCCATCCCATTTTTAGCGGCAAAGGAATTTGCGTTGGCAAGTGCTGCAGCACCAGGGATCGTCGTGGCGCTTGATGCATCGTTGGTTTCGCCAGCTTGATCTGATGCGTCCTCGTCGGTTGCTTCACCTGTTGCGGCTTCATCATCCAAAGCTTCTAACGCATCGGCAACAACCGCCATTTCATCCGCCACAGCAACGGTTTCATCAGCCTCGACAGCCGCTTCATCCGCCACATCAATGGTTTCATCAACCTCAACAGCCGCTTCATCCGCTACAGCAACGGTTTCATCAACCTCGAAAGCCGCTTCATCTACCACAGCAATGGTTTCATCAACCTCATCTGCTGCCTCATCAGCGACCGCAATCGCTTCATCGTCCTCTTGAGGTTTCAACGCCACGCTATCAATCCTAACGCCGCTATCAAGCAACCCCATCACTGCGTTAGCCATCCACTTACTCGTGACGCGGTTTTCGCCATTTAAGAGCGACTTGATAAAGCTTCCTGCTTTGCTCTCGTCAAAACTACGAATAAGGCCCGTTTCCTCACCCAGTAAATCAATAACCTTATCACTCACACCAACATTTTTGAGGCGTTCGCTCGCGTTTTCGATCTCAGCAATATCTGATTTTGCAGATTTAACGTCGCTGATAATATTTTGCAGCTTATGCGCGCCCTCAGATGACAGGTCAGCCACAACAAGCGCATCGTCAGCCGCAATCATACGAATGTTCGCGCCGGTCTCATCACTTACACCGCAAAATTCAACGATTGATTGGAAGGACTGCATGCGTTCAACAAAGGCATCAACATTGCCACCTGCATCTTCGCCAGCTTCACCCTCAGGCATTTGAATAACGGCAATTGCATCCGATTCAAAATCATCACGGCTCTCAACGCCAAAATAATTGGCAACGGCCATCAGTCTTTCGACCTCATCTGTCAGCTCAGAGATCCCTTCCCCTTCGCGGCCAATTCGCACGAGGTTTGCAGAAAAATCATCGCCACTGCCATCGGCATCGCACATAGATTTGAGGCACTTCTCAAAATCACCACTCATGATGCTGGCAAAACCGAGCTGGTTGTATTCTGGAAAAATCTTCATTGCCGGATCGACAAAAAGGCTTTTGTCATAAGAGCAAAGCGCTTTCTTGGCGGCAGATGAAAGTTCATCAATGGTATCTTGAGACGCTTCACCACCATCAATAGTGGCGTCGCTTAAAGCGCTACCTTTGGCAAGGACATCGCCCAATTGGTCGATCAAGCCTCCTTCACCGACGCAGGACAAGAAACGTTCACATAACAAAGACGCCGTTCGCAAATTCATAAGCTGTATGCCCTCACAGGCATCTCCCTATTCGCTCTACATATTGCCGCACGCACTTGATCGTTTCTGAATGTTATCCCTTATTAACCATTCTTCGCAACCACTTAAGGCGCGAAATTGGTGAAATTATTTAGCTGCCACAAAGCCGCCAGCTTCAGTGTGCAAAAATGCTTCGCCGCATGCTTTAGAAAGGTTGCGCACACGCAAGATATAACTTTGCCGTTCAGTCACGGAGATAACACCGCGTGCATCCAACAAATTGAACGAGTGTGACGCTTTGATGCATTGGTCGTAAGCGGGAAGAACGCATTTATGCACCTCAGATGGGTTGCCGCGTGCAGCCTCGCCTGCTGCCAACAATGCTTCACATTCTGCTTCGCTATCTTTGAAATGCTGGAACAGTGCGTCTGTGTTTGCATATTCAAAATTGTGACGTGAATACTCTTGCTCTGCTTGCAAGAATACCTCGCCATAGGTGACTTTATCGTCGCCTTCTAAGCCGTTGAAGTTGAGGTCATAAACATTTTCAACACCCTGCACATACATAGCGAGACGTTCGAGACCATAGGTCAATTCGCCTGCAACGGGAGAACATTCGATGCCGCAAACCTGTTGGAAGTAAGTGAACTGCGAGACTTCCATACCATCGCACCAGCACTCCCAACCAAGACCCCAAGCGCCGAGCGTTGGGCTTTCCCAGTCATCTTCCACAAAACGAATATCATGCAGAAGCGGATCGATGCCGATGGCGCGAAGACTGCCAAGATAGAGTTCTTGCAAATCTGGTGGCGACGGCTTCAACAACACTTGGTATTGATAATAATGCTGCAAACGGTTCGGGTTTTCACCATAGCGCCCATCTGTCGGACGGCGTGATGGTTGAACATATGCTGCCCGCCAATGCTTCGGCCCTAACGCGCGCAGTGTCGTTGCTGGGTGAAAAGTACCCGCTCCAACTTCCATGTCATAAGGCTGGAGAATGACACAGCCATAATCCGCCCAATAATTGTGAAGTGCTAAAATCAGCCCCTGAAACGAATTTTCAGGTTTGAGGTGGGCTGGTTGTTCTGACATGGATCAATTTCCCGCTAGAAAGTCTTTGACGTTACTTACCGCTTGCTAAAGCACAGCCAACCTTGAAAAGGCAAGAGGCAGCGCTCGCTTAATCATCATCAAGCCGGTAGACGCCTGTTTTAGGGTCACGTTTTAACGTGTCTGATTTGTTTTGCTGCTTAGTGCGTTTTTGTGTTTTGGCAAGTTGAGCGCGCTTGGTGTCTTCCTCATCAAGGCGCACCAATTCCTGACGCAGCTTCTTAAAGGCGTAAAATCCAATGGCAGCAATGAGAATGAGGACTATTCCAAAAGGCATCTAGACTACAATCCGTAGCGCGCCCAAAGGGCCCGTTCTTCTGCTTGTGTTACCATGTGGTCTGCAAAGCCTGCACCGATAGCACTCATATCATTGGGCATGGATACACCATTTGATGGTGCACGCTTGAACAAGCCACCACCAGCGCCAATTACTTTAAGCTGTGTTTTTTCGCCGTAGCGTTCTTTCACGATGGAACGGATATCGCCAATACGGTCTACCAAGCCGAGGGATTGCCCTGTCGTTGCTGTCCAAAAACGTCCTGAGAATACTTCCTTCTCATCGCCGCTGATCACATCGCCACGTCGGTCTTTGACCATATCAACGAAGGTATCGTGGATTTCGTTTTGAATGCTGCGCAGATATTGAATGTCTGATTTCTTTTCTGGCTGGAATGGATCAAGGATCATCTTATTGGTGCCAGCGGTATAAACGCGACGTTCGACACCTAGCTTCTCAAGCAAATCGACGTAACCAAAGCCTGCTGAAATAACGCCGATTGAGCCGACAATTGAGGATGGGTCCGCAATGATCTCATCGCCTGCAAGCGCAATCATATAGCCGCCGGATGCTGCTACATCTTCAACAGCGACAATAACCTTTTTGTCGTTTTCTTCCGCTAATGCGCGAATGCGTTTGTAGATTAGATTGGCCTGAACGGGCGAGCCGCCTGGAGAATTGATAACAATCGCCACAGCTGGTGCCTCTTTGACGCTGAATGCTTTTTTGAGCCTGCCAGCAGCGGTTGCAATCGAAAGTGTCGGACGCATGCCCTGACTTGCCATGATCGCACCGGATAGACGTACGGTGGGGATGACAACAGGCTTATCGCGGAATTTCTTCGGCAAAATAGGGCGGATAATATCAACGATCTTAGACATGCATCTCACTTTAATAGTTTCAAATAGGGCAGCATAAACTGCCTTGTTCACTTATATGACCAAACCCGCCTCACCATTCAAGACCGCATTTGCTTCATCTGTCCACTCACGCCGCGAAACATCGCCCTTTTGCGCTTGATGAAGTACAAGACCTGAAAGCAAACGCATCGGCGCACGACTGCCCTTTTGACCGCAAACAATCACACGCGTCGCATCTTCGCCTGCGCCTTTATAAAGCGGAAAAACTGAAATGCCGCCAAATCGCCCTTCCATCAATGACAGAAGATTGGAAAGACTGGCGGTTGGAAAAATAACCGACAACATGCCACCTGACACCAAAATCGCAGCTGCTGTTCGAAACCAAGGTTCCAAACCATCGTCTGCCAAGACATGCGCTGCTTGTCGGGCCGCATTGTCTGACGTTCGCACCTGAGCAGCGTCATAATATGGTGGGTTCATGATAACATGATCAGCCATATTGAGGCTCAACCCCGCCTCCAGCCTTGCATCACCGCGCAGAGTAACATCTGCCTTTAGCGTAGAGGCACGACCGTTGAGCCAATGATTATCAGGATCGTTCAATGTGGCATTTGCAAGTTCTAGTGTGATTGGGTCATTTTCCACTAAGATGGCAGACGCAGCAGGCAAACGGTTCAAAACACATAAACCAGCCGTGCCAACACCCGCGCCTAAATCAACGATCCGCTTTTGAGACTTGCCACCGTCTTGAACGCTGGCAGCCAGCATAACCGCATCAAGGCCTGCTTTATGAGCGCCGCCGGTTTGTTGATGCAAAACGACCTTGCCGCCAAGTACAAAATGGCGATCATACGAGGGAGATTTATCACCCATAATTGAGTTAACCTACTTCATCGGCGAGTTCATGACCAAGATCAGCGTCTTTTAAAATTTGCCG
This sequence comes from Hyphomicrobiales bacterium, assembly GCA_039973685.1. Lineage (NCBI taxonomy): Bacteria > Pseudomonadati > Pseudomonadota > Alphaproteobacteria > Hyphomicrobiales > Hyphomicrobiales bacterium. The sequence continues at coordinate 173,643 of JBDWKL010000043.1, forward strand.
TGCGCTAAGGTGAAATTCGTCTTTTACAAGAATGCGGCGCGGTATCACGCCGAGCGAACCTTCAACAATGCTCATGTGCTGATCAAGCACGAGATAATCAATCTCACTTTCCTTCATCAGCGCCTCAACAAATGAAATCACCACAGGATCGTTGGTTTTTAGAAGCAGCTTCAAGAAAGTACCCTTTCGTTAAAACCATCGACACGACGGTTTTTCACTCTTATTTGGTAGATATAATACCCAATTAGTTGATGTGGTAGCACTATTTATTCATGGTAGGGGTGTGGGCACTTGCCGTGTGTTTCGTTCGACATTATGGTGCGCGCACTTTTGTTTAAAGGAGTTGCCCTGTGGGTGTAGTTGTTCCTCTCGAGGATTCCGGTAAAAAGAAAGCATCACTTGATGCGCTTTTGGATTTGGTTCGCGACGATATGGAAGGCGTTAATTCGCTAATCCTGTCGAAAGCTGGCTCGCATGTTGAGCTCATCCCTGAAATTGCACGCCACCTTATTTCTTCAGGCGGCAAACGCTTGCGCCCAATGCTGACCATCGCTGCTGCACAAATGTGTGGCTATGAGGGTGACGGCCACGTAAAGCTCGCAGCCAGTGTCGAATTTATGCACACAGCAACCCTTTTGCATGATGATGTTGTCGATGAAAGTGATATGCGTCGCGGCAAGCTTGCTGCACGGATGTTATGGGGCAACCAAGCAAGCGTTCTTGTGGGCGATTATCTGCTTGGCCAAGCCTTCCGCATGATGGTGGAAGTTGGCTCAATGGAAGCGCTCGACATTCTATCTGCTGCATCAACCGTTATTGCTGAAGGCGAAGTGCTTCAACTTTCTGCAGCCAAAAACATGGCAACGACAGAAGACGAATACCTTGCCGTAATCCGCGCGAAAACCGCGGCTCTCTTTTCTGCTGCGGCAGAAGTTGGCCCTGTGGTCGCCGATGGCACGAAAGCTGATCAAGCAGCATTCCGATCTTATGGCACCAATCTCGGCCTTGCCTTCCAAATGATTGATGACGCGCTTGATTATGGCGGCAACTCCAAAGACCTTGGCAAAGATGTCGGTGACGATTTCCGCGAAGGCAAAATTACACTGCCAGTCGTGTTGGCCTATAGACGCGGCACGGATGAAGAGCGTGAATTCTGGCGTCGTGCCATGGAAGAAGGCAAAATCGAAGACGGTGATCTTGATAAAGCCATTGATCTTTTGAATAGCTACGGCACAATTTCAGACACTTTGGACCGCGCAAGACATTACGGCACTGTAGCCCGCGATGCCTTGGCACCATTCCCTGATTCGCCACACAAAACAGCACTTTTACAAGCCGTAGACTTCTGTATTAGCCGCGCTTATTGATTGACCTTTAACAAACGGTAATTTGATCCGTATAAACGCTCTAATCGATTAAATTTACTGCCCTAGATATTGAAACATTCTGCTGAAAGCGCCATGTTGCATCTATAGCTAAATAGGTGGGTTACATGACGTCCAATTCTAAGGTTCAGCCTTATTTCCAAAAATACCAAAACCATGCAAAAATGTTGATTGCTGGTTTAGCACTTACGGGCCTTGTAACCGTTGGAAATACTCAAGCTTTTGCGTCGGCTGAACTTAAGGAAGATTTGGCGGAACGTGGTTATCCATTATCATTGTCAGGCAGCTATCTGGCAGCTCTGACAGCCAACCGCGCCAAAGACATTACGGCCGCTTCTCTTTATTACGATGAAGCGCTGAAAGCAGACCCCGGCAACCAGTCCTTGATTGAACGCGCCTTTTTTCTTCGTCTTGTAGACGGAGACATCAATGGCGCGATTTCGATTAGTTCCAACATTTTGGACCGTGACGGAGACAATTGGTTCGCTCACATGGCACTGGGCGTCACATCGCTTCGGTCTAAATCCTACAAAAAGGCGATCAATGCCTTTGAGCAGATGACAGATGGCCCCTTGGCAGAACTAACCGGCGGTTTGTTACATGCTTGGGCTTTAGCAGCCGACGGCCAGCACGATGCGGCGCTGGAGCTTTTGGGTAAACTCGATAGCAATGAAGCGTTCACACCTCATACCCTTTTCCACTCAGCACTCATCGCTGAAAACGGAGGGAAGATTGAAGAGGCCGCAAAGCTATACGATGAAGCAAACAAAGCTGATCCTAATCTGGTTCGCAAAATTGAAGCCATTACACGTTTTCAATACCGCAATGGGATGGAAGCAGAGGGCAAAGAAAACCTTGACCGCTTAGTAGAGCGCCTTCCAAATCGAAGCAGCGTGAAGGCATTGGTCGCAGAAGTTGCTGACGGCAAAAAACCAGCGGCCCACGTTTCAACAGCCCTAATTGGTGCAATGGAAGTGCTTTACGGTATCGGTTCAATCATCGGAACAGATGACAACACCGAAGTCTCTTATATCTTCATGAACCTTGCCTCTTATGTTGATCCAGAAAATCCACTGCCACGCCTATTACTAGGTAATCTACTTGAAAATGACGAACGCTACAGCAAGGCAATTGAGAGCTACGAAGGGATCAAAAAAGATTCGATCCACTTCCAAAACGCTCGTTTGCGTGCAGCCTTTGCTTACAATTCGCTTGAGAAACTAGATGATGCACGCGGCATCATGAAGGACTTGATTGCGAGTGATCCAAACGACATCACCACAATCACATCCTATGGCAACATTCTTCGCTCGCATGATCTTTTTGAGGAAGCACGCACGACTTACTCTGATGCTATTTCGAAAATTGAAGGTGAGCCGACCAATGCAAACTGGTCGTTGTACTATTCACGCGGCATCACCAATGAACGCACGGATCGGTGGACCGAAGCCGAAACTGATTTTAGAATGGCGCTGAAGCTTTCGCCTGACGAGCCGCAAGTTCTCAACTACCTCGGTTACTCGCTGATTGATCTTGGCATGAAATACGAAGAAGCGCTGAAGATGATTGAGAAAGCGGTTGAACTTCGCCCGCAAGACCCTTTCATCATCGATAGCCTTGGTTGGGCGCATTACAAGCTCAAAAACTATGATGAAGCTGTAAAAAGCCTCGAACGCGCCGTTCAACTTCGCCCACAAGACCCGATCTTGAATGATCACTTGGGTGATGCTTATTGGCATGTTGGACGCAAGCTTGAGGCACAGTTCCAGTGGCGCCATGCTCGTGATCTTGATCCAGATGAAAAGTATCGCGATACGATTGTGAAGAAGATCGAAACGGGACAATACGTCGAAAGCGACGGTTGATACTGGGCGCCTACGCTTTGGAAAAATGTTGTAAAATCGCGCGTGCGAAAATCAACCTCGCACTTCACATAACGGGGCAGCGCGATGATGGCTATCATCTGCTCGACAGTGTTGTTGTGTTTTCAACCTATGGCGATGAGATCACCGTTTCCAAGCGGGAAGATGATGCTGACCAAGCAGGCTCTCACCATTTAACAATCAATGGTCCTTTTGGCGAAGGGCTGGAAGCAGACCACGATAATCTAGTTTTAAAAGCCGCACGTTTGATGGGCGATGATTTGCCACCGCTCAACATCGTGCTTGAAAAGAACTTGCCTATTGCCTCAGGCATTGGCGGCGGGTCTGCAGATGCGGCGGCAACATTGCTTGCAATTGCTGAACTGCTCGATCGCCCTTTGCCGAGTTCTGACGACGTATTGTCCCTTGGCGCTGATGTTCCTGTCTGTCTACATGGTTGCCAGCACGGAACGGCAATTCGTATGAGTGGTATCGGCGAAACATTGTCTGAGCTACCAAAGACCCCTGCTCTTCCCATGGTGTTAGTCAATCCAAATGTTGGCGTTTCAACGCCTGCGATTTTCAAATCGCTTGCGCGCAAGAACAATCCGCCGCTTATCCAACCGAACGATACCGTCGACAAAGCCGAACCCTTCACAAAATGGATCAACGACTGCCGTAACGACCTTCAACCGCCCGCTCTTATACATTGTCAGCAAGTGGAAGAATGCCTGAAGGCGTTGTCCAGTTGCACTGGTTCGCTCACGGCCCGCATGTCTGGTTCTGGCGCGACGTGCTTTGGTCTGTTTGAAACTGATGAAGACGCGAAAAGCGCTGCTGACAAATTGCAATCAGAACATTCTGACTGGTGGATTGTCGCAACTAGCCTTGCTGGTTGATCGGCTAGTCTTGCGGCTCGAAGCTCAACGCTTTGATACAGACAAACGCCACACCTAACCCAACGAATTGAGCCACAATAAACCCAAGCATATGAGCTGGATCAATGCCTGCGAAAGTATTGGTGAAGGATCGCGCAATGGTGACTGCTGGGTTTGCAAATGAGGTTGATGCCGTAAACCAGTAAGCCGCCGTGATATAAAGCCCAACAGCAGCCGGCACTGCTTCAACGCGTGCTTTAATCGTGCCGAAAATTGTCAGCAAAAGCCCAAGCGTCGCGATTATCTCAGCACCCCATTGCGAGGTGCCTGTTCTTGCTTTTTCTGAGAACTGAAGAAGATCAAGATCAAACATGAAATGCGCCGCCAACATACCAACAATGCCACCTGCAATTTGCGCAACAATGAAAAGCCCTGTTTCCGCGTTGGTGAGTTTTCCAAAGAAGCGAAAGGCGATTGTTACAACAGGATTAAAATGAGCACCAGACACGGGCCCAAGCATGGTGATTAAAACATATAAGATTGCGCCAGTGGGGATTGTATTTCCAAGCAATGCAATTGCCACATTACCACCAGACAAGGTCTCACCCATAATGCCAGAGCCAATAACGGTGGCGAGCAGGAACGCTGTTCCTAAAAATTCAGCAAACAGCTTTTGATTTAAACTAACAACTGGCATTTTGAGCCCCTTTACCCCAAACTCTTGATGAAACATTCATAGATTTGTCCTATGACAATTGGAAGACGAACCAACATTCTGTTCACAACAAAGGTTTGAGAACAATCATGTCCCGCATTGATGAAACCCGCCCCTTTATCGCTATTGGTATCGCCGTTTTAACGGTATCTGATACGCGTGGGCTAGAAAATGACAAATCTGGCGACACATTGGTTGGGCGCATCGAAGGCGCTGGTCATAGATTAGCAGGCCGCGCCATAGTGAAAGATGACATTGAGCAAATTCAAGCGCAAATCAAAGCTTGGTCCAATGACGAAACTGTTGATGCGATTGTTACCACTGGCGGCACGGGCTTTACGGGCCGCGATGTAACACCAGATGCCATCGAACCTTTATTCGATAAACGCATGGATGGGTTTTCTGAAGTCTTCCATCGCTTGTCATTTGATAAGATTGGCACCTCAACCATTCAATCTCGTGCAACCGCAGGCTTGGTTGGCACCACTTTCGTCTTCGTCGTACCCGGCTCTTCTGGTGCCTGCAAAGACGCATGGGACGGCATTTTGAGCCTTCAACTTGATTATCGCCACCGCCCCTGCAACTTCATAGAAATCATGCCGCGACTGGATGAACATCTCAAACGCGGCAAATAAGCGTTCATACCTGATTTACCATTTCTGATATTTTGTTCTTGTTTTGTTCTAATTTTCGTTATAGAAGTTAGGAACGACAAAACACGACTATTGGACAGGCGAAATGGACAACAAGCACTTAGGCAATGAAGAAGAGAGTTGGATAGGCGTTCGCCTTGACCCAACCGCTCTTGCTTCAACGCCTGAACAAGCTGTTGCCGGTTATAAAACCCGTGGACGCGGGGCTGTATCCAATTCTTCTGGTCGGTTTGAAACTGAAAGCCGAGAAGCATTTGATGATGGCTGGGACAATGATGAATTGCCAGTCATGAAAACGGAGGTGAGCTATGAAAGCCCAAAGACAATTATTACCAAAAATCAGTCCCCGGACATCTCATTTGATCGCTCAATCAATGCCTATCGTGGTTGCGAGCATGGCTGTTCTTACTGTTTTGCTAGACCTTCACACGCGTATCTAGGCTTATCACCGGGCGTTGATTTTGAAACGCGGCTGTTTGCAAAACCCCAAGCAGCAGCCTTGTTAGAACAAGAATTGGCAGCTCCCAATTATCGCCCGCGCACCATTGCTATAGGCACCAATACTGACCCTTATCAGCCGATAGAACGCAGCCATCGCATTACCCGCGAGATTTTGGAAGTGTTGGATAAGACCAATCACCCCGTTGGTATTGTCACCAAATCGCACCTTGTTACGCGAGACATTGATATCCTCTCATCTATGGCAAAACGTGGATTGGTTCGCGTCGCCCTTTCCATCACCACGCTGGATAGTAAGCTTGCCCGTGCGATGGAGCCACGCGCGTCAACACCGCAAAAGCGACTTGATGCCTTGCGACAATTAAGTGATGCGGGCGTTCCAACATCTGTGATGGTTGCGCCGATTATCCCAGCTCTTAATGACAGCGAGATTGAGGCCATCTTGGAGAAAGCCTATGGGCATGGCGCGCGCGATGCTGGCTATGTTTTGCTACGGCTACCGCTTGAGGTCTCGGAGATATTTAAAGAGTGGTTGCTTCACCATTACCCCAACAAATACCGCCATGTTTTAAATCTGCTCAAATCCATGAGGAACGGCAAAGAATATGATGTGGCATGGGGACGTCGTATGCGCGGCACAGGTCCTTATGCTGATCAAATCGCAAAGCGCATGAAAATAGCAGCCAAACGCATTGGCATGGCTCGTCGCAGGCAAGCCCTTACCACCGAATTATTCACGCCACCTGAAAAACAAGGGAGCCAATTGTCACTGTTTTAAACGCCTCTTCCGTCATTCACTTCACACACCCAAGGTCCCACCTTCCACCCCGCTAGATAGGACCGTGACGGAAGACACTCAAGCCGGATGATCTTCATTGATCATTCGGCTTCTTTTTTTGTGCCATGCAGGTTAGAAAAAACGATGACCAGCAAATCAAAGACAAATTCAGGCCCAAATTTTTTCTATGAAGAAGAAGCAATGGCAGCAGGACACTCACTCATTGCAGGTGTTGATGAAGTTGGTCGTGGGCCGCTTGCTGGTCCTGTGGTAACGGCGGCGGTTATTTTGAAAGAAGGCCATATCCCTGAAGGGTTGAACGATTCAAAAAAGCTCACCGAGAAACGTCGGGAAATATTGTTTGAAGAAATCTTTGCGTCGGCCCAGATCGCAATCTCATCCGTATCAGCTGAGCAAATCGACAAAATGAATATTCGCGCCGCAACGCTTTACGCAATGGTTGAAGCTGTCGAAGCATTGAACCAACAGCCCACATTCGTGCTGATCGATGGCCGTGACATTCCACCCGCGCTCAAACAGCCTGCCAAAGCAATCATCAAGGGCGATGCTCATTCCCTCTCCATTGCGGCGGCGTCTATCGTCGCGAAAATCACCCGCGATCGAATGATGGTCCGCGCCAATACATATTATCCAGGGTATGATTTTGACCGCCATAAAGGGTACGGCTCAAAAGCCCACCGTGATGCAATCGCAAAGCTTGGCCCCTGCCCGCTGCACCGGCGCAGCTTTCAACCGATCAAAAGCATGGTGAGTTAGGTTCAAGCCTTTGTCACGCTCTTGGTTTTGTGACACCAGGTAAAGCTGCTTCCAACATTTTATTCATCACCGTTGGCAGTGCCTCATCTGGAATATCTTCCATCGCCGACCACCAGCTGTTTTTTGCAGGCAACTGCTCCATCGGGAACATGCTTGTCACCACCTCCACTTCAAGATGAAAGTGCGTAAATGTATGCTGGATCACACCGCATCGTTTACTCCACCCTGCCTGAAAGGGTGCAGATGCAAAGGGGGATTTTGGTTGTTCTTCTCCCCAAGTCGTGCCGGGTACTTCTGTCATACCACCAAGCAACCCCTCATCTGGCCGCGTGCGTAATAACACCGCACCATCGGCGCGAACAGCAACAAAGGCCCAGCCATAACGGGTCGGCTTCACTTTCTTCTGAGCTTTTACAGGAAATAACTCCTGCGTTCCAAGCTTGAAAGCGGCACAGTCACCTTGCCATACACAGAGCGCACAAGCTGGATTTTTAGGTGAGCAAATCGTGGCACCTAAATCCATCATAGCTTGGGCATAATCTCCCGCTCGCATTTGAGGCGTGAGCGCTGATTGATATTCCTTGATGGTTTTTTTCGCTTTGGGCATTACCTCTTCAACCGCGAAAATCCGCGATAACACCCGTTCCACATTTCCATCAACTACAGCAGCAGGCTGATCGAATGCAATGGCCGCTATGGCCGACGCCGTATAATCTCCAATGCCGGGTAGTTCTTTCAGGCCCTCAACTGTATCTGGAAAGACCCCGCCATATTGTTGCACGACAATATCCGCGCAGGCCTTCAAATTGCGAGCCCGCGAATAATACCCAAGCCCCGCCCATGCCTTCAAAACATCTTCACGATCAGCCTTCGCCAAATCATGGATGCTTGGCCAAAGGGTGGTGAACTTTTCGAAATAAGCTTTTACCGTCGCAACTGTGGTTTGCTGCAACATTATTTCTGACAGCCAAACCCGATAAGGATCAGGCACTTCACCAACGGCACGATTTTGTGGAGAAACACGCCATGGCAAAACACGCGCATGGCAATCATACCATTCAAGCAAATCACTCGGATTTGGCACTGTTTTGAAAGGGGCATCCGCCACGGCGGTCTTAACCTGCTTCGCGGAAGCTTTCAGCCGTTTCAAGATCAACAGAAACAAGCTGGCTAACGCCGCGTTCAGCCATTGTCACACCAAACAACCGGCTCATACGTGCCATGGTGATTGGATTGTGCGTAATGGTGAGGAAGCGCGTATCCGTGGTGTCCGCCATATCGTCGAGCAAGTTACAAAAACGCTCCACATTGGCATCATCCAGCGGTGCGTCCACCTCATCCAGCACACAGATTGGCGCGGGATTGGTGAGGAACACAGCGAAGATCAGTGCAGTTGCCGTCAACGCCTGCTCACCACCCGATAGAAGCGTCATCGTCTGCGGTTTTTTACCTGGAGGACGCGCAATAATATCAAGGCCTGCTTCCAACGGATCATCAGACTCAGTGAGGATGAGTTCCGCTGTACCACCAGCAAAAAGATGCGTGAAGAGATGTTTGAAATGCGCATTCACTTCATCAAATGCGATCAAGAGACGCTCGCGGCCTTCTTTGTTCAAGTTAGCAATCGCCGTGCGCAACTGACGGATTGCTTCGATCAAATCATCACGCTCGCTCACAAGCTCATCGCGCTTGTCGCCAACTTCTTGCATTTCTTCTTCAGCACGCAGATTGACGCCACCAAGTCGCTCACGTTCTGCTTTCAAACGATCAAGACGTGTTTCAACCACCGACATTTCAGGCAGCGCTGTACCTTCTTTCAACTGAGCAATTTCGGCCAATCCGGCTGGTGAACATTCAAGAATTTCCGTGATCTCACGGGCAACATCTTGTTTGCGGGTTTTAGCACTTTCAACCCGTTCTTCTGTGCGTGCACGGCTTTCACGGATTTCGGAAAGCGCGTTGAGCGCCAATTTCGCCGCTTCATCAGCGGTGCGAAGTGCTGTCTCAGCTGTTGCGAGTACGTCTTGGCTTTCAGCGCGATTTTTCTCCGCCTCTTCAACCTTGGTGAAGAGCGCTGCACGACGGCGGGCAAATTCACCTGGAAGATCTTGCAAACCAGCTTGCTCTTTAATGGCTGCTTCTTTGCGTTCAGCCAAAACATTCATTTGTGTCTCGGCAGCTTCCACACGATTGACCCAGCTTTGACGTTCACCGCCAATGGCTTGCAATCGGTTGTTACGCATTTCTGCTTCGCGGGCGAGCGTTTCAAATCCGGCACGAGCCTCAGCAAGCGCTGCACGATCATTGGCAAGTGATGTCTGCTCATTTTGCAAACGATCATTGAGCGCGTCACTGTTTGGCACCTCAGACAAAAGCGCCTTTTGCTTTTCTTGCTGCTGGTCGGCTCCTTCGCGGTCACCATTCAATCTGGTTTGTCGCTCGGTCAGTGACGTGCGGCGTTCGGCTAAGCGGCTCGCTTCGCTTTCAACTTTCGCCAAAGCATCGCGGGCTTTTGTTTGCTCTGACAAGGCTGTGCGATAGGCATCGCGTGCTTCGCGCTCCAAAGTAATGGCTTCTTGCAGGCTGACCGATGCAGTCGCAAGTTTATGCTTTTGCGCCTCCACCTGATCTTTCTTGGTGCTTGACGCCCCTTCAAGATCTGCAAGGCGGTTTTTCTGGGCTAGCCGCTGGGCAGCAGGTGTTTCAGCATCGGCAGATGAGGTAAATCCATCCCAACGCCAAAGCGCACCTTGTCTTGTGACTAAGCGCTGGCCCGGTTTTAAATTGCCAACAAGTTCGTCTGATTGCGCTTCATCAATCACACCAATTTGGTTCAATCGACGAGCAATCGTTTGCGGCGCTGCGACAAATTTTGATAGCGGTTCTGCGCCATTTGGCAAACTTGGATCATCCGCCTCAGCTTCAGCGCCGGCCCAGTGGACGGGTGCTTCTTTATCGACCGAAATATCAAGATCGCTACCAAGTGCAGCACCAAGAGCAATCTCATAGCCCGGTTCTGCCGTAAGCTCATCAATCAGCAACGGGTAATCACCCTGTGAGCCAGCATTCAAAACACGTGCAAGAGTTTGCGCTTCTGTCTCAATCACATTGAGTTCGCGTTCGAGGGCGGTTGTCGTGGTCTTAACTTCGCTCTCATGGTCACGAGCGCGTTGCGTTTTAAGCTCAAACTGCTGAATCTCAGCCTCACCCGTTTCAACTTTCAGGCGCGCTTCTTCGACAGTTTTTTGGTGAGCATTCACAAACAAATCTTGGCCGAGTTTCGCATCCACATCAGCAATATCGCGAACAACGCGGTCTTGATCTGTTGCAATGCGCGCAATCTGATTTTCTGCTTGCCGCATACTGTTTTCAAGAGAGGCACGGCGGGCGTTTAGTTCCGCGATCTCTTTGGTTGTTTGGTTGAAAGCTTGTTCACTTGCTTCCTGCTTTTCTTTTGCAGTGCTCAGCGATGTTTCAGCCTCAATACGGCGATCACCAGAAGCTGCATTTTCTGCCTTCAGCTTGGTTTCTTCATCAGCCAAACGGTCAAAGACGTTCTTGTTTTCAGTAAGCAAACCCTTCTCGCGCTCAACATCATGGTCAAGCTGCTCAATACGACCTGTTAGTTCTTGAAGACGGCTTTTTGCCTGTGTTTCTTCTTTTTCTAACGCGCCCTGCTCCAGTTGAATGCGCTGGAGTGCTGCCGCAGCAGCGGCCGCCTTATCGCGCAATGGCGGTAAAGTGTTGGCGGAAACTGCTTGGTCTCTCGCGGTTCTTGATTGCAAGGCCGTTGCATCAGCAACAGCGACGGTGAATTCAGTTAGATTGCTTTCTGCTTCTTGCAACGCACTCGATGCGGCCATCCAACGGAGATGATAGACAGTCGCTTCAAATTTTCTGATTTCGCCAGAAAGATTGCGATAGCGAGATGCTTGGCGCGCTTGACGCTTCAAGCCTTCAAGCTGAGTTTCCAACTGGTTGATAACGTCTTCAACACGGTCGAGATTTTGTTCTGTTGCCTTAAGCCGCAATTCTGCTTCATGGCGACGGGAATGAAGACCGGAGATACCGGCAGCTTCTTCCAAAATTTGGCGACGTTGGCGCGGCTTTGCAGAAATAAGCTCACCAATCCGGCCTTGTCCCACCATAGAAGGTGATCTGGCGCCAGTTGAAGCGTCTGCAAACAGCAATTGAACGTCTTTTGCGCGGCTTTCCTTGCCGTTGATGCGGTAGACCGACCCTGATTCGCGCTCGATTCGCCGCGTAATCTCGATGGTATCGCTGTCATTAAAGGCTGCGGGTGCGGTGCGCTCGGTATTATCGATGACCAGTGTGACCTCAGCAGTATTGCGCGCCGGACGGCTGCCACTGCCTGAGAAAATCACGTCATCCATGCCAGATGCGCGCATATTTTTGTAGGAGCTTTCACCCATTACCCATTTGATCGCTTCGACAAGATTGGACTTGCCGCAACCGTTGGGGCCAACGACCCCTGTGAGGCCGCGTTCGATAATGAATTCAACAGGTTCAACAAAAGATTTGAACCCTAAGATGCGGAGCTTGGTGAATCTCATGACACCACACCCCGCATTGATACTTTACTCAAAACTATACCCCGTAGCAGCGCCGCGGGGGCAGCTGCCTTACAACAAACCTTCGATTTCTTTATCCATTGCTTCAAGAGATAATGAACCGCTTATTTTTTTGTCATTGATGTAAAAGGTTGGCGTTGCCTCTACCTTCAACACTTCCGCACCGTGCGTACGGATTTTGTTTATCCCATCAATAACCTCTTTGTTTTGCAAGCAGGCATTGAATGATTGTTGTGTAAAACCAACTTGTTTTGCGATTTCTACGATACCTGGCAGCGGATTTTGGCCATTACGCCATTTTGGCTGGGTTTTGAAGAACACATCTACAATGTCGAAAAACTTGTCTTCAGGTGCGCATCTAGCAAGAACAGCGACTGTTGCGGCGACTTGATCCAATGGAAACTCGCGGAAAGCAAACAACACTTTGCCGGTATCAACATACTTCTCTTTAAAGGCATGATAGGTGCGAGTATGGAATGACGCGCAATGCGGGCATGTCATTGAAGCATATTCGATGACCTTAACTTTCGCGTCCTTGTTGCCAATTGTCATTTCTTTAAGCGGACCAGGCTGAGCTAGATCGCTATTGTTGGCTTCACTAGAAAAGCAACCGCTTAATGTAACAAGTGCAGCAGCAGCGCCTGTGCCTTGTAAAACAGAGCGACGGGAAAAGGACGATGTCATCGGAGAAACCTCTATGATTGAGTCAATTAGCTAATATTTAAGATAGGTATTAAATTCCAAAAGACGATTTGTCTTTAAAAATTATCGTTATCAAAGGCCAATACCCAAGATATTGGCCAAAATTATGAACACGCCCGCTTTATTGTTCATCTGCCTGCTGCCGCTTCAAAAGCTCTTTGCGCAAAACGCCCTGCCCCATCTTTAAGACAGCAGCATCAAGCTGCGGGTCATCAAACTCAGTAATGCACTCACGCAGTCTTTCTTCTTGCTTAGGAGAGAGCGACGGGAGCTTCTCTTTAATAACCTGCTTTTTGCGTTCAATGGGCGCTTGGACAATTTTCAATCGTTCAATGGCAACAAAGCCGAAGAACTGATTGACCCGTTGCAAAAGCTGCTGCTCTTCGTGCTGCAGGTAGATCGCTTTAGGACCATCCACCCGAACCACAAGAGTACCGCCCTGAAAGGTTGTCGCCCCCGTGCTTGTTTGGTGCGGCCAATTGATTTTGTCTGGAATGGTGCAATCCGCGAAAGTATTTCCGGCAAGTTCCGGCCATGCGGCAATAAGTGCGGAGGACGCCAACCCTTTGCGGGCACAAATAGGATCAATTAGCTTTGGCAATAACTCCGACAAAGGCTTACTGCCCCGCTTCCAATCACGCCCCGCCGTGCCATGATCCCATTTATCGCGGTATTTTGGGGTTTTTGCATCGTCAACGTTATCCGCCATTGGGATTTTTCACTCTAAAGAATCACTGTTAAACTCGATATAGGCCATTCATGCCCATAGATATGTTCTAATTGTAGTATTTATCTCACACATTTTCACCTAGATTCTCGAAACTTCGGTACCAATCGCAGAAAAATTGCTTCTTTGGTCGCATCTTCGATGCATAAATAAGATATTATCATTTAATTTCAATCGGTTAAAAGGATTCACTTCCACCTTGACACCTAGAGGGTGCAAAAGTAATGTGCGCCCGAATTTGAAGGCTTATTTTCCGCCTGTTTTCTACGCTTGCGAGAGAGCAAAAAGAGAGTAAGCATCAGTTCAAAACAAGGCAATTGCCCGTGCAAAGCGATCACGACAAACGCCCTGACGATTTTGACAACCGCTTCGACAAACTTGGTGCCAAGCTCGATGAGCAAAAAGCAACGAGACGAGCGGAACAAAATGACAAGGGACTGAAAGACAGAGCCGGCATGGCTTACGGTCTTAAGATTGCGTCGGAATTTGTGTCCGCCATCTTGGTTGGAGCGGCAATTGGCTGGGTTTTGGACAAATGGTTGGGGACGACACCCTTCGGGTTGATTGTTTTCCTTATTTTGGGGTTTGCTGCGGGCGTTTTAAATGTCATGCGAGCCGCAGGAAGAATTTCACAGCCGGAAGCGAGTGATCGCGACGGTTAACTAGACAAGAGCAAAACTTTGTTGGTTTTGCTAAAACGGCGATGGCAAGGGACATCTAAAATTGGCAAACGATCCAATCCACCAGTTCCATATTACTGAATATTTCTCACTCGGCTCAATCGGCGGTGTCGATTTTGCAATGACAAACTCAGCAGCATTCATGATTGCAACAACAGTTGCTACATGTGCGTTCCTGATTTTCTCAACAAGCAGCCGCGGTCTTATTCCAACACGCATGCAGTCAATCGCTGAGATTTGCTACGACTTTGTTGCGAGCACCCTGCGAGATGCAGCCGGCAAGGAAGGAATGCGTTTCTTCCCTCTCGTCTTTTCGCTCTTTATGTTCGTATTGGTTGCCAACTTGTTTGGCATGTTCCCTTACTTCTTCACGGTCACAAGCCACCTAATCGTCACGTTCGCTCTCGCGATGCTGGTGATCTTAACAGTGGTTGGCTATGGCTTTATGAAACACGGCTTCGGCTTCTTGAAGCTTTTCGTTCCTTCAGGCATCCCAGCAGCACTTGTGCCGCTCGTGGTGATGATCGAGGTTATCTCATTCCTCTCACGCCCAATCAGCCTTTCAGTTCGTTTGTTCGCTAATATGCTTGCAGGACACATTACGTTGAAAGTGTTTGCAGGCTTTATCACAAGCCTTAGCGCTTTTGGCGTTGCTGGCATGGCGGGCGCTGTTTTGCCTTTCGCAATGACGGTCGCGCTTACCGGACTAGAATTTCTCGTGGCTTTCCTTCAGGCCTATGTATTCACAGTGTTGACATGCATGTATCTGAATGACGCCGTACACCCAGGTCACTAACTAAATTTGCTTTCCGGCGCGATTGTCGGAGGCACACTAATCTAACTATTTCCAAAGGAGAATTATCATGGAAGCAGAAGCAGCAAAACTCATCGGCGCAGGTATCGCATGTCTCGGTATGGGCGGTGCAGCCATCGGTCTTGGCAACATTTTCGGTAGCTACCTTGCAGGCGCCCTTCGCAACCCATCAGCAGCTGACGGCCAATTCGGTCGCTTGATTTTCGGCTTCGCTGTGACAGAAGCGCTCGGCATCTTCTCACTGCTCGTTGCTCTTCTTCTTCTCTTCGATGTTTAATAATTGCATTTGCAATGGGCGCTTGCCATTTGGCACGCCCTTTAAGCAGAAATAAAATGAGTTCGTGATGGTTATCCTTCGCGAACTCCTTTCAAAGAGAGAAGAAAATGGCGTCAGAAACAAATTCTGAAGTAGGTCATGCCGCTGATGGCGGCGCTGGTGGTTCTTTCCCACCATTTGACAGTTCAACTTATGGTTCGCAGATCCTATGGCTCGCGATCACATTTGGTGTGCTTTATTACGTCATGGCCAAAGTCGCATTGCCGCGCATCGGTTCTATTCTTGAAGTTCGCTCTGATAGAATTGAACAAGACATTGCCGAAGCACAGCGCTTGAAGGAAGATACCGACGAAGCAATCGCTTCTTATGAGCAAGCCCTTGGCGATGCTCGTAGCAAAGCGCAAGGTATTGCCCAGACAGCCCGTGACAAAGCAAAAGCTGAAACTGATAGCGCTGTTGCTAAAGTTGAAGCTGGTCTTTCTGAAAAGATGGATGCTGCTGAAAAGACAATTGCTGGTATTCGCGACAAAGCGATGGCAGAAGTTGACGATATTGCTGGCGACACGACTGAAGCGATTGTTAAAGCCCTCATCGGTGGGAGCGTAACAAAAGCAGAAGTCACTAAAGCACTTAAAAGCGCAACGGAGTAACGGTTATGGACGCAACCTTTTGGGCAACCGCCGCACTGATCGTATTCATCGCGCTTATCATGTACCTCAAAGTGCCGGGCATGATCACCAAATCATTGGATGATCGCGCCGACAAAATTCGCTCTGATCTTGATGAAGCACGCAAGCTTCGTGAAGAAGCACAGGCTCTTCTTGCTGAATATCAGCGCAAGCGTCGTGACGCGGAAAGTGAAGCTGAAACAATCGTTGAAGCTGCTAAACGTGAAGCTGACACTCTTGCTGGTGATGCGAAGAAAAAGCTTGATGAATATGTTGAGCGTCGCACTAAAATGGCTGAGCAAAAAATTGCACAAGCTGAAGCACAAGCAATGCAGGACGTTAAAGCGATTGCCGCTGAACGTGCCATTGCTGCTTCTGAGCAAGTGTTGATGTCTAAGCTATCTGATGGTGGTGCATCGTTGATTAAATCTTCAATCTCTGAAGTTAAATCAAAATTGATGTAGTCAAATCGACCTTACAAATTTTAAAAGCCCTGCTCTTGAGCGGGGCTTTTTTTATGAGCTTACAAAACCTATTCGTCGAGTAGGCTGGTTCCCTTTGTTCCTGCTTTGACATTCAGCCAATTCGCAATGGTTTGCGCTACATCGCAGAAGCTTGAGCGGATACCGCAGCCCCTACCCCGCAAAGCCTTCGAATATACCAACACCGGCACCCGCTCGCGGGTATGTTCTGTCCCATGCCATGTCGGGTCGCAACCGTGATCAGCTGTGACAACGAGCAAATCATCATCACGCATTTGATCAAGGAAATGAGCAAGCCGCTTGTCAAAACGCTCTAACGCATTGGCGTATCCCACAACATCACGGCGGTGGCCGTAGAGTTGATCAAAATCAATGAAGTTGGTGAATACCAATGCCCCGTCATTTGCGTCTTCCAAGGCTCTAAAACTTGCATCAAACAAAGCTTCATTGCCGTGCGCTTTAATAACTTCTGTCGTGCCACGATGCGCAAAGATGTCATCGATCTTGCCAATCGCCCTCACCTCATGCCCTGCCCGTTTAAGATGATCTAGAAGCGTGTCTTCTGGTGGCTCAACCGCATAATCACGACGGTTAGCCGTGCGCTCATAGCCATTTTCCGCGTCACCGATAAAGGGCCGTGCAATAACGCGGGCAATATTGAAGGGGCGAAGAAGGTCGAAGACAATTTCGCAAAGGGCATAAAGCCGCTCTAGGCCGAAGTGGTCTTGATGTGCTGCAATTTGAAAAACAGAATCGGCAGATGTATAAAATATCGGCTGCCCTGTTTGTTGATGTTCCCCACCAAATTCATCAATCACGGCTAAGCCAGAACTATGCTGATTGCATAACGACCCATCTATCCCAGCCGCCTTATAAATCGCCTGCAAAAGATCATTAGGGAATGCGAGTTCTTGTTTTGGGAAATACCCCCAGTCTTTCAATACTGGCACACCAGCAAGTTCCCAGTGGCCGGAAGGGGTATCTTTGCCTTTTGAAATTTCAGTTGCCGCAGCCCAAAGGCCTATTGTGTCATCACGGCATGGGAAGCCAACAACTTCCTCGCCAGTTGCCACATGAGCCGCATTGCCCAGCCCCAGCAAGTCCAAGGTAGGAAGGGATAAGGCACCAGCACGTATTCCTTTGGCATCTGCCTTATTTTCGTGACACGCCTTTGCAATATGAGCGAAAGTATTCGAACCCAAATCACTCTTTTCCTCGTTTACAAAATCAGCGGCATCCGGCGCACCGCCAATGCCAAACGAATCCAATACAAACAAAAAGGCACGCGCCACATCACACTCCTTGGTTACGCTGCTGCGATAGCAGATGGACGATGGTGCGTTGATGTCAACTAAAGTTAAAATCTTTCCCCAATTGGACGCTTGCAGCGGTTCCAAAATTGATTTAATTTTTGTGCAAAATAAATTCGAGCCCCTTCATGGTATCTTCCGCCTCAAAACTAGATTTTTTACCGTTTCCTGCATTGATTGCGGACATAGGCGGCACCAATGCGCGGTTTGGACTTGTGTCAGATGCTCTTGGTGAAGTGAAACAATTCCCAGTCGTCAAAACGGCGAACCACGAAACACTGATAGATGCCATTCAAGAAACAGCGCTAAGCCGCACGGCTACCTATCCACGTGCGGCAATATTGGCAGTTGCTGGCCCCGTGCGCGGCGACAAGATCGCCATGACAAATGGCCCGTGGGTGGTAGAACCGAAACGCCTTATTGAAGAATTTGGTTTTGAAATCGTTGTTGTCTTAAACGATTTTGAAGCCTTAGCGCTCTGTCTACCCTCTCTGCTTGAAGACGATATAGAGCAGATTGGCAGAGGTAGCATTGACAATCAAAGCACCAAGCTCGTCGTCGGGCCTGGTACAGGGCTCGGTGCAGCAGCCCTTATTTATGCCCGCGATACATGGGTGCCACTTCCAGGTGAAGGTGGGCACATCAATTTTGGGCCTATTACAGATTTGGATTTTGATATTTGGCAGGTAATGGAGCCAACAAATGGCCGCATCACGGCTGAGACGTTCTTAAGTGGGCCC
The DNA here is from genome assembly GCA_039973685.1 of Hyphomicrobiales bacterium. NCBI lineage: Bacteria > Pseudomonadati > Pseudomonadota > Alphaproteobacteria > Hyphomicrobiales > Hyphomicrobiales bacterium. The sequence continues at coordinate 192,142 of JBDWKL010000043.1, forward strand.
GGCATTTTGCGACTTTATGGCGCATTGAATAAACTTGCTGGTTTGCGTGGAGAATTTTCCAAAGCAGCAGATGTCACGAAAGCTGCGCTTGATAATTCTGATCCCATCTCACGCCAAACGCTTGAATTGTTTTGCTCGTATCTCGGACGATTTGCTGGTGACATGGCCATGTTCACGATGGCAAAAGGCGGCGTTTATCTGGCTGGCGGCATTGTGCCGCGCATTTTACCTTTGTTGCGTGACGGAAATTTCCGCGAAGCTTTTGAATCAAAAGCGCCGCATGATGATTTGCTTGAAAATGTATCAACTGCGATCATCACACGCCCAAAACCTGCCCTTGAAGGACTGGTAAGTTATGCCAGAACACCGCCGCGCTTTGCCCTAGAATTAAGAGGTCGACGCTGGACTGCTTAAGGTGCGTTGGATAGCATCTTTCCAACCTGCATATTTTTTGTCACGAATATCTGGATCCATATCAGACGTAAATTGTCGTTCCAATTGCCAACTTTCAGCAAAACCTTGCTGATCGGGCCAAACCCCAACATGAGAGCCCGCGAGCCACGCAGCGCCCAACGCTGTGGTTTCAAGAATGGTTGGACGGTCGACGGCAGCATCTAGCATGTTTGACAAAAACTGCATGGTCCAGTCACTCGCAACCATTCCACCATCAACACGCAAGACCGTCTTTACGCCACTATGCAAACCAGCACCTTGAATGTCGCCTTGCATGGCTTCCAGGAGATCACGGGTCTGATAGCAAACTGCTTCTAGCGTCCCGCGAACAATCTCATTTTGCCCGCAACCCCGTGTCAGACCATAAATTGCGCCGCGCGCATGAGCATCCCAATAAGGCGCACCAAGACCAACAAAGGCTGGCACCACATAAACATCTTCATCCGGATTGGCCGCAGTTGCCATATCGCCAGTATCACCAGCGTTTTCAATAATTTTCAAACCATCACGCAACCACTGAACAGCCGCACCCGCCATAAAGATCGAGCCTTCCAAAGCATAGGTAACCTTGCCATTGAGGCGATAGGCAATGGTTGTAAGCAGTCGGTTATTGGAAGAAACGGCTTTGTCTCCGGTATTAAGCAAAGCAAAACATCCCGTACCATAGGTGCTCTTCATCATACCTGGCTCAAAACAAGCTTGGCCAATGGCCGCTGCATGTTGGTCACCTGCGACGCCGGCAATCGGAATTTCGACGCCAAAAAGCGACGGAACTGTACCGCCAAAATCATCCGCACAGTCCTTAACTTCTGGCAACAAAGAACGAGGAATATTGAACTTCGCAAGAATATCATCGTCCCAATCTTGCTCATGAATATTAAACAGGAGCGTTCTTGATGCATTGGTTGCATCAGTTGCATGCACCTTCCCGCCCGTTAAACGCCAGATCAAAAATGTATCTATCGTGCCAAAAGCAAGTTTGCCCGCTTCAGCCGCTGCACGTGCACCGTCAACATTATCGAGCAACCAAGCCAATTTAGTTCCTGAGAAATAAGGGTCTGCCAGCAAACCCGTTTTCTGGGTCAAAATATCGGCGAAACCCTCTTCGCGCATTTGCACACAAGTATCTTCCGTCCGCCGATCTTGCCACACGATAGCGCGGTGCAATGGCTTGCCGCTTTCTCTATCCCATAAAACGGTGGTTTCTCGTTGATTGGTGATACCGATCGCAGCGATTTCTTTAGCGTTCAAATTAGCCTTTGCTAAGGCTTGCTTGATGGTCTCCAAAACACTTTGCCAAATCTCTTCTGGATCATGTTCCACCCAGCCTGGCTTTGGGAAATGCTGCTCAAACTCTTGCTGGGCAATGGAGACTATTTCCATGCTTTTTCCAAAAACGATGGATCGACTAGATGTCGTCCCCTGATCAATAGCAACAATAGTCACGAATTCCTCCAAACAACCAAAGCCTTTAGCTTTGATTCAAATTACTGCGAACAGAACAACACCTTAAGCATCAACATTAAGACAAACGGTAACACTTTAGTCATCATGTTAATTCATATTTAGCTAACGTTTCAAATCCCTAGAGGGTCTTCTTAGATCAAACAACTGGAATGCTCATATGAATGCCATACTGTCGAATTTTTTTCGTAATCGGTCAATTCGCTCTACTGTCGTATGGTCTAATCTGCTTCTTATTGGTCTTACAATTCTTATCGCAATTATCAGCTTCGTTGCGCTCAATCAACTTTTAAGAAACGCGGAACAAAGCAACGAATTGGTTGGTGGCTTTACTGAAATCAACAAAGTGTCTGGCGAACTAAAAAAGTACCTACAAACGCGTGATATTCAGCACATTGATGTGAGCGAAAAACTACTCATTTCAATCCAAGAAAAAATGAACGCCTCTAGCGAACATCATGTCCAGCAACATAGCGATAAAATGGCGCCATTGCTGAGTGCGATGCTTGCCAAGACAACCGTTCTAAAAACGGGTTTTGAACTGCAGCGTGCAGAAAATAAAGACCTACAGACAACAGTTTATAAGCTTGGTTCAATAGTGAATGCGAGAAAAAGAAAAGCGGGTCGCACACGAACACAATTGCTTTCTGATCAAAACGATAACCTCAAGATTGAACAACAAAAACAAAATGCCCTTCAAAGCGCTTATCTCCTTCAAGATCGAATTGATCAGCTAGTCGAGATTTTACCCGGCATTTATGATGCTTTGAATTCAAAACAAGAAAAGCAAGCAACGACTGCCCTCAAAAATATTGTTGGATCGATTGAAGCGCTGCATCAAATCGTTGACCTTACTGGCACACCTAAGCTTTACGCCGAGATAGAGACAAAAGTCAGCGAATTAGAAATTGGCTTGAAAAATTTATTCCGCGAAGGCCTAGGATCAAACATCTCAACGGCTGATCTCGAGCCTGTTCAGACAACCTTAAAAACAATAGAAACTTTGGTGGATGAGTTTACTGGCCAAATCAACCAATTTGAAAGCGCCGCTCAATCTATCGATGCTGAGCTCGCCCTTATTGCGCAAGATATTCAAAAACAAGACAACATTATCCAAACCGTTGTTGCCGCGCAGAACGCTTACAACACCTTTGAACTTGCGCCTCAGTTGAACAATCAAATTATCCTCAAACAGCGTTTAGATGCCACGACTAAAATTGCAGAGGAACTTATCGCAAGTAAAGACACCATAGGCGCTGATCTCGCGAATGCCCTTAAAACACAAATCCAATCACTCACGAAAATTGCAATAGAGCGAAACGAAACAATCAGCGACCTCATCAATAGTTCGCTGAAAACAAATGTTCTAATTTCCAACGCATCAATAAACAGCACACGAAGTGCCATCGACATCAACAAAATAACCACTTTGTTGACCGCAACAGTCATCGCACTTGCCATTTTGCTTACCTTTGCAACGATCTACGTCATGACGAGAGTTATTGTGAAACCAATCGGCACGATGACAGACATTATGTCTCGCCTTGCGGCTGGTGAAATTGACGTTGTGGCTGGCTTCCAAAAGCGAGCCAATGAAATTGGTAAAATGCAGGACGCCGTTGAGATTTTCCAATCCAATGCAATTCAACGCATTAAACTAGAAAAGACGACGTCGCTTGATTTCGCCCGCGAACAAACACGCCAGAAAGAGATCGACAAACTGATCGCCAACTTCAAAGAAGAAGCATCAACCCTTCTCACATCTTTCAATGAGCAAGCAGACGAAATGCATGAGACCGCCGCCTCTATGAATTCGATGGTGGAAAATGCTCACAAAGAAAGCGCTGAGGCCAAAGACAACTCCTTTGCGTCGACATCAAGCATTCAAACTGTTGCGACTGCGGCTGAAGAGCTGTCTATTTCAACCCAAGAGATTACGCGACAAGTTCAAACCACCAGCGCTATCGTTGATCAAGGTGCTTCCAATGCAACGGACACATCTAACAGGATCTCTACTCTTGCGACATCGGCCCAAAAAATTGGTGATGTTGTTAGCCTCATTCAAGACATTGCAGAACAAACCAATTTGTTAGCCCTTAATGCGACGATCGAAGCGGCGCGGGCTGGTGATCACGGCCGTGGGTTTGCTGTCGTTGCTTCTGAAGTTAAATCGCTGGCTTCACAAACCAGCCACGCGACCAGCGAGATTGCTCAACAAATCGCGGATATTCAAGCAGCCAGTGACGATGCTGTTGAAGCAATTTTCTCTATCAATGAAATGATGGATAACGTTAAAGGGCATACCGAGACCATTGCAGGCTCTGTTACCCAACAAGATGCCGCGACACAAGAAATTTCAATGAGTGCAAAACAAGCATCGACGGATTCAAGAAAAATTTCAGATAATATTTCAAATGTAAGTGACACGGTGCAACAAACAAATGCATCAGCTACAGCCATTTTAAATTCATCAAACCGTCTCTCACAAAACGCAACACGGCTGAATGATCACGTCGAAACCTTCTTGAAAAAAGTCGCCACGGCATAGAGCCAAGCCTCATTAATTCGTTAGACATTCCAAAGTTACAAGGCTAGGCTCTGACCACTCTCATACTTTCACTGAGAGATGAAAGCGGAGAGCTACAATGCGCAAAATCCTTGTATTAACAGGCGCAAGTCGTGGCATTGGCCATGCAACAGTTAAGCGTTTTTCTGCTGATAATTGGCGCGTTTTTACCTGCTCACGCCAAGCCTTTGATTCGCGTTGCCCATGGCCCGGCGGCGAGGAAAACCACATTCAAGTTGATCTTGCAGATCGTGACAATCTCACGAAAGCTATTGCGCTCATTAAAGATAAAATCTCCGAAGATGGCGGCGCACTTCATGCCTTGGTCAACAATGCGGGCATTAGCCCAAAAAACGACGAAGGCAACAGATTGTCATCGGCGGAAACGAATATGGATGTTTGGAGCCAAGTGTTTCAGGTCAATTTCTTCTCACCCATCATGTTAGCGCAAGGCCTTTTTGATGAATTGAAGAAAGGCCAAGGTGCCGTTGTAAACGTTACCTCAATTGCAGGCTCACGGGTTCACCCCTTTGCAGGATCGGCCTACGCCACATCCAAGGCCGCACTTTCGTCCCTAACACGTGAGATGGCATCCGACCTTGGACCGCATGGCATTCGGGTTAATGCAATCGCACCTGGTGAAATTGACACATCAATTCTGTCGCCGGGCACAGAAAAGATTGTCGAAGAAATACCTCTTCGCCGCCTTGGTGCGCCCGCAGAAGTGGCGGAGACAATCTATTATCTTTGCAACGGACCTTCGAGCTATGTCACCGGATCAGAAATCCACGTAAACGGCGGTCAGCACGTTTAATCGCTTGGATGTTGTCTAACCCAGCAAATAGCGCTAACAAGAGCGCTCTTTCATGATGCAATAGATAGCTGCTAATGGCACCGCCCCGTAAAGGTTCTGGAAAATTCAACAAACGTCCGCAAGGCGGGAAATCATCTCGCAAGCCGGAGGGTAAATTCCGTCCGCTTGCTGGCGGCGTTGCGCCTAAGCGCAATGAGAAACCAAGTGGCGGCGCTGCAAAGCACGCCCATAAAACAAGCGGCGCCACGCCTAAAGGCCCTGAAAAGACAGGTGCCGCCGCTACAAAGCACGCAGACAAGCCAGAAGCTTTTGAAAAAGAAAAAATCGAAAAGCCGCAGCCCGTTCGCCGTGCTTTGAACCAAGGCCCTACCCCGCGCTCTCACGCGCCGCTCATGCTCACCATGCCATCGTTCGATGACTACGAACTCATCGATAGCGGGTTTGAGCAAAAGCTGGAACGCTATGGTCCTTACACCGTGGTTCGACCTGAAGGACAAGCCCTTTGGCAACCGCGTTTAAGTGAAGCAACATGGAATGCAGCAGACGCTGTCTTTTCTGGAAATGATGACGAAGAAACAGCTGGACGCTGGCGCTTTCAAAATCGCTTGGCTGAGGCGAAAAAAGAACATGACTGGACGCTTGGCCATGAAGGGCTGAAATTCCAAGCCCGTTTTACAGCCTTCCGCCATATGGGTTTTTTCCCAGAGCAAGCTGCCCACTGGCATTGGTTTCATGACCTGATCAAAAACGCTGGCCGCCCCATCAAAGTGTTGAACCTATTTGGATACACTGGCCTTGCTTCCCTTATGGCGGCAAAAGCGGGTGCCTCAGTCACTCATGTTGATGCCTCGAAAAAAGCGATTGGTTGGGCGCGCGAAAACCAATCAATCAGCGGCCTTGATGAAGCCCCGATCCGTTGGATTTGCGATGATGCGGTTAAGTTTGTGGAGCGTGAAGCGCGACGCGGGAATACTTATGACGGGATCATTATGGACCCACCTAAATATGGGCGCGGTCCGAAGGGCGAAGTTTGGCAGTTTTTTGAAGGTGCGAATGATTTGCTTCATGCCTCTCGCGCTATTTTGTCAGAAGACCCGCTGTTCTTCATTCTCTCATCTTACGCCATCCGCGCCTCGTTTATGGCAAGCCATGAATTAGCCCGCGATGCATTTTCGGGACTTGGCGGCGTCATCGAATCTGGTGAGCTCTTAATCAATGAAACAGACAGCGAGCGACAGCTTTCAACATCGCTTTATACACGCTGGTCGAAAGAAGGTACGAAATGAGCGAACGGCCAATCCGTGCGGGTGTCTATAAAGAAATCACCAGCGTCTCCAATCCAATTATCAAAGACATTCGCGGCCTCACTCAGCGTAAGAACCGCACCGCGTCCAACCAGTTCTTGGTTGAAGGCTTGAAGCTTGTTGCCAGTGCTGATGAAGCAGACTGGCCGCTTCGTATTTTCGTGTTTGCCAAACGCATGATGGAAAATGAACTGGTGCAGAAAATCGCCGCCAGAACAAAAGCCCGTGGCGGCATGGTGCTTGAAGTAAGCGAAGCCGTTCTCGGCAAAATCGCACGGCGCGACAACCCGCAAATGGTGGTCGGTGTATTCGACCAAGTTTGGGCATCACCATCCACGATCAAAGCCAACGACCGTGATTTATGGATAGCACTTGAAGGTGTCAAAGACCCTGGAAACCTCGGCACCATTATGAGAACCGCTGATGCTGCAGGCGCTAAAGGCATCATTTTGGTTGGCAATACCACAGACCCGTTTGCGCTAGAGGCAACCCGCGCGACAATGGGTTCTGTCTTCGCCCTGCCCTTGGTCAGATTTTCTGAAGATGAATTTAAAGCCTTTGCCAAGAAATGGCCGGGCCTCGTTGTTGGAACGCATCTTAATGGCGCCGTTGATTATCGCACCGTTGACTACAACAAGCCCTGTATTTTGTTCATGGGTAATGAGCAATCCGGCTTGCCGCAAACATTGGTTGATAGCTGCACGGACCTTGTAAAAATTCCGCAGCAAGGCAAAGCTGACAGCTTAAACCTTGCCATCGCGACCGGAGTGATGTTGTTTGAAATTCAACGTGATGTTTTAAACTTCGAGGGTTGAGATGAACGAGACGCCATCTCCTGATCAAGCTGAAGGCTCAAGCCAAACCAAGCGCCATGCGATCATCGGCTTGATGGTCGCACTCGCCATGCTTGTTGCAGATCAAGTGATTAAAGTGACTGTGGAGGCTGAGCTTCCATTTCAACAACCATTAGAAGTGCTGCCATTCTTTGCGATGTATTACACGTTTAATACAGGCGTCGCTTTTTCCTTTATGAACAATCTCTCCCCCTTTGCCCTGCTTTTGATCGCTGGGACCGTGGTGCTCATCATGCTGTATCTGTGGTGGCAAGCCCGCCATGATGGGCTACTTCCTGCCATTGGGTTTGGCATGATTTTCGGCGGTGCCATTGGCAACATCATCGACCGCGCGCTTTATGGGCACGTTATCGATTATGTGTTGCTGCACTGGGACGATTGGTCGTTTGCCATTTTCAATCTGGCGGATGCCGCGCTCACGGTTGGCGTAGCGCTCATCATTTTTGCCAATTTGTTTGTGGCACCAAAGGACGACAGTTAGATGGTCGGAATGGCTTAAGCAGCCATTCCCTGTCTGATGATTGTACGCAGATCATCAATCGGCTTTAGGTCGCCTTTTCCATCTTCAAAATGCCAAAACGTCCAACCATTGCAGGCATCAAGCTCTTGCACGGCAGCACCCATTTTATGGATAGAACCTGTCGCACCTTTTGGCTTATCGCTCATAATTTCAAGCGACCCATCAACCCGCACCTGTGCTACATAACGACGTTTGGTGTCTGTCAGCAAAGTACCCGGTTTCATCAATCCAGTTTCCAGCAATTGACCGAAAGCAACACGCGGCTGCGCCCGTTTTCCTTCAACCACTTTCAAGACGGAAGCGTCTGAATAGACGATGCTATCAATACGTGCTTGGGCTGCTTCGATATAATCTGTTTCACGCTCAATACCGATAAAGTGGCGGCCAAGCGCCTTTGCAACAGCACCTGATGTGCCTGTGCCAAAGAACGGATCTAGCACCACATCACCGGGCTTGGTTGAAGCAAGCAAGACACGATAAAGCAGCGATTCTGGTTTTTGGGTTGGATGAACTTTTTTACCGTCATCCCCCTTCAAGCGTTCACCACCATTGCAAATTGGTAGCACCCAATCAGAGCGCATTTGCAAATCATCGTTCGCCATTTTCAGCGCTTCATAGTTGAAGGTGTAGCCTTTGGCATCTTGCCCTTTAGAACACCAAATCATAGTTTCATGGGCATTGGCAAAGCGACGGCCACGGAAATTTGGCATTGGGTTAGACTTGCGCCAAATCACATCGTTTAAAATCCAAAAATCAAGATCTTGAAGCGTTGCGCCAACACGGAAAATATTGTGATAAGAACCAATCACCCATAGCGTACCGCTTGGCTTCAATACGCGACGTGCAGCAAGCAACCATGCTTTTGTGAATGCATCATAAGCTTCGAATGTATCAAACTTATCCCATTCATCATCAACCGCATCCACATGAGATTGGTCTGGGCGCTGCAAATCACCCGCGAGTTGAAGGTTGTAGGGAGGGTCTGCAAAAATAACATCAACACTATTTGCCGGTAATTTCGACAATTCGGCGATGCAATCACCTTGAATAATCTGATCCAGCGGCAAACTGGTAGTCTTTATTTTATTCTGCGCTTTTTTCTGCGACGACGCCATAACACAATCCAACTCAGTACATTTGAACAGGGGTAAACGCCCCATCGTTCGACAATCAAGCGACATAGTTACTCAATATGGTGAAAACGCTGTTTACAGAGTTGGTAAATGAAAAATTAATTTGGATGAGACGTAAGGAGCTAAAATCTACGGTTTAATTTATAATCATCCGTGCTAAACCACCTCACGCGGATAGATAACGAGAGACACCCTATTACCATGCTGATTATTTTCGATTGCGACGGCGTATTGGTGGATTCAGAAATTTTGGCAAAGCAGGTCGAACTTTCTGTTTACGGCGAGCAAGGCTTTGAAGCTTCTTTAGAAGAATTCTCGGAACGCTTTTCTGGCATGACGGGAAAAGAAATCATGCGCGACATAGAGGACGATCTGGATAAGGGTCTACCCGAAACGCTACATGATGACATTCAAACCCGCATTGACGATAAGCTCGCAACGGAACTGAACGCGATTAAAAATGTGCATGAGATGCTGGACCGACTCGATAACCCGCGTTGTATTTGTTCAAATTCGTCCATGGAGCGGCTCGCAATCAGCCTAAAGCGCACCGAGCTTCACGATCGTTTTCGCCCTTATATTTTCTCCGCAACGGAAGTTGGCAATAAAGAGCCTAAACCCAGCGCAAACGTTTTTCTGCACGCAGCTGAACAGTTAGAGGCAAACCCTGCTGAAACCATTGTGCTCGAAGATTCCGTCCACGGTGTAACAGGTGCGGTTAAAGCAGGCATGCGGGTAGTGGGTTTTACAGGCGGCAGCCATACATACCCAACACATGCAGAAAGCTTGATGGATGCAGGTGCAGAAACCACCATCAACAAACTGCTAGACTTTCCAGCTGTTGTTGAAGCGTTTAAAGAATGGGATGGTCGTCTTTAAAAGAACGACTTAACCATCATCTTGTTGACCTGCGTTCGAAGCAACCGTTGCATCGCCTCGCACATCAAAGCCAACCAACACCTTTAGGTTTTCTTCTTCAGGAAATGGGATTTGTAGATTTTCTTCTACAAAGGTGAAGCCTTGCGCAACCGCCGTTGAGAAATTGACTTGTTGCGGATAAATTTGGCTATACAAAACTTCCGTGCCGTTACGCACGACCGAGATGCGAACAGGAAGTGAAACCCCGCTTCCAAGAAACTTAGGGCCTCTTACCGCACGCCCGGCAACACCGACACGAATATTCATAATACCGTCAGTCGTTTTGCACTCACGACCAGTCCGTGTGAAGCTAGCCTGATGGGTAACGTCACTTGCTTGGTCGTTACCGCCATCAATATATGCCGTCAAAACACCCGTACCATTAAGCACTTCCAGCTTAGGGCAATACCCCCTGCGTGCACTATTTGAAAGCACAGTGTTCGGTGTTTGACCTTGACGAGCTAATTCTTCTTGATCGGCTTTGGATAGCCTAATTTTTCGCGTATTCTTACCTTGTGAGAGCGGCGCAGAGGCACTAGATCCGCTGATATCGTTAACCTCTTCTTCTACTTCGATCACGATAGAACCGTCATCACCTGCCAGTTCCTTTTGCCCCGCACAAGCAGCAAGCAACCCGCCTACGGCACAAAAAACAAAACAATGTTTCAGAAATTTCGATCGCATTTTCAAAGTCACTCGCCACAGTTTGGAATGTTCTAGCTTTGGCTTATAGCAAAAAAACCACCAAGTTTAGAATAAAGTTTCATTCATTTAAGGCGGTCTTCACCAAGTTTCCGCCAAGCTGTCCGCTCTTCGCTCGTTAATTCGTTCAAATTGTGGCCTTTTTGATGTTCGCGCAAAATCAAAATGATGCGATTACGCTAAGTTGGGCTTGTCGATTGGCAATGAGGCGAGTAGTGTCCGCTAACTTTTCAACAGCAAAATCGACCAACGATGAAATATATCAGCACGCGAGGCGAAGCACCGGCCTTGAGTTTTTGTGAAGCGGTTCTTTCAGGCCTTGCCCGTGATGGTGGTCTGTACGTACCGGAGAAATGGCCGCAATTGTCAGCGGCGGAAATTGCAGATTTTGCAGGACGCCCCTACGCTGATATTGCCTTTAAGGTAATCCATCCCTTTGTAGACGGCGAAATTGCCGATGCTGATTTGAAAAAAATGGTCGATGAAGCCTACGCGACCTTTCATCACCCTGCTGTCGCCCCCCTCATCCAAGTTGATGACAATGAATTTGTGCTAGAACTGTTTCACGGTCCAACGTTGGCTTTCAAAGACGTTGCCATGCAGTTGCTATCACGGTTGATGGATCACGTTCTCGGCAAGACCGATGCCCGCGCGACCATCGTAGGCGCGACATCTGGTGATACTGGCGGTGCGGCGATTGAAGCATTCAGGGGCCGTTCAAATACAGATATCTTCATCCTGTTTCCAAATGGCCGTGTTTCAGATGTTCAACGCCGCCAAATGACAACAGTCGGCGATGCCAACGTTCATGCACTAGCCATCGACGGCAATTTTGATGATTGTCAGGCAATCGTGAAATCGATGTTCACTCATTTAGAATTTCGCGATCGCGTTGCCCTTGCTGGTGTCAATTCTATCAATTGGGGCCGCATCGTAGCGCAAATTGTCTATTACTTTACAGCTTCCGCAGCTGTTGGCGGACCTAGTCGCCCTGTTACTTTCGCCGTACCAACCGGCAATTTTGGCGACATTTTTGCAGGCTACGTTGCAAAGAAAATGGGCCTCCCCGTTGACCGTCTCGTGATTGCGACAAACCGCAATGACATCTTAGCGCGCACCTTGGAGAGTGGTCGTTATGAAGGCGATGGCGTTGAAAAGACGATTTCGCCATCAATGGACATTCAAGTGTCTTCAAACTTTGAACGACTTTTGTTTGATGTTCACGGACAAGATGGCGCAACCATCCGTGGTCTTATGGAAAGCTTGAAGCAAAGCGGATCGTTTGAGCTTGCTAACGACCCATTCAGCAAAATTCTAACGGATTTCGATGCTGAACGCGCAAGCGAAGAAGAAACCAGCGATGAAATTTCTAAGACGTACAACGATGCAGGCTACCTGTTAGATCCGCACACTGCTGTCGGTCGTGTTGTTGCGAATAAAACTTGCCCAGAAGCGCCAATCATGGTGACATTGGGCACGGCTCACCCCGCTAAATTTCCAGATGCTGTAAAAGCAGCAACTGGAGTGCATCCTGCACTACCAAGTTGGATGGGTGACCTCATGGATCGGGAGGAGACCTTTACCGTGTTGCCAAATGATGTATCTGCCGTCGAGGCATTTATCGAAGACCACACCCGCGCCATCAAAGCTGAGAGTTAAGCAGCTTTAGATGGAGGTAAAAGTCACACGGCTTGATAATGGCCTAACCATTGTCACAGATCACATGCCGCACCTTCAAAGTGCTGCACTTGGCGTATGGGTGAGTGCGGGTTCACGTGCTGAAAGCGAAAGCGAACATGGCCTTGCTCATTTGCTTGAGCACATGGCTTTTAAAGGCACAAAGACCCGATCAGCCGCTGGCATCGCAGAAGAAATCGAAGCTGTTGGCGGCGAGTTGAACGCCGCGACCAGCATTGAAAACACAGCTTATTACGCCCGTGTTCTATCTGATGACGTCCCGCTTGCCGTGGACATTCTGTCCGATATTTTACAAAATTCTGTCTTAGATCCAGAAGAATTGGCAAAAGAGCAGCATGTAATCTTGCAGGAAATTGGCGCCTCGCTGGATATGCCAGAAGACCTCGTTTTTGACCGTTTCCAGCAAACAGCCTTTTCAGGCCAATCCATTGGTCGTCCGATTTTGGGTACACCTGAGAGTGTCACGAACTTCACGCCAGATACAATTTCTTCCTATTTGGGTAAGCACTATACCAGCGAAGAAATGGTGGTAAGCGCTGCAGGCGATGTTGACCACGACAGTTTTGCACAACTCGTCGCAAGTAAATTCGACCATGTTGCCAAAGGACATGGGAAAGCATCAACCGCCGCTCAATATACAGGCGGCGAATTGGTTGAAAACCGCGACCTACAAGAAGTTCAAATTTTGCTTGGTTTTGAAGGAAAGTCCTATCAAGACGATGACTTTTTCACCATACAGTTTCTAGCAGCAGCCCTTGGTGGCGGCATGTCATCACGACTGTTTCAAGAAGTGCGCGAAAAGCGCGGCCTTTGTTATTCAATCTATGCCTTCCATTGGGCCTATTCTGATACGGGACTATTCGGTGTTCATGCCGCGACTGGTGATGAAGACATTGAAGAACTTATGCCTGTCATCTTACATGAATTAAAACGCCTCGCCGATGATTTGGACGAAAAAGAAGTTGCCCGCACCAAAGCACAAATGCGTGCTGGATTGTTGATGAGCTTAGAAAGCCCCGCAACACGCGCCACTCAGCTTGCTCGCCACCTCCTCATTTTCGGACGCGTCATTCCACCTCACGAGCAAATTGAACGCCTTGATGCTGTTACCGTCGATGATATTAAACGTCTCGCATCAACCTTATTTACATCGTCAAAACCAACGCTGACGGCGATTGGACCCGTTGACAAGCTCATGTCTTCAGAAGAAATTGAAGCACATCTAAAAGCCTAGTCATTTACCGCATGATCGATTTATTCAGCTCCTCACTTCATAAAACGACAACAATTGAAACGCCGCGTTTAATGTTGGTGAACCCGACAATGAAGCATTTTGAGGCTTGGGCTGAATTGCGCGCCAAGAGCAGAACTTTTCTGGAACCGTATGAACCTGTATGGCCAAAGGATGACCTGACCCGGGCCGCCTTTAAACGGCGCATAAAACGTTATCAAGACAGCGATAAGAGCAACAATGGCGCTTCGTTTCTGTTTCTCACCCATGAGGGAGAAATGATCGGCGGCGCCACAATTTCTCGCATGTTGCGCGGCGTCGCACAGTCTTGTGCCATCGGTTACTGGATTGGCGAACAGCACATACAAAAAGGCTATATGAGCGAGGCATTATACGGTTTGCTGCCTTATGTTTTCATCCAGAAAAAGTTCCGTCGATTAGAGGCTGCATGTTTGCCGCATAATACTGCTTCAATCAAAGTTTTGGAGAAAACAGGCTTTACGCAAGAAGGATATGCACGCGAATACCTCAAAATTGCGGGAAAATGGCAAGACCATTTGCTTTTTGCTATGCTAGAAAGTGACTTTAGAAGGCAGAAATCGTCAATCTAAGGTTGATTGATCGGCATTTTTCTGGCTTTTGAGAATGAAGGTCTTTTGAGATCATCGATAAGATGTTCAAAGAAGACAAACAGGGTAATTTTGAGCGTTTGGACTAAGACATGCTCTACAAAAAGGTGATCTGCAAACAGCCAGCCGTATTGCGCTATGCGTTTTACGTCCTGCACTTTTGTCGTGCGTGGCTTTTAGCATTGGCTTTGACCTTCACGATTGCCTCCGTTGCAAATGCAAACGGCCCTATCGAAGTACCCGTTGACGAAACAGCTCTTGATCTCACAAATGCGATTGAGATGCGTTTGGATGTTGAAGAAAAAATTCGCGTCTCAACATCACCAGACCAAGATGGCATTGTGCGCCGTATTGAAGTGCGTTCTAAAGAAAATCCGAACGCTTCCCATTGGATCATTTTTTCGCTTTCCAATCCTTCAGACCAACAAATTGACCGCTATTTGGTAACCCCGCATTTTCGTCTTGCTGGCTCCAAACTTATTTGGCCAGACCTTGGTGCATCGCGTCTTGCGTCTCTCAGCCGCAGCGAAGGCTTTGCCCCTGAGCGTATTCCTGATGTTGAAGCTGATGTTTTCCGCATCACCATGAACCCAGGCGACATCGTCACCTATGTAGGTGAATTGCGTACCCGAGAAGTGCCTAAAGTCTATTTGTGGGAACCGAATGCTTACAAAGAATCGGTGAATAGCTTCACGCTTTATCGTGGCATCGTTATTGGTATCTCCGGCCTTCTCGCCGTTTTTCTAACGATCCTCTTCGTTGTCAAAGGAACTGCCATGTTCCCTGCAACCGCGATCCTTTCATGGGCTGTGCTGCTTTATGTCTGTGTTGATTTCGGTTTTTGGAACAAGCTTGTCGACATTAAAGCAGGTGAAGATCAATTCTGGCGAGCAGGCACTGAAGTGTTCTTTGCCGCAGCGCTGCACATCTTCTTGTTTGCCTATTTGAACCTTAACCGATGGCACATCAGCTACACCACGGTGGCTCTTGGTTGGCTCGCAGGTCTTGCGGCATTGCTTGGTATTGCTTTTTATGACCCGCCAGTTGCTGCCGGTGTCGCGCGATTATCCGCTGCTTTAACTGCCATTTTGGGCGTGCCGCTTATTTTGTACCTATCGTTCAAAAAATACGACCGTGCGATCATGATCTTGCCAACATGGCTCTTGCTCGTTGCATGGATTGCAGCAGCATGGGCTACTGTTACAGGCATTTTAACAAGCGACATTGTTCAACCAGCCCTTATCGGCGGATTGGTGCTTTTCGTTTTGTTGGTAGGCTTCACTGTTATGCAGCACGCTTTTTCTGGCGGTGCATTAGCTGAAAATTATGTAAGCGATACAGAACGCCAAGCGCTCGCTCTTGTGGGTGCTGGCGACATTGTATGGGACTGGAATATTCAACGCGACCGGATCACGACAGCTGGCAAGGTTGAAAAGGTTCTGGGCCTTAAGCCGAACAGTCTTGAAGGCCCTGCCCGTGTTTGGTTGCAAGCCTTGCACCCTGCAGACCGAGATCGGTTTAAAGCAACGCTCGATGCGATCATAAAATATAAGCGCGGCAAAATCGGACAAGATTTTAGATTGCGCGCTGAAGATGGCAATTTCCGCTCGTTCAAATTGCGCGCTCGCCCAATCGTCGGCCCTGATGGTGAAGTGGCACGTTGTGTCGGCACGATGTTGGACGTTACAGACCGTCGCATGGCGCAAGAGCGTATGCTCCACGATGCCGTTCATGACAATCTAACAGGCCTTGCAAATCGCACCTTGTTTATCGACCGTATCAACACAGCCCTTACCAATGCCAGCGTATCAGGTGCAAGCAAACCGGCCGTATTCATCATAGATATTGACCGCTTCCAGCAGGTCAATGATAGCCTCGGCATCTCAGTGGGTGACAGCATCATTATCGCGATTACCCGCCGGTTATCACGCCTGACCAAACCACAAGACAGCCTTGCCCGTTTAAGTGGCGACCAATTTGGTCTTCTGCTTCTATCTGAACACGATGCTGAACGCATTGCAGCCTTCGCAGACGGCCTTCGTCGCGCCATCAAAGCGCCTATTGCCTTTGGTGAGGAAGAAGTCTTCTTATCCACCTCAATTGGCATCGCCATGTATGATGGCCAATATCAACAAAACGAAGATATTCTAAACGACGCAGAACTTGCCATGTTGCAAGCAAAGCGCGCGGGCGGCGACCGCATCGAAGCCTTCAGACCGATCTTCCGCAACCTTAAAAACAACCCGCTTTCTCTCGAGAACGACCTGCGCCGTGCCATTGAACGCGATGAACTCAGCGTTCACTATCAACCAATCGTGCGGCTTGCAGACAAATCAATTGCTGGTTTTGAGGCGCTGCTTCGCTGGAAGAATGCAAAGCGTGGCGATGTACCTGCCGCAGAGTTCATTCCGGTCGCAGAACAATCTGGCCTGATTATTCCAATCGGTCTTTTCGTGCTGGATGAAGCAGCAAAGCAATTGTCTAAATGGCAAGATATGATGGGCGGTAATTATCCGTTATTCGTCAGCGTCAATGTTTCAAGCAGACAATTGTTGCGCCATGACCTCATCAATGATGTCAAAGCCGTTCTTTCCAGAAATTCCTTCCTGCCCGGTACTTTGAAACTAGAAGTGACCGAAAGCTTGATGATGGAAAACCCAGAGCACTCATCACAAGTTTTAGAGCGCGTAAAAGAACTTGGCGCGGGCCTTTCCCTTGATGATTTTGGGACTGGATATTCATCACTCGCCTACTTGCAGCGCTTCCCATTTGATACCATCAAAATTGACCGTTCGTTCGTTCATGGAGATGATGATAATCAGCGCCCTGTCATTTTAAAATCAATCGTTGCGATGGCCCATGATTTAAAAATGAATGTCATCGCGGAAGGTGCTGAATCTGAAGACGATGTGGCAACGCTCTACAAATTGAAATGCCAATTTGCGCAGGGCTATCATTTTTCTCTGCCTTTACCGGCAGATGAAGCCGAGAAAATGCTTCGCCGTACGATGCCAGAAGCGGCACACTAAGAACCGACCACACAGTATTTTATGTATGCCTTCACCATCTTAAACAACGAATTGTTGTAATTGGTACGTGATTTTTTCCCTTACATTATGTAAGAAGAAGCACGATATGGTTTGTTGACGAACGACCCTACTAAACCACCTAGTGGAAATTGCCGGCGTTAACGCCGTGATTGGGAAAACTGAGAGACTCATGAGCGACCAAAAGAAAACACTCAAAGTGAAAATGTGTGCCCCGCGCGGGTTTTGTGCTGGCGTAGACCGCGCAATTCAAATCGTCGAAATTGCCATTGAACGCTACGGAGCACCTGTCTATGTGCGCCACGAAATCGTTCACAACAAATATGTTGTCGAAAGCCTAAAGCAAAAGGGCGCTGTTTTCGTTGAAGAACTTCACGAAATTCCTGAAACAAATCAACCTGTGATCTTTTCAGCCCACGGCGTACCAAAATCAGTGCCGGAAGACGCATCAACACGCAACATGTTCTACCTTGATGCGACGTGTCCCCTTGTTTCTAAAGTACACCGTGAAGCAGAAATTCATTTCAAAAAAGGTCGCCACATTCTTCTTGTCGGTCATGAAGGCCACCCAGAAGTTGTTGGTACAATGGGCCAACTTCCTGATGGTTCAATTGAGCTGATCGAAACAGAAGAATCCGCACGCACCTATCAACCTAAAAACGACAACGAGCTTGCTTGGATTACTCAAACAACGCTATCGCTTGATGACACTGCAGAGATTGTCCGTATTTTGCAGGAACGCTTCCCAGAAATTCACGGCCCACATAAAGACGACATTTGTTATGCAACAACCAATCGTCAACATGCGGTGAAACCTGTTGCTGCAGAAGTGGACGCGATGATCGTTGTTGGTGCACCCAACTCATCAAACTCTCAACGCCTTCGCGAAGTCGCGGAACGGGCGGGTTGTGCGAAATCTTATTTGGTTCAACGCGCGACAGAGATTGCATGGGACGAAATTGGAGAGATCCAGTCTCTTGGCGTAACTGCAGGTGCATCAGCGCCAGAAGTTTTGGTAGAAGAAGTTCTTGATGCCTTTTCAGCCCGCTATGAACTCGAAATTGAAATTATCGACACCATCAAAGAAGATGTCGTTTTCAATCTACCGAGAGAGTTGCGCGCGCCCGCTGCTCAATAAACATGGCAGTCTATACCGAAGTTTCAGATCACGCGCTGGAAGCCTTTCTGCGCCATTATGACATTGGCGACCTTGTGTCTTTTAAAGGCATTGCTGAAGGCGTGGAGAACTCCAACTATCTGCTGCGCACAGATCAAGCTAGTTTCATTCTAACCCTTTATGAAAAACGCGTGGATGCCAATGATCTGCCGTTTTTCTTAGGCCTGATGAAGCACCTTGAAGGTCGCGGTCTTTCCTGCCCAACACCTTGCACTCAAAAGAACGGCGAAAGTCTTGGCATCCTTGCCAAGCGACCTGCTGCAATTTTCACCTTTCTTGATGGCTTCTCCGTCTCCAAACCAACTCCACATCATTGTGGTGAACTTGGCCGTGTCTTGGCTGAATTCCATTTGGCGGGAGAAGGTTTTGATATGCCAAGACCCAACGCACTCAGTGTGAAGAATTGGCGGCCACTGTTTGAGCTTTCAAAGTCTCGCGCCGATAGTGTGCAAGCTGGGCTTGAGAACGACATTTCAACGATGCTGGCGGATTTGGAAGCCAATTGGCCGACCAATCTTAAACGCGGCATCATCCACGCTGATCTATTTCCAGACAATGTCTTCTTTTTGAAAGATCAATTGTCTGGTCTGATCGACTTTTATTTCGCATGCAATGACATGCTTGCTTACGATATAGCGATCTGTCTCAACGCATGGTGTTTTGAACCAGACCTTTCGTTCAACATCACCAAGGCGAAGGCCTTAATGCGTGGGTATGAGAAAGTGCGAAAACTGGACGCCGATGAGAAGGAAGCAATGCCTTTGCTTGCTCGTGGTGCTGCCTTGCGCTTTTTGCTGACCCGCCTTTATGACTGGTTAGAAGTGCCAGCCGATGCGCTTGTCACCCCGCACAACCCTTTGGAATATTGGCGCAAGATGCGTTTCCATAGCAGCGTGAAAAGTGCTGCCGAATACGGACTATAAAACCCATGACTACCGCAACAAAAAAAGAAGTCACCATCTACACAGACGGTGCATGCTCCGGTAATCCTGGCCCCGGCGGATGGGGTGCAATCATGCGTTTTGGCGAGCATGAAAAAGAATTAAACGGCGGTGAGTTTGAGACCACCAACAATAAGATGGAACTGACGGCAGCTATCGAATCTCTCAATGCGCTGAAGGAACCTTGCATTGTAAACCTTCACACCGATTCTCAATATGTGAAGGGTGGCATCACAGGTTGGATTGAAGGCTGGAAGCGCAATGGCTGGAAGACGGCCGCCAAAAAGCCTGTAAAGAATGAAGAGCTATGGCGCGCGCTGGAAATTGCGCGCGACCGCCACAATGTTAGTTGGCACTGGGTAAAGGGCCATGCAGGCCATCCCGATAATGAGCGGGCCGATGAATTGGCCCGCCAAGGGATGGAACCTTACAAAAACACGTAATTGCTCAGCTCTTAAAGAGCTTCGAGCAATGCCGCCGCACCAGAAGCCGTTGCCTCTTTCGGGCTGTCTTCCACATTAAGGTGCGTTACTTTGCCGTCGTCTATCACCATGGAATAACGCGCTGAACGCACGCCCATGCCAAAATCAGACAGATCGAGATCCATACCGATGGCTTTTGAAAAGTGAGCCGCACCATCTGCAAGAAAATGGATTTTGCCGCTACCACCCGTCGCAATCGCCCACTGTTCCATCACGAACGGGTCGTTGACGGATACAACCGCCACTGCATCGACACCCTTCTCGGTGAAAGAAGCGAGGTTATCAAGGAAACCTGGCAAGTGATTGCCGTGGCATGTTGGTGTGAAAGCTCCTGGAACGCCAAAAACTACAACCTTTTTGCCTGCACCAAATTCATTGAGGTTAAATGGGCCCGGGCCATCATCCGTCATGATTGCAAAATTTGCTTCCGGAAGTGTGTCACCAATTGAAATGGCCATGTTTTTTGCTCCAAAAATGAGTATGTGTTGGCGCACAGCTTAGCACGCTCAACGAGGTCTAACACAAGTTTTTTGTGTCTCAGTTTTAGTTTAGAGCAATGGTTTGATCGAGCGCTTCGCCATCTGCGATGATTGTAAGACGCAAGGCTTCATCGCCTTTCAAACTGTCTTTTATAGCGCGGTAAAGAGGTACCCGCACCTTCTGTGTGCCAGCATCGCCCGCAACAGTCATGGGAATATTCAACGGCTCAAAGTACCAATCTTCCGGTCCTTCAACTAGAACAACCAACTTTTCAACGTTCTTGCTCAGCTGAACCTGCAAATCAACATACTCGTTGTCGCCCTCAGTTAAGTGAGCAGCAGATTTAACCTGCAATCCTAGATCATCACTGGACACAGGCACTTGTGAAAGTGCTTCTTCGATCAACGCAAAGTTTGGTGTTTGTGGTTTGTTTGGTGACAGAAGCGTAGAAAAATTGACATCCACCGGCACACAGATTTCAGCACATACACCAAAGAAAATAGAGAGATTGAAATCCACCGATTGGTCGATATCTTCGGGCTTCATTGCAAACGGTAAAAGCACTCGTTTCTTATAACCAACGCCCTTGCCCGACCCATCTTTAAACACTTGTGGTGCAGGCCATGAAACTTTGAAATTTTTCAAATTGCTTGAATTTTTGACATCAAAAAGGGGTGGGATACCGTTTCCACCTGGCTGGCGCCAATAGGTCTTCCAACCGTCTTCCAGTTCCACTTCGAAGCCACCATGATAGTGGCCATCATCCGCCATAGCGCCCATGATCAACCGTGCTTTATGGCCAAGGCCAGATGTCCACGGCGTCGTCTCAGCATGGCTTGTGCCTGCGAAAAACATTGTCACCAAAAGGGCTGTAATTAGTCGTTTCATAGAGGAGGTATCTTTGATATTCGAGCGCGGAAAACCTAAATTTCAGTGACCATATTACCAAAAGGAAGATAACACGCTATAAACGTAAGCGTGAGCGAGTTAACATTGCCGTGATTAATTACCCTAATTGGTTTTTGAAAAGCGATAGACGCCACCACCCAATGGCTGCTAACGTTATTGAAAATCCAACCGTAAAAATGAGCCAGTCCAAAGCCATGACATCCGAGCAGAATTTCACGTCTTTAAAGGGACATGTACTGATTGCGATGCCTGATATGGATGATAGCCGATTTAGAAAATCCGTTATCTATATTTGCGATCACACGGCAAAGGGAACAATGGGTATTGTCGTCAATCGCCCCATGAATTCCCTGTCATTTGTAGACCTTTTGCAACAGGTCAATATTTTGGAAGAAGAAAACGCTGTTCTATTGCCAAGTGCGGCAAGCGGCATTTCAATTCACAAAGGTGGCCCTGTCGAAACGGGTCGTGGCTTTGTGCTTCATTCAAGCGATTATCATTTAGAAGATTTGACCGTTCGAATTGACGACGAGGTTAGCCTGACAGAGACGCTGGAAATCTTGAAAGCATTGGCGCGAGGCGAAGGGCCGGAGAAAGCCTTTATCGCGTTGGGCTATGCGGGATGGACTGGCGGACAACTAGAAGATGAAATACTGAGCAATGGCTGGCTGCATGGCCCAAGCACGCCTGAAATTATCTTTGGCGACAATTTAGACGCGAAATATGATGCAGCTCTTGCTGAAATTGGCGTTGACCCTGCCCTCTTATCCAGCAGTGCTGGCCACGCTTAAGCGGACGCTTTAAACCGCGACCAAGCCAAAGCCATATAAACACCAATTAATGTCAGCGCCAATCCGTACCACGTAACCGCATAGCCTAGATGGTTGTTTGGAAACTCGACAATCGTCACGCCGCCAATTGGTAGGCGGTTATTATCTTGTTTGTCTTCGTAGATGAAAACTGGCGATGTTGTTTGCTTATCAAGCGCCGCCATCTCCGTCATGTCATCCATGCTGCGCCAAAAGAAGATGTTGGTCTTAAGGTCATTGTCTGGAAGAAACCGGTTTGGTTTATCTACATCTGGGAACCGAACCAGCCCTGTCACATCCACTTCACCACTGGGTTGGCTGTTTGCACGGGTCGATCCCAATTTTTGTTCTGTTGGTACAAACCCACGGTTGATCAAGACGACGTTGTTAGAACCGCTGAGGGTCAAAGGCGTATAAACATGAAAGCCAGCGTCACCGTCCAGCGTTGCGAAATAGAACATCTCCTTGGAATGATCCAATGTGCCGCGAACTGTGACGGGCTGATATTCCAATTTTCGCCGATCCGTCTTGATCTTGCCTGTAAACTGGCCTTCGATCGTTTCAAAAGGAACAGGGGCTGCTTTGATTTTGTTTTCTACATTCGTAATCAGCGCTTCTTTCCAGATAAGTCGTTTGACCTGCCAAGACCCAAGAATAATGAGAATGGACAAAGCGCCAAACGCAAAGACCGAAAGAAATGCGAAGCCGCGTGTGAATACGGGGTTTTTTATATCAGTCGTCATTCTCATTACTTTCTACAATGCGGCCTTCTCGCGCCTGATTTTGATATTGAAGCGCTACCATAATGCCTTTGAATGGACGTAGCAGAGCAAAACACAAAATCAAGATAGTCGGCGTCCATAAAACAGCGTGGACCCAATATGGCGGTTCATAAGAAAGCTCAACATAAAGGAAGAGCGCGCCGACGATCATGCCGACCAGTAGGATTATGAAGATAGCTGGGCCATCACCCGCATTGGCAAAGGCGAGATCAAGATTGCAGGCACGGCAGCGAGGTTTCACATTTAAAAACCCATCAAACAATTTTCCCTCACCACAACGCGGGCAACGGCAAGCAATGCCTGTCGCAAACGGTGATTGGGGTGGGTAATTGTTTGAGCTCATGCGGGTTCTTTCCAAGGTAAAAGGGCCAAAGGTAAAAGGGCCAAATGAAAAAGGGCGCGAATAACGCGCCCTTTTTAAAGTGTATTCAATGGCAGCTAGTGTCCAATGGTGCCGCCAAAATTGCCCCATACATAGATGGCAGCAAAGAGGAAGAGCCATACCACATCAACAAAGTGCCAGTACCATGCAGCCGCTTCGAAGCCGAAGTGCTTTTCTACTGTCATGTGGCCTTTGTAGGCGCGGATCAAGCAAACCAACAAGAAGATGGTTCCAACGAATACGTGGAAGCCATGGAAGCCTGTCGCCATGAAGAAGGTGGCGCCGTAGATTGAATCAGCAAAACCAAATGGTGCTTCAACATATTCGTAAACCTGAACCGCTGAGAAAATCACGCCCAATATGACGGTGCAGATAAGACCAAGCTTCAAGCTGTCGCGGTCATTATGAAGAAGAGCATGGTGCGCCCATGTCACTGTTGTACCTGAAAGCAGCAAGATCACTGTGTTAAACAGTGGCAAATGCCAAGGGTCTAGAACCGTGAGATCTGCTGGAGGCCATACACCACCAGTGTGCTCAACACGAGAGAATTGAATTGCTTCATCAGCAAATAAGCTTGCATCAAAGAAAGCCCAGAACCATGCAACGAAGAACATAACTTCAGATGCGATGAACAAGATCATACCATAGCGAAGGTGCAGCTGCACAACCGGTGTGTGATCACCTTGATGCGATTCTTTAATCACATCGCTCCACCAGCCAAACATGGTGTAAAGCACGATCAGCAAGCCGATGAGCATAACCCATATGGACCACATATCTTTCATCCAGAAAACAGCGCCAAACGCCATAACCAGCGCGCCGATGCTGCCGACCAGCGGCCACGGGCTTGGATCGATAATGTGATAATCGTGATTTTTGGTTCCAGCCATTTTATACCTCACTTAGAAATAGGTCGCTCAGTGACACTATTGAATTCGTTTTTCCTCGTTTTCCTTCAAGTTTGCAAGAGTTTCCTCATCAAGTTCACTCTTAAAAAACGTATAGGAAAGGGTGATAGTTTCGACCTGATTGACGTCGGGATCGTTAACGTATTCAGGATCGATGAAAAAGATCACAGGCATGGTTTGCTTTTCACCTGGTTTCAAAACCTGATCGGTGAAGCAGAAGCATTCCAGCTTGTTAAAATAAGCACCAGCACTTGGCGGTGAGACGTTGAAGGATGCTGTTGCGCCTGTTGGTATATGGGCAACGCTTGCAATTTGGTAATTGGCTTGTTCAGTCGCGCCAATCTTGACCTTCATTTTGGTGACCACTGGGTCAAATTCCCAAGCAAGACCAGAACCAACATTCGCGTCAAAGCGAACGGTTATCTCACGGTCGAGCACTTCAGTCGGCGCAACGTCCGCACGCTGGGTCGTGCCGCCATAACCTGTTACCTGACAGAAAATTTCATAAAGGGGAACGGCTGCATAGGCCATGCCGACCATGCCTGTAACAAAGCAAACGCAAGCAATCGCAACCGTACGGTTGGCTGATTTCTTGGTATTGGTCTTGTCGTCGTGCACGTTCATCTCACCCTTAAAATACGAATTTAAACCAAGTCACGGCATAAAACAGAACAACCAGCCCGCCAAGAACTGAGGCGATAGCAATCGACCTTGCGCGGCGGCGTTTCTTTTCTTCATCCGTTAGTTTGACGAGTTCTTCAATCATGGTTTTTTCCTATAGCCCTAACAATGTTGCCAGCGGCTTAAGAAGCAGCGCTGCAAACAGAAGGAATAAATAGAGGATCGAAAACTTAAACAGCTTCTTCTCAGCGAGCATGTTGTCGCTACCCGCTTTTTGCCAAACCTGTACAGCACGCCATACAAAGATTGAGCCGAGAACAATTGCGATGATGCCATAAGCAAGATTGGCAAAACCAAGTACCCAAGGCAGAACGCCAACAATAGCAAGCGGCACAGAATATAAAACCATCTGCAAGCGCGTGTGTTTTTCACCCGCAACATTTGGCAGCATCGGCATACCGATCACTTCGTAGTCGCCCATTTTAAACAGCGCAAGCGCCCAAAAATGCGGTGGTGTCCATAAGAAGATGATGGCGAATAAAATCCATGCTTCAACTGGCGCTGTGCCAGTCATTGCAGCCCAACCAACCACAGGAGGGAAAGCACCAGCCGCACCACCAATAACGATGTTTTGCGGCGTCGCGCGTTTCAACCACATTGTGTAGAAGACGGCGTAGAAGAAGATTGTGAAGGCAAGAAGGCCCGCTGCCACCCAATTAGCGACGAGGCCCAAAATCAACACTGAAAACAAAGAGAGCGTGAGGCCGAGAGCCAAAGCTTCTTGACGTGTGCAACGGCCTGATGGAATGGGACGGTTAGCAGTGCGTGACATTTGCGCGTCAATGTCTGCGTCATACCACATATTCAAAGCGCCTGAAGCACCAGCACCAACGGCAATGCAAAGTAGCGATACGGCGGCTAAAAACGGGTGTAGTCCGCCTTGCGGGGCAAGCACGATGCCGACAAAAGCAGTAAAGACGACAAGTTGCATAACGCGCGGCTTTAGAAGCTCGAAGAAATCCTTCGGGCCTGCCAGCGAAATGCTTGGTGCTTGTTGCACGTCGTTTTTTGCATCCATCATCGACATTTTAAACTACCTGTTGATCTCTCGATCACACCTCATTTTTAAACGCTCTTTATTAGGCGAAAGCCGCCACCCGAAGGTGACGACCAAATTCGTATCACGCAAATAAGCTTGAGGCTTATTTGATGCGTGGAAGCTCTTCCCACTGGTGGAATGGTGGTGGTGAAGGAAGCTGCCATTCAAGTGTTGTGGCACCCTCGCCCCATGGATTGTCGCCCGCAGGACGCTTTTTCATGAAGGCTTCAAGCACGCAGTAAAGGAAGATCAAAACACCAAGGGCTGAAAGGTATGAACCGTATGATGAGATTTTGTTCCAACCAGCGAAGGCATCTGGATAATCCGCATAGTGGCGCGGCATACCTGCAAGACCTAGGAAGTGCTGCGGGAAGAACACGACGTTCACGCCGATGAATGTTACCCAGAAGTGTGCACGAGCCAAGAAGCTTGAGTACATGTAACCTGTCATTTTAGGGAACCAGTAGTACCAGCCAGCGAAGACGGCAAACACGGCACCAAGTGACAACACATAGTGGAAGTGAGCAACCACATAGTACGTGTCATGGTAAGCGCGGTCGAGACCTGCGTTTGCAAGCTGCACGCCTGTTACACCACCAACGGTGAACAAGAAGATGAAGCCAACAGCCCAAATCATCGGTGTGCGGAAATCGATAGAACCGCCCCACATTGTGGCAATCCATGAGAATATTTTAACGCCGGTAGGCACCGCAATCACCATCGTTGCAATCACGAAGTAGGCTTGTGTGTTGGCTGAAAGGCCAACTGTAAACATGTGGTGCGCCCACACGATAAAGCCAACAACACCAATCGCAACCATCGCATAAGCCATGCCGAGGTAGCCAAAGATTGGCTTCTTCGAGAAGGTTGAGATGATGTGCGAGATAATGCCGAAACCTGGCAAGATGAGAATGTACACTTCAGGGTGACCAAAGAACCAGAACAAGTGCTGGAACAGAATTGGGTCGCCGCCGCCTTCTGGTGAGAAGAAGCTTGTACCGAAGTTACGGTCTGTCAAAAGCATTGTAATTGCGCCAGCAAGCACTGGAAGTGAAAGCAGAAGCAAGAAAGCTGTGATCAATACAGACCAAGCAAACAACGGCATTTTGTGCAGTGTCATGCCTGGTGCACGCATATTGAAGATTGTTGTGATGAAGTTGATCGCGCCAAGAATGGACGATGCACCTGCAATGTGTAGCGCAAGAATGGCCAAGTCCATCGCTGGTCCTGGCTGACCTGTGGTCGTGAGTGGCGGATAGATAAACCAGCCAGACCCAACACCGTTCGCCCCCGCAGGGCCTTCAACGAACATGGATGATACAAGAAGGATGAGCGCTGGAGGCAACAACCAGAATGAAATGTTGTTCATCCGAGGGAAAGCCATATCCGGCGCGCCGATCATGATCGGGACGAACCAGTTGGCAAAACCACCGATAAGCGCTGGCATCACCATGAAGAAGATCATGATCAAACCGTGGCCTGTTACAAACACATTATAAACGTGCGTGTTTGAGAAGAACTGAAGGCCCGGCTCTTGAAGCTCTGCCCGCATTGCAACCGACAAGAAGCCGCCCAAAATACCCGAAAAAATCGCAAAGATTAGGTAGAGTGTACCGATGTCCTTGTGGTTGGTTGAATAAAACCAACGCTTAAAGAAAGTCGGCTTGTGTTCGTCATGATAACCATGATCTGCTGCTGCTGTCATTACTCGTTTCCTCGTCGATGTCGGCTTGCCATATAAGCTATACCGTCAAATTTCTTTTTTATCGCTTGTCTATTGAGCCCGCTTACTTTTTAGCGAGCTGCACTTTCGCGTTTTTATTGTCTTTGATGTTAGACGCTAGAATTTCCCAACCGATATCTAGGTCTTCTGATGCTGAAGCTGCCCAATCATCAAATGTGTCTTCGTCAACAACACGGATTGCAATTGGCATGAATGAGTGTCCAGCAAGACCTTCACCTGCGCCACAAATTTGTGAACACTGACCGTAGTAGAGGCCTTCTTTTTCTGCCTTAAACCATGATGTGTTCAAGCGACCAGGAACCGCATCAGCTTTTACACCAAATGATGGAAGCGCTACCGCGTGCAACACATCGCCTGATGTGATGTCGAGGCGAACAATCTTACCAACTGGAACAACAATCTCATTGTCGACAGCAAGCAAGCGTGGATAGTTTGCAATGTCTTCGCCGCGCTCAAGAGCGATGTCTTTGCGCTCGTCTTCAGTTTGAAGCATGGAAGAGATGTATTCGTCGATCTCGTAGTCTGGATATTCATAACCCCAGTTCCACTGATATCCGGTCACTTTAATCACCACATCAGCTTCCGGCGTTTCAAGTTGCTGGTAAAGCAATTTGATTGACGGAGCGACGATGATCAAAAGGATCGCGATTGGCGCCACTGTCCAAATAATCTCAATCATCGTGTTGTGCGATGTTTTTGACGGAACAGGGTTAGCTTTAGAGTTGTAACGAATGATCACCCAGCCAAGCAGGCCTGTAACGAACAGTGTGATTATCGTGATGATAATCAGCGTAAAGCCGTTAAGCCGAGTAATGCTTTCCATAATCGGCGTTGCCGATTCTTGGAATGTCATCTGCCAATCTTTTGGCTGCTGAGCCAAGGCAAGGGTCGCAAATACGAAACTTACAAAAAATGTCAAAACGCCAGTCATTAGGCGGCAGGCGCGGTCAAATAGCATCATCGTCACGATGTCTTCTCCTGATTTCTCTCGCTGACTTAAAGCATCCAATAATTGAATCGCTTACGAGAGTTTTAGAAAGCACACGCTTTCTTGTTATTCTTTTAACGGTTTAACGAACCGTTGGAAATACGGCTGATTGCCTTACGACAATCTTGGTCAATTTAGGATGAAACCCAGATTGAGGTCGCAGTTGCCCCCACGATTAATGGGTTAGAACCATATTGAGCCAAAAAGAACAATCTCTTTCTTCAAGAATAATACTAATTTGGGGTGAAATTCACCATTAGAACGACGTCACGATGCAACACATGCATTTCATCCTCAAATTTTTCATACAATTACCCAAACCAAGGGCACTTCCAGCGGTGCAAAACCCAAATTTAACGGCATGGCTATGCTTTTTTTCCAAATACCGCCTTATTCATGCTTGAAATAGAGATATTGAAAATTGATTCGAAAGCCTAGCAATGTCTGCCATCAAAAATTTTCTTAAGCCGATCTCGGTGACGTTAGCCCTCCTTTCTGCGCCTGTATTGCTTGCTCAATCAGCAAATGCACAGGGCGAAGTGAAAGAAACCCATGGAGAATGGGAAATTCGGTGTGAGACCCCAACAGGGGCCAAAGCGGACCAATGTGCGCTTATTCAATTTGTGGTCGCTGATGATCGCCCCAATGTTGGGCTTACCGTCATTGTTCTAAAGACTGCTGATAAGAAAGCACGCGTCTTGCGCGTACTCGCGCCCCTTGGCGTTTTGCTTCCTTCTGGTCTCGGCCTTCGCATTGATAACAAGAATCTAGGTAATGCGGCCTTTGTGCGCTGTGTTGCAGATGGCGGCTGTGTTGCGGAAATCGTAATGGATGACAAATTAGTCGACGATTTCAAAAAGGGAAATGTTGCCACATTTGTGATTTTCCAAACGCCAGAAGAAGGTATAGGCATTCCAATTGAACTTAATGGTTTTACTGCGGGCTTTACCGCACTAGAAAAACTGTAAGCCCTCCCCTCTACCAAAAGACGCGCTAAGGACCACCTGTATGACCGATATTGCACCCTCACCCGATATGTCACTGTTTGAAATTGGCGACCTATCGCGAGATAAGGCAACATCAATGCTGGGTGATGCTTTAAAGGGTGCAGATGATGGCGAGCTTTTTGTCGAATATTCCCAGTCTGAAGGGCTGACATTTGACAATGGACGCTTGAAGGCAGCTTCTTTCAACACGGGCCAAGGCTTTGGCCTTCGTGCAGTTGCTGGTGAAGCGGCAGGTTATGCGCATTCGGGCGAAATTTCTGTGGCAGCCCTTGAGCGTGCAGGTGATGCGGTGCAAGCCGTTAAGGCAGGTTATGAGGGCTCTTATGCAGCAGCACCTGCCCGAACCAACCGTCAACTTTATACAAGCGACAACCCAATCGGTGAACCAAGCTTTGAGGCGAAGGTTGATTTGCTTCAAAAGATTGATGCCTATGCGAGAGATTTAGACCCTCGCGTACGGCAAGTCTCTGCGTCGCTTTCTGCTAATTGGCAGGTGGTCGAAATTCTCCGCGCTGATGGTCACTATGTGCGTGATGTCCGCCCGATGGTTCGCCTTAATGTTTCTGTTGTTGCTGGCGAAGGCGACAGACAGGAAACAGGGAGCTATGGCACAGGCGGACGCACCGCTTTTTCAGACTTCCTACTGACAGAAAACTGGCAGCACGGCGTGAACGAAGCCCTGCGGCAGGCACTGGTCAACTTAGATGCAATACCAGCCCCTGCTGGTGAACTTGATGTGGTTCTTGGCGCAGGTTGGCCGGGCATTCTTCTGCATGAGGCTGTTGGTCACGGTCTTGAAGGCGACTTTAACCGCAAGAAAACATCTGCCTTTTCTAACCTAATGGGCGAGATGGTCGCCTCCCCTGGTCTGACCGTGGTGGATGACGGCACTATTCATGACCGCCGAGGTTCTTTGTCTGTCGATGATGAAGGCACACCCACCAACCGAACGGTATTGATCGAAGATGGCCGTCTAGTTGGCTATATGCAAGACCGTCAAAATGCACGCCTTATGGGTGTTAAACCAACCGGTAATGGCCGCCGCCAATCATATGCTCACATTCCAATGCCGCGCATGACAAACACGATCATGGTCAACGGCAACCACGAGCCAGACGAGATTATCTCATCCGTGAAAAAAGGCCTCTACGCTGTTTCTTTCGGCGGTGGGCAGGTTGATATTACATCTGGTAAATTCGTGTTTGAATGTACCGAAGCTTACATGCTCGAAGACGGCAAAATTGGTGCGCCCGTAAAAGGCGCAATGATCATCGGTAACGGACCGGAAGCTATGCGCAAAATTCCAATGATTGGCAATGATTTGAAGCTTGATCCAGGCATTGGAACTTGCGGCAAACAAGGCCAAGGTGTGCCTGTGGGCGTTGGTCAACCAACCATGCGCCTTGATGGTATCACCGTTGGCGGAACTGCGGTTTAATTTGGCAGTCCCTTTGGCTTAAGGATACCAACGCTCTTTCGTCCAGTCTTGATCAATTGTTTCTCGTTGAAAAACCGAGCGATCATGAAGACGCGC
Organism: Hyphomicrobiales bacterium; assembly: GCA_039973685.1. NCBI lineage: Bacteria > Pseudomonadati > Pseudomonadota > Alphaproteobacteria > Hyphomicrobiales > Hyphomicrobiales bacterium. The sequence goes on from JBDWKL010000043.1 coordinate 223,338, forward strand.
CTCTCCATCCTGCCAAAATTCAATATAAAGCGGCAAAATACGCGTGCCATGCCAATGGTTAGGGCGCGGAATATGCTCTTCGGGGTATAGCTTATTCAGTCGCTCAATCTCCTGCATCATGGTTTCTCTGCTATCAAGAGGCCGCGATTGTTGCGAAGCTACCGCGCCTAGGCGACTCATGCGGCTTCGCGATGCGAAATACGCATCAGCCTCTGCGTCTGTTACAGGTTCGATCAAACCTCTAACACGCACCTGACGCCGCAAACTTTTCCAATGAAAATTCACTGCAGCTTTTCCGCTTTGTTGAATTTCTTGCCCTTTCTGACTTTCAAGGTTTGTGTAGAAAACAAAACCTCTCTCATCATGACCTTTCAACAAAACAACACGAATATTTGGAAGTCCGCTTGAATCAACACTGGACAAAGCCATCGCATTTGGGTCATTAATCTCAGAAGATTGGGCGTCAGAGAACCATCGCTCAAACAGGTTATTGGGATTAGTTTCTTCAACAAAGTTATCAGTCATTAACTTTAGCCTGTCATAGTGAGATGGTAATTCGACGTCATGGAATTCGTAAACGGTTTAGAATGTTTGTAAAGCCTACACATCCCTCAAAAAAATCAATGTTATCATTGCTTACCTTGTGTTCAGCTATTGGTTTGGCAGGGTGCTCTATCACTGGTTTTGGGCCGGAAGTAGACAATGTGAACACCACGGCTTCTACTACAACCGTTGAGACCACAGCCTCACTTCAAGAAACCGTAGACCCATCTGATTGGGACAAGGTGCGCGAAGTGATGGACACTGTTTTGGTATCAGAACCTGCCGGTAAAACGCTTCCGTGGGAAAACGACGTGACTGGAACGGTTGGGACAATTGTCCCAATGGGTCTTGTTTCTGGCGACAATGGAACGATTTGCCGCAAGTTTTCCACAACCATCAACGGCATTGGCGGCATCCTTCAATATCGTGGCGATGCCTGCAAACCGCAAAATGGTCCCCTAGAGCTTAAAGGCTTAGTGCCGCACAATGCCGTCGTTGACGCGACTGTGGATGCACTACCAAAGCTTCAGTAGCGCTTATCTATTCTCTTAATGTTACCTCTCCCCAATTTTTATCGAGGGAGATTGTTTCTTTTTGACGTTGGGATGCCTACATTAGTCTTTGAAAAGTTCCACTAATTGAAGTTAACATGCGCGATCCTTATTCTATTTTGGGTGTTTCCAAGTCTGCCAGCGAAAGCGAAGTCAAAAGCGCTTTTAGAAAACTGGCAAAAAAATATCATCCTGACCAAAACGCAGACAATCCTCGCGCTCAAGAAAAGTTTGCCGAGGTCAATTCCGCTTATGAAATTGTCGGCGATAAAGAAAAACGCGGGCAGTTTGATCGTGGCGAAATAGATGCCGAAGGCAAACAAGCCGGTTTTGCTGGCGGGAACCCCTTTGGCGGCGGCAATCCTTTTGGCGGCGGCGGGCGACGATCTGGTGGCGGCCAAGGCGGGTTTTCTGCTGAAGATATATTAGGCGAAATTTTTGGCGGCAGAGGCGGCGGCGGCGGCGGCGCTGGTCCGTTTGGCGGCGCTGGAAGTCGTAGTTCCCAACAAAGCACGCAATCGTCGCGTGGTTCCAAAGGCCAAGATGTAAATGCTGCTCTTCAAGTGACACTGGATGATCTTTCCAAGAAAGACAAAATCCGAGTGGAATTACCGAGTGGCAAGACACTCTCTGTCGCCCTTCCAAATGGGGTTACGGATGGGCAGGTCATTCGGCTTAAAGGACAAGGCGAAGCTGGCTTTTCAGGCGCCAATGGCGATGCGCTCATCACCATCAACATTCGCAAACACTCGATGTTCAAACGTGACGGCGATGCGCTGCGTATTGATGTTCCCGTAACGCTTTACGAAGCCGTGCTTGGGGGCAAGGTCACAGTGCCAACCATGAAGGGGTCCGTTTCCCTGGCTATTCCTAAAGGAACCAGCGGCGGCCAAACATTGCGGATTAAAGATCGTGGCATCATCAAACGCGATGGCGCCATGGGAGATGTTTTAGCAACCTTGCGGATCATCTTACCAGAAGATGGCATGCAAGATCTTGAAACCATGATGCAAGTCTGGCGCGATCAACGGCCTTACAACGTCCGCAATTAAATAAAAACCTCAAAACCAAAAGGCCCCATCACCTCAAAAAGGTAACGGGGCAAGGTGCCTTGACACAGATACATAGCGTCAAGGCCGGAGGCGAAGCCGTGATGGAAATTTGAGTGGAACCTTAGTGGTGGGCATAAAAGAACCAGCCAGTATCGGCTGGTTCTTATGACTGGATGTCGTTCTTCTTAGTTGAAAGGAGATTCGCAGTAAGTTTCACCATGGCGACGTGAGATATATGTGTCTGAACGGTGATCATAAGATCTGTACTTTGAGTAGCACCAATCAAAATGCTTTTCCTGACGGCTCACTCGGTATTCGCGACGCTCACGAACATTGTTGCGTGACTTAGAGGCGTTGCTTGCAAGCAATCCACCAACAATAGCTGCGCTCACGCCGATCGTTGCGACACCCCGTTTTGTGAACTTTCCGTTCTTTTTAAAGAAGCCGACTTTTTCGACGGTGGTTGCTTTATCAATGTTTGTTAAAGCGTTCATACCATTTGCGCTTGCTGTATTAACGCTCATCGCAACTGTTGCGACGGCGAAAGCTGCGATAACTGTTTTTGTAAATGTGTTGGTCATTGTATCTCTCCGAATATGTCTTGTTTGTGCGTTTATTTGAGTTGTTTGTGTCTCTCGATGATTTGAATTTAGGGCCAAGCAAAACATAATGATGTGCATTGATGCACACTGAGTGCACATTGCATGATTATTTTTCTGTAAAATGAAATTTCAACACAAGACGTGAATTAACGAGGTGCTGCAGCTCGTGCCAAACGGTCGTTGATGGCCAAACCAAGGCCTGAAGTTGGTATTGGCGAGACCGCGATCCTCTTTACACCCAGCTCATCAAACTGCGTGAGGCAAGAAAAGAGGTTTGCTGCTGCTTCTTTCAAATCGCCACTTTCACTAAGTGAAAGAACATGGTGAGCATCAAGCTTCGCCGCGCCAAAAGTCAACGCGCCATCTTCACCATCAATTTCAGTGGCGGACAGACGAAGGGTTGCATTGGGCGCATAATGAGAGAGCATCATACCGGGTGCTTTGATGTGACCATCCGGCGTGGAATGATGAAGGGGCGCGCCAATATGTTCCTCTAAGGTCTCGGTCGATAAGCCACCCGGTCGCAAAAGAACTGTTTTACCTTCAACAAAGGAAACAATGGTCGATTCCAACCCAACACTTGCCGGCCCGCCGTCCAAAATCAAATCAATCCGGCCGTCAAGCTGTGTGGCGACATGGTCAGCAGAGGTGGGGCTTATTTTTCCAGATAAATTGGCGCTTGGCGCTGCAATCGGCTTGCCATAAGCGCCAATGATGTGCCGTGCTTTGCCCATGGGCACGCGGATGGCGACTGTGTCCAAGCCTGCGCGAACAAGATCTGACAAACCTGCACCCTTCTTATAGGGCACAACCAATGTCAAAGGACCGGGCCAAAAGTGCTTTGCGCAATTGAGCGCTTCATTCGAAAACTCACCATATTGCATCGCCATTTCTAAGCTATCGCAATGAACAATCAGCGGATTAAAGCTTGGCCGTCCCTTAGCTTCATAGATACTGGCAACCGCTTCGCCATTGGTTGCATCAGCAGCAAGGCCATAAACAGTCTCAGTTGGAAGTGCGACCAAACCACCCGCCTTAAAAACGTCAAGCGCAAGGTTTTCGGCATTTTCGCTCGTTAATGCGGTTTTCTCAGTCGTTTTATGCACAAAAGCACTCATATTTGTTGACGTTTACGTAAGCGTTATTTAAAACGATACGCAGTTGATCGCCGCAAGTAAGACAATCGGTTTTGCGGGATTGTTCATGGCACAAAAGCACGGCATCATGCCAGAATAAAAATTGCGGAAAATTACGTTGCTTCTATTTGGCGTCGAACACAATGAAAGTTTCGAGGCAGAGGACACATAGAGCAACGTCTATAATAGGAGGTCTGCATGTATCGCGCACCAGTGGAAGAAATAGCCTTCACGTTGAAGAAAGTGATCGGGCTGGATGCTGATTTGCAAAATGGCGTTTTTGGTGATCTGTCAGATGATCTAGTCGATGCTATTTTGGAAGAGGCGGGAAAGTTTGCCAATGACGAATTGGCCCCGCGCAATTGGCAAGGCGATCAAGAAGGCCTCAATCTCGACAATGCAGTTGTTACCACGCCCAAAGGGTTCGGCGATGTTTATAGCGCATGGTGCGAAGCGGGCTGGAACAGTTTAACAGGGTCAGAAGCTTTTGGCGGCCAAGCGCTTCCTCTCACGATGGCAGTCGCCACAAACGAAATGTGGAATGCGGCCAACATGTCGTTTGCACTCTGCCCGCTGCTTACAGCAGGCGCGATTGAAGCGCTTACCATGCACGGCAGCGACCATCTGCAACAGACCTATCTTGAAAAACTGATCTCTGGTGAATGGACTGGCACGATGAATTTGACAGAGCCGCAATCTGGTTCTGATCTATCCAGCCTACGCAGCAGCGCAAAACCATCCGGTGATGGCACGTACCGTATTTTTGGGCAGAAGATTTTCATCACCTATGGAGAGCACGACTGGACAAGCAACATTTGCCATCTCGTTCTTGCTCGCCTGCCAGATGCACCTGCCGGTGTTAAGGGTATTTCTCTCTTCTTGGTTCCAAAATTCATTCCGAATGAAGATGGCACACCGGGAACACGCAATGATGTCTTCTGTAGCGGGCTTGAAGAAAAGCTCGGCATCCACGCGTCACCAACCTGCACCATGATTTTTGGTGATGATCACGCCGTCAATGATACAGGTGAAGCTGGCGCGATTGGTTGGTTGATTGGCGAAGAAAATAACGGCCTTGCTTGCATGTTCACGATGATGAACAACGCCCGCCTTAATGTGGGTGTGCAAGGAGCTGGCCTAACGGAGCGTGCTTTTCAACAAGCCCTTACCTTTGCCAATGAACGTCGCCAAGGGTCATCTCCGCTGAATGACGCTGAAGGCATGGCGCCCATCGTGATGCACCCAGATGTGACCCGAAACCTCATGACCATGCGGGCGATGGCGCAAGCCTCTCGTGCGTTGTGTCTTGCCTGTGCTTATGCGCTTGATATGGCAGAACATGCCGATGAAGATAAACGCGCCTTTTGGAAAGCACGCGGCGACCTTCTAACCCCGCTTGCAAAATCATATTCAACAGATTGCGCGGTTGAAGCCTCTTCAATCGGCGTGCAGGTTCACGGCGGTATGGGCTTTGTTGAAGAAACGGGTGCAGCCCAGCACATGCGCGACAGCCGTATTTTGCCAATCTATGAAGGCACCAATGGCATTCAAGCGATTGACCTTGTGGGTCGTAAATTGCGCGTTGATGGCGGTGAAAATGCGAAAGCCTTTATTGGCGAGATGCGCGAAACTGCCGACGCATTGCGCGAGAGCAACCAATCAGATTTCGGCGCAATCGCTACCCGCCTCACCTCGGCATTAGATGATCTTGAGACAACCACGGACTATATGCTCGATTGTCTTTCATCCAAGAAAATGGCCGATGCAATGGCGGGTGCTACGCCTTATCAAAAGCTCTTTTCTCTAACAGCCGGTGCAGCCTTTCATGCAAAGGGTGCTTTAGAAACTGACGGCATTGACGATGGCAATGCAAGCTTACGCATCAAAACCGCCCGCTTTTTCGCTGAAAACTTAGCGACCGAAACCGCAAGTCTTCGCCTTACCGTTCTTGAAGGGGCGGATGGTGTATTGAGCGCGACAGAAGAGCTGCTTGCCAGCTAAGGCACTTTGGAGAAGACCATGACTGATTTCATTACCATCACTGATAGCGAGGCCGTTCGCACCATCCGCTTTAATCGTGCGGATAAGAAGAACGCGCTGACCCAAGACATGTACGCGAAGATGGCTGACGGCATTGAGAGTGCTGGCGACGATGGCATGAGAGCTATCCTCTTCCTCGGACAGTCCGGCGTGTTTTCTGCTGGCAATGATATTGCTGACTTCTTGTCTCGTGGCATGTCAAACGATATGAGCGCGACGGCGACAGTTCGCTTTTTGAAAGCCTTAGCAACCACACCCACACCAATACTTGCAGCCGTTGACGGTTTGGCGATTGGTGTCGGCGCGACCATGCTCATGCATTGCGATATGGTTTTTGCCAGTGAAGGGGCAACCCTCAAAACACCGTTCCTCAATTTGGGCGTCGTGCCAGAAGCAGCCTCCAGCCTAATTGCCCCCCGCATCATGGGACAGCAACGGGCATTTGAAATGCTGATTATGGGCGAAACTTTCAGTGCTGAACGGGCACGCGAAGCAGGTCTCGTCAATCATGTCACCAGCAGTGATGAGCTTGAAGCAACCGCAATGGCGGCAGCCCAAAAACTCAGCAAACTTGCGCCAGGTGCCTTGTCCATCAGCCGTAAATTACTGCGCGGCGATACATCCGATATTATTGCCCGCATGGATGAAGAGTTCGTCCTTTTTGCTGAACGCCTTCAATCAGACGAAGCACGCGAAGCCTTTGCAGCCTTCATGGAAAAACGCCCGCCACGCTTTGGCTAAAACAATACTATTTTTAAAAACATAAAGGTTCTAAGTATGTCAACACTCGCAGGAAAGACGCTTTTTATCACAGGCGCATCACGCGGTATCGGCAAGGCAATTGCCCTTCGCGCAGCGCGTGATGGAGCGAATGTTGCCATTGCGGCCAAAACCGCAGAACCTCATCCAAAGCTTGAAGGCACGATTTACACCGCAGCCGAGGAAATTGAACAAGCAGGCGGCAAAGCCCTCCCTCTCCTTGTGGATGTGCGTGAAGAAGCAAGTGTCGCTGACGCATTGGCAAAGACGGCTGAAACTTTTGGCGGTATTGATATTGTCATCAACAACGCATCCGCGATCAATCTTTCCAACACCGAAAAACTCGACATGAAGCGCTATGACTTGATGAATTCAGTCAATGCGCGCGGCACCTTCATGACAACAAAACTCGCCCTTCCCTATTTGAAAGAAAGCGAAAACGGCCACGTCATCATGTTGTCGCCACCGCTTGATATGGCGACCAAATGGTTTGCCAATCACGTTGGGTATTCCATCGCCAAATTTGGCATGAGCATGTGTGTGCTGGGCTTTGCAGGAGAGTTTAAGCGCCACGGCATTGCTGTGAATGCACTATGGCCACGCACCACCATTGCAACCGCTGCCGTTGGCAATCTTCTGGGTGGTGATGCGATGATGCAAGCAAGCCGAACACCTGAAATTTTGGCCGACGCAGCACATATGATTTTGAACAAAGACGCGCGTGAATTCACGGGCAATTTCATCATCGATGATACGTTTATGGCATCTGAAGGCGTGACTGACTTTGACCAATACCGTGTTGATGGTTCCGTCGCCCTCATGCCTGACTTCTTCGTGCCAGATGACATCCCACCACCAGATGTCGTGAGCTTGAGGCCTGTTAAAGCTTAAGGCCAGCGTCCAACATATCAGCGGCAAATGCATCGCTTGCCAGATAAGTCCATTCATCTATCCGACGATTTTGGATTGGGTCATGAATGGCGACTTCATCTGAATAAGGTGCAAACGCTGGATGGCACATGATGAGCGGGCAACTGGATGCGGTGGCTGCATGTTTTAGCCATCCCTGCATCAGTAGGCCGAAATCTTCGGACGTATCAAAGTCATTCACGCCCAAGAAGACGTCATTATGAGCGATGCTGGCTTGGTCTAGCAATTTGCGCATTCGCTGCGAAAGCTTCGACAAGATCATCGTCTTAATAGCTCTCGACGTTCGGCCCTGATCATCGCAAAGCCTGACAAATCCGCTCAACCCATTATTCTGAATACACTCCACCAAGCAGGAACGAACCGTTGGCATGAGATGGACATGCTGATGGCCGTCCACGAAATCAGGAAGTTGCCCCGCAACCTCTTTGAACCGCTCTATTTGCGCTTCAATCTCTAAAGTGATTTCTCGCTTATCAATCCTGCCCAAATGGCTGGATAAGAGCGTTTGATTGATGCTTGGAAAAGTGCCGTTTGGAGCCAGTTTCGGCATTACTGTCAGCGGTGCATATTCGCTCAAGGTGAGGTGCAGCCCAATTTTCAAATCATGCGCAGCATCACTCGCCGCATTCAGCAATTGCCCAACGCCACTTTCGAAAGAATCGCCACCACTCATGCAACTCACCGCATTCAGGCGGCCCTTGCGCACTAAATCGATGATACCATCGTTCACAGACTTTTTGAGGCCAAAATCATCGGCGCAGAGAGTGAAAATGGCAGTTCTTATGGTCATTCCAAGCGGATATACCGTTTTGCTTGTTAATACAATTGATCACTAATCGTTCACATAGACTTTACAGGAGTTTACCAATCCTGTTAAATTTCATTCCCACAAAAGAGTGATTTTAACCTTTTGTTAAGGTAAAAAAGATTGCGGGGCAGAGGATTTATAATCTTTTGCCAGTAAACAAGTTGAGTTCGAGGGTAAAATGCTAACGCCATATCCGTCACGAGAGACGAAACAAGCAAGCGAACTTGATGATAAGTTTTTGTCTATCGTTGTTCCAATTTACAACGAAGAGCAAAACATCCAACCACTATTGGAACGCCTAAATCCAGTGATGGAACAAATCGGTCTGCCATATGAAGTGATCTTAGTGGACGATGGCAGTAAAGACCGTAGTGCTGAAACTGCCGCCGAAGCCGCGCGCGAGAACCCTCACGTTAAACTCATCTGTTTCAGCCGCAACTTTGGCAAAGAAGCTGCCCTCAACGCTGGCCTTGCCCATGCAAAAGGTGACGCTGTCATCCAACTTGATGCAGACCTTCAACATCCGCCAGAAATCATTTTTGATTTTATCCGCGAATGGCAAGAAGGCGGCGAAATCGTTTTCGGTGCGCGCCGTTCTCGTGAGAGCGAAACATTTATGCGTCGCATCCTCGCCAAAACCTTTTACCGTGTTTTCTCCGCAATTTCCGATGTGAAATTGATGGAAGGTTTGGGTGACTTCCTGCTGTTAGACCGCAAAGTCGTCGATGCCATTCTTTCTCTTCCAGAACGCGAACGCTTCACCAAAGGCCTATACGCTTGGGTTGGATTTAAGAGACAAGCTGTTCCGTTTGAAGTGGCCCCACGCGCGGCCGGTCAATCAGGCTGGAGCATTTTCAAACTGTTCCGCTTCGCCATGAATGCGATCACCTCATTTGGTTCTATCCCGCTTAAAGTATGGAGCTATCTCGGGCTTGTTTTGGCGCTCTCATCGCTTGGTTATGCTGGCGTGATTTTGTTTGATAAACTCATCTACGGCAGCGATGTGAGAGGCTATCCAGCTCTCATGGCTGCAATTTGCTTCTTCTCTGGTGTTCAGCTTTTAGGGCTGGGCATTTTTGGCGAATATCTAAGCCGTGTTATGGCTGAGGTGAAACAAAGACCGCTTTACCTCGTGCAAGAGAAAGTTGGCTTTGAGGATGGCGACAAAGACAAGCGTGAGCCAACCCTATTCGATAGAATAGCATCCTAGGTCCTTTTAATTCCATGAAAAGCTACTCTCATGTTGCGTCGTGACAGCAAGGCTGTCTCGTTCAGTCTTTTTGCACTTGTTATTTTGTGGCTGATCTTCTGCATGCCTTGGCTTGTCGATGAGAAGGTCATTCCCTACGACGCGAAGAACCATTTTTATGCAATGATCCGCTTTGTCGCCGCCAGCTTTCATAGCGGTGAGAGCTTATCATGGAGCCCGTTCCATTTTGGCGGATTTCCGATGATATCGGATCCGCAATCTGTAATTTTTACGCCTTCTTTGTGGCCCCCGATCTTAATATCCAACGCACCATCAATGTTCTTGGTGGACATGACACACCTTGCTCATTTGCTGGTAATTGGGTGCGCAATCTTTGGCTTTGGTTGGTCGCGTGGATGGCATCCGGTAGCCGCATTCCTCACAGCCCTCACCGTTATGTTTAGCGGCGCGGTGATCATCCGCCTTGAGCATGTTTTGATGACCGTCAGCTTTATGTGGCTCAGCGTTGCCCTTTGGCGACTTGATGTTGCGATTAGAAACGGCGGCCTTTTTCGCGGGATATTGTTCGGCTTACCGCTTGCTTTAATGTTGATTGACCGCGACCATGTTGCGATGCTCGGCGCATGGTTTTTGTTCTTGTATTGGTTGTGCAACGCCATACCAAACCTTCGCCAGAACGGCTTCGTCTTAGCGTTTAAGCAGCACTACCCTGTACTGGTGGGTGGCGTTGCTGCCTTGCTCATCGTCGCCGTTCCACTGCTTCTTCTGCTTCAGCTTGCAAATATGAGCAATCGCCCAAGCTTTGACCTTTTGGATGCAAGTTGGCAGTCACTTCAACCTGTCGCCATGATTTCATTCATCTTCCCAGAATATTTTGGTTCACTCGTCAAATCTGGTGAATATTGGGGGCCAGCGAGCCAAGCTTGGGGCGTAAAGGGTTTGCAAATTCATCGCGGCATGCAGCACCTTTATTCAGGCGTTTTGCCGCTTGTTACTATTTTATGGCTTGGCCTCGCCAAAGGTCGACTGTTTGTCTCTGGCGGGCGATATTTCCTGTTTTTTAGCCTCGCCATGCTGCTTTACTCCCTTGGACGCTTCACCCCGTTCTTCGCCTTCTTTTATGAGTACATCCCAGGCTTCGATCTGTTCCGGCGGCCTTCTGATGGGATATTCTTATTCTCGCTCGCAATCAGCCTCTTTGCTGGCACGCTTATCAATGATGCGCTTCAAAGTGCTCCAATCAAAGGAAACAAGAACGGGCTAATTGTTGCGATTTTGCTCTTATCAGTTCCTGTGGTCGGAGGCTTTTATCTCGCCCATTCATTTGACCGGCTGACAGATTTCTTCGCCAGCCTTTCCATCTTCCTTGGGCTTGGCGCCTTGATGCTTGCGTCTCTTTTACTGATGGTCAAAAACAACAAAGCGCAATTTCTCGCGTTTAGCTGCTTAGGCTTATTGGTAAGTGCTGATTTGATTTTTCATTCCACCAACTTACGGGCGAATGCACGTCCAGCAGACTATTATGCACAACAAGCGCGCGGCGCAGATGAACCGCTCTTTAACAAAGTGGAGCAATTACTGGCCAAGCCCGATCCAAGCGGTGTGCCGTGGCGTATTGAGACGGTTGGCCTTGGTCCGACTGTACAAAACATTGGGCAAGTGACAGGCTTTCATGACCTGCTTGGTTATAACCCAATTCGTCTTGCTGCTTTTGAAGAAAAAATCGGCCCAAAAATGCAAAACAATGCAAACCGCCGACGCTTTTTTGGCAACACGATGGAGAGTTATAATAGCCCGCTCGCTCATCAATTGGGCTTGAAATACATCGTGACCTCAGTACCGCTTAAAAAGCTCGACCCAAAGCTCACCCCGGGAACATTCAAAAAAATCGCAAAGGTGCAGCTTATCGACCGGTCAGCCTTCATTTATGAAAACCCAAAGGCCGAGGCGCGGGCAATCTTCCAAGATCAATCAGGCGCCACCTCCCCTGCAAAAATTTTGAGCTACCGCAATGATGAGGTGCGTGTGAGCGTCAACGCTGTAGATGATGGCACGTTGATCTTGCGCGATTTTGCTTATCCAGCTTGGCACGTCACGGTGAATGGTAAGCCTGCGGAACTAATGACCCATAACGGCATTTTTCGCTCTGTTGCCTTGAACAAGGGTGAAAATGACGTGGTGTTCTCCTTCAAGCCTTTGAGCGTTGAAAACCTAAAGGCTGCAGTTTCGTCATTGATCGATGCAGACAAACCATGAGAAAGCACGAGCGCCTTATAACGTTTTTGATGGTGGGCGGCCTCGCTACACTTTGCCAGTATTCCATTTTAATTGGCTTGGTCGAACTTTTTGACGCCGACCCTGTCATTGCAAGCGCGATTGGTGCATTTTTTGCCGCGGTGCTGAACTATTGCTTGAACAAAGTCGCAACCTTCAAATCCACAGCAAAACACACAACCACTCTCCCGCGTTTCATCGTGGTTGCAGCCATCGCGATTGTACTTAATGCCGCGTTGATGGCCCTATTCACAAAAACCTTCAGCCTGCCCTATATCCCAGCGCAATTTGTAACCACCTGCATCATTACAATCTTCACCTATAACGCCAATCGCATCTGGACATTTAAGCAATAGCACCGCGATTACCCGCGGAATGGTTGACTTGCGCTGACAGTTGGCCTTCATGGGGGACAAGAGTTTTTCAGGAGCTTTCCTTTGACCACCTTGCTTATCCATCACGACGCGTTTTCCAATCACGTCACACCAACAGGGCACCCTGAGCGTGTGGACCGGATTTTAACCGTCAATGATACATTGTCAGATGCAGCCTTTAGCCGCCTAAAGCGCGAAAAAGCACCTTTAGGAAGTGCAGAGAAAGCCGCCCTTTGCCATCCTGAAGAATACATTCGAACGCTTGATCAAAATTCCCCTGAAGATGGCCTCCTTCAAGTAGATGGTGATACCTATTTGTCGCCAGGTAGCATGGAAGCAGCCTATCGCGCCCTTGGTGGTATTTGCCGCGCGGTTGATGTGGTGATGGACGGCGATGCGGATAACGCCTTTTGCGCCATGCGCCCACCCGGTCACCATGCAGAAAGAGCAACGGCTATGGGCTTTTGCCTGTTTAACACCGTCGCAATTGCCGCCAGACACGCGCAAGAAAAATACGGGCTTGAACGGGTAGCAATCGTCGATTTCGACGTGCATCACGGCAATGGCACGCAGGATATTTTTTGGGATGATCCATCCGTGCTGTTTTGCTCAACTCACCAAATGCCGCTTTTTCCAGGCTCCGGCCATGAGAAAGAAGTTGGTGAGCATAACAATATTTGCAATACGCCGCTTCGTGCTGGTGATGACTTTGAAATGTTCAAAGACGCAATGGATGAACGCGTGCTTCCCGCCATTGAGAATTTTTCGCCTGATTTGATCTTAATTTCAGCTGGTTTTGATGCCCACCGCCTCGATCCTCTGGCCAACATCAATTTAGAAGCCGATGATTTTCAGTGGGCAACTGGTAAAATTATGGAATTGGCGGGGCGCTTCTGCAACAATCGTGTGGTGAGTACGCTAGAAGGTGGCTATGATCTTGAAGGTCTTGGCACATCTGTCAGTGCCCACGTTAAAACTCTAATGGCCGGATAAAGATAATGACGGACGCAAACGCTATTCCAGAAGACATTGCAGCCCTACCCTTTGAACAGGCTCTCAAAGAGCTTGAAGGCATTGTCGGTCAGTTGGAACAAGGCTCTGTTGACCTTGAACAATCCATCAAAATCTACGAACGCGGTGAAGCGCTGAAAAAACACTGTGAAAAGCTGCTTTCTCAAGCTGAACGCAAAATCGAGACTATCCGCTTGTCATCAAATGGCACTGCGGAAGGTGTCGAGTAAAATCACCTTCAATTAGTATTGAGATTCGTTGTGCTGGACTTCGCAATGTAACCGTGTTTATACACTTAAAACGTGTGCTTAATTTGCACAAACTCTTGAATTTTGAGGTTTCACGACAGCAAACCCCCTGCTCTTTTGTTGCTAAAATGCAATGAAAGCCTACAGGTTGACTGTTTTGGCTCAAATTCAATCACAAAGAATAAAATGCCCTTGTGGTCGCAAGGTTTTTCTCTATTTTGTCGCCACGACTGAACAATGAATGGACGTTTAACTGATCATGTCTTCAAACACACCAATCCACAAGCCGGATACGCCGTTGCTAGACACTGTCAATGTGCCCGCAGATTTGCGTAAATTGCCTGATAGTGACTTGCGCCAATTGGCCGATGAATTGCGGCAGGAAGTTATTAGTGCCGTTTCCGTTACTGGCGGCCATTTAGGTTCCGGTTTGGGCGTGGTTGAACTAACTGTTGCGCTTCATCATGTGTTTAACACACCGGATGATCGGATCATTTGGGACGTGGGCCACCAATGTTACCCACACAAAGTTCTCACTGGCCGCCGCGACCGTATTCGTACACTTCGCCAGCCAGAAGGCCTTTCAGGTTTTACAAAACGTTCTGAGAGTGAATATGACCCATTTGGTGCGGCTCACTCATCAACCTCTATTTCCGCAGGTCTCGGCATGGCTGTTGCCCGTGACCTTTCAGGCGGCAACAACAATGTTGTGTCAATCATTGGCGACGGCTCAATGTCTGCGGGCATGGCCTATGAAGCCATGAACAACGCAGGCGCGCTTGATGCCCGCCAAATCGTTATCTTGAACGACAATGAAATGTCGATTGCCCCGCCTGTGGGTGCCATGAGTGCCTATTTGGCGCGCCTTGTTTCCGGCAAGACGTATCGCTCTATGCGTGAGACGGCAAAACAACTAGCAGAAAATCTGCCGAAGTTCTTGCAGCGCAAAGCCGCGCAAGCAGAAGAATATGCCCGTAGCTTCGCAGCTGGCGGCGGCACCATGTTTGAAGAGCTTGGCTTCTTCTACGTTGGCCCAATTGATGGTCACAACCTTGATCACCTTCTTCCAATTCTTCGCAATGTACGCGATAGCAAAGAAGGTCCGATCCTTGTTCATGTGGTAACGCAAAAAGGCAAGGGCTACGAATACGCGGAAAGCTCGTCTGATAAATATCACGGCGTGTCAAAATTCGACGTTATTACGGGCGCTCAGGTTAAAGCGAAATCTAACGCACCAAGCTACACCAAAGTATTCGGCACATCGCTGATTGATGAAGCAACACGTGACGACAAAATCGTGGGTATCACCGCCGCTATGCCATCTGGCACGGGCATTGATGCTTTTGGCAGCGCGTTTCCTGACCGAACATTTGATGTTGGTATCGCAGAACAACATGCCGTAACTTTTGCCGCTGGTATGGCGACAGAAGGCTACAAACCGTTCTGTGCGATTTACTCAACCTTCCTACAACGCGCTTATGACCAAGTGGTGCATGATGTGGCAATTCAAAGCCTGCCTGTGCGCTTTGCCATTGACCGTGCTGGCTTTGTTGGTGCGGATGGTTCAACTCATGCGGGTTCATTCGATACGACTTATCTTGCCACCCTGCCAAACATGGTTGTGATGGCACCGTCTGATGAAGCAGAACTGATGCATATGGTTGCAACTGCTGCGGCCCTCGACGATAGACCATGTTCTTTCCGCTATCCACGCGGTGAAGGTATTGGCGTTGAAATGCCAGAGCGCGGTGAAGTTCTTGAAATCGGCAAAGGCCGTGTCATGAAAGAGGGCAACAGCGTTGCACTCCTAAGCTTCGGCAGCTCATTGAAACACGCGCTGCAAGCAGCAGAAGACTTGGATAGCCAAGGCCTTTCAACAACGGTTGCTGATGCTCGCTTTGCTAAACCACTTGATGGCGATTTGATTGCGGATCTTGCAAAGAACCACGATGTCTTGATCACCATTGAAGAAGGTGCTGTTGGCGGGTTTGGTAGCCATGTGCTGCAACACCTCACGGACAATGGCCTATTGGACGGCAATAATTTGCGCGTTCGTGCGATGGTTATGCCTGATGTCTTCGTCGACCAGGAAAAGCCAGAAAATATGGTTTCTAATGCAGGCCTTGATAACACTGGCATCGTGAAAAAAGTGTTTGAAGCTTTGGGTAAAGAAATGCCCGCCGAAGGTAACGGCACCTTGACCGCCTAATTGGGCAAGTAAAGCAAACCAATACAATCTATTTCAAAACGCCATTTGCGACAGCAAGTGGCGTTTTTTGTTATTGACAGATTTCAGAAATGGGCGCAAAGCGAACTCTAGTGATTTTCTTGTAACGGCCTGTTTTAACGCCGTGTAAGACCCTATTTCGAGACATTAAAATGGCTGCTCTAATTGCTCCAGTATCAGCGTTGTTGCTGTCCGTTGCCCTATTGATGATGGGCCACGGGTTGCAAACGACTATTTTGCCAATCCGCGCGGAAATGGAAGCCTTTAGCGGCAGTGCTATTGGTATTATGTCATCCATGTTCTTCGTAGGCGTTGTGGGGGGCGGGTTACTCTCTCCCTATATCATCGTGCGTGCAGGGCATATTCGCGCCTTTGCAGCCCTTATCTCGTTGGGTTCAGCCGCCGCTCTTATTCATCCCCTTGTGATTGATACATGGTTGTGGAGCTTTAGCCGCATGATTACAGGCTTTTGCGTCTCGGCAACTTATTTGATTTTTGAGAGTTGGCTAAACGAGCGCGCCACGAATTCGACCCGTGGGCTTGTCATGTCCACCTATACGATTGTTGTCTACACAGGGATTATGATCGGGCAGCTCTCTACAATTTGGCTGGAAATATCAGGCTTTCAGGCTTTTGTTGTTTCTTCCATCGCGCTTTCCCTCGCCGTTATTCCAGTGGCACTCACAAAAAGTGCTCAGCCCGCCCCAATCGCCTTGGTGCGCTTTCGACCTTTGAAGCTTTACCAGACATCACCGGCTGCGATTATCTCCATTGCTTTTGTGGGTCTGGCAATCGGTGCGCTGTTCTCGCTGCTACCTCTGTTTGGTTCGCAAACTGGCATGAGTTCTGACCTAATACCAATCCTAGCTGGTTCTTTGATGTTTGGCGGATTGATCTTGCAATATCCCTTAGGCCGCATGTCAGACAAGGTAGATCGGCGCATAGTTTTGATCGTTGGCGGTATTGGCACGGTCGTTGTTTGCCTCGTCATGGTCTATGGAAATTTCAAACACCCCTACGCGCTCATTGGCCTGACTGCTCTGCTTGGCGGCCTCTTGCAGCCGCTTTATTCTATCGCTGCTGCCCACGCTTATGACTACACAGAAACTGAAGACATGCTGGAAACCGCCGCAGGGATTTTGCTCGCCTACGGTATCGGTTCAATCTTTGGTCCAACCTTGGCAACCACGATGATGGAATATCAAGGACCAATGGGTCTGTTCTTAATGGTCGCCATTGCGCTTTCCATTTTAACGATCTTCCTCCTTCTCCGCCTCACACGCCGTGATGCACTGGCAACTGAGGACAAAGATGATTATGATCTCGCATCAGCTGCACCAATTGGTGGTATTATCGCGCCAGACCTATATGAAGGTGATGATGATTATGTTCTGGTTCCAGATGAATACGAAGCGGAAGCAGAC
The DNA here is from genome assembly GCA_039973685.1 of Hyphomicrobiales bacterium. Lineage (NCBI taxonomy): Bacteria > Pseudomonadati > Pseudomonadota > Alphaproteobacteria > Hyphomicrobiales > Hyphomicrobiales bacterium. The sequence continues at coordinate 240,527 of JBDWKL010000043.1, forward strand.
TTTGACGAAGAAACAACCGCTGAAACACCATTTTCAGATGATGAAGAGAACGAGGGTACAGATTGACCGATACCGGCGACCTACAACCATTTGCACGCCTTGACCAATTGATGGTGGAGCGCGGCATTGCACAAAGTCGCTCACGAGCCGCCGATGCTGTTTCTCGTGGCACGGTGATGGTCGATGGTGAAAAAGCCCTAAAGCCTGCCCAAAAAATTGCGCCCTCTTCCAACATCACGATAAACGACCCAGCAAGCGACTATGTTTCTCGCGCAGCCCTCAAACTCATCAATGCACTTGAGGAGTTCAGCTTCGATCCATCCGGTCGCACTTGCCTTGATATTGGCTGTTCAACGGGTGGCTTTACCCAAGTTTTAGAAAAGCGCGGTGCGGCACATATATTTGCGGTGGATGTGGGGCATGACCAGTTTCACCCTTCTGTAAAAGAACTTGAAAACGTCACTCTGCACGAAGGCCTGAATATTCGTGACCTTGAAGCAGAGCACATCACACTCGACGGAGAGAGCGAACCCGCGCTTGATGCCATTGTTTGCGATGTGAGTTTCATCTCCTTAAAGCTCGCCCTTCCCGCAGCGCTCAAGCTTGCCAGCAAAGGCACATGGGCTGCTATCCTCGTTAAGCCACAATTTGAAGTTGGCAAAGAAGGCGTTGGCAAAGGCGGCATTGTGCGTGAAGAAGGTGCATCCTTGAAAGTTGCCGAAGAAACTGCCGAATGGCTCTCACAAATTGAGGGTTGGGAGGTGACAGGCTTGGTTGAATGCCCCATTACTGGCGGCGATGGAAACCAAGAATACATGCTAGGCGCACGCTTTAGCGGTTAAGGAATAAAATGGCACGCGGACGGCGGCAATTTAAAAAACCTAAGAAGAAATCACCCGACCCAGTTCGCGGAACCTATACGATCAAAGGCCTTGCCCATCGTGGTGACGGCATTGCGGTTGATGGCGAACGGTCAATCTTCATCTCACATACGCTGGAAGGTGAAACCGTTGAAGCCGATGTGGTCGGCGAACGCGGCATATTGGTTGACGTGTTAGAGCCTGCCAAAGATCGCGTTGAGGCACCTTGCGAACATTATCTTGAATGCGGCGGTTGTAACCTTCAGCATATGGAAAATGGAGCTTATCTAAGCTGGAAGAGTGAGCAGGTTGTTCATGCGCTTGAGGCTCAAGAAATTAAGCTCGCGCCCCAGCCGATCATTCCGATTGAAACAAAGACCCGCAGACGCGCAACCTTTTCTGCCACACGGTCAGGCAGCGATATAAAGTTCGGTTTTCAAGGCGCTAAAAGTCACCGCATTGAAGAGATTTCTTCGTGCCTTGTTATCGTGCCAGAAATTGAAAAGGCACTGCCGAAGCTTCGAAGCATTGCAGCAATCATCACACCCAAACGCGGCACCATGAGAATGCACGTGTTGATGACGGACAATGGCCTTGATATTCGCCTTGATGACTTTGGCGATTGGCCTGATTTTGAAACTGAACGCGCATTGATGAACGCGGCAACAAAGCTCGGTCTTGCCCGCATTAGCCTTGGCCCCTCTATCTTGATTGAGCTTGATACACCGAGCCTACATTTTGGCGACGCCATTGCCCCTTTATCCCCTGGTGCGTTTACGCAAGCCACCGCGCAATCAGAGCAAGCGCTGGTTGAGCTTGTGGTTGAGGGAACGAAGGGCTTCAAGCATGTCATCGACATGTTTGCAGGCTCAGGCACATTCGCCCTCAATTTGGCAAAGCATGGCCGTGTTCACGCGGCTGAAGGCGATAAGGCGGCTGTTCTTTCACTCGAAAAAGCAGCGCGCGCTACACCATCCCTAAAGCCAGTGACCAGCGAACAACGTGACCTATTTCGTCGCCCATTTATGGAAAAGGAATTGCGCAAGTTTGATACTGTAGTTCTCGACCCACCAAGGGCAGGCGCGAAAGAACAATGTGCGGAGCTTGCCAAATCTACGATTGAAAAAATTGTCTATGTTTCCTGCTCGCCATCCTCTTTTGCACGGGATGCAAAAACGCTGATTGATGGCGGATACGTATTAAATCAAGTTTTTCCGGTGGACCAATTCCTTTTCTCTCACCATATTGAGTTAGTAGGGACTTTCAGCAAAGGCGAATAAGCCATGAGTGAGAAACCGAATTTAGTCGAACAAGCCGCCACCCGCGTGGCTTATACAATGCAGCAAGGTGCACGGGTTGCTTGGTATACAGGGCAAGGCCTTGCCATGCGCCGCGTTGTGGCACGTATGGAACGTGATCTTCCACCCCCAAAACGCAGTTTCACGCCCCCTTCCACGCCGACACCCAAATTACCTGAATTGTTGCGCGGGGTTGCAAAGCTCATGGCGCAAGATATGGCCAATGTGGAAGCTGGTCTTTATCCCATGCCAAAAGATGAGCAAGGCGGACTGCCAAGTATTTTAAAACGCGCCCAGCGCTTTTTTGCTGATGCCCCAAAAGTACAAATGCGCCGCCGTGAAGATCGCCATCAAGAAGTTTATGAAGAACATCGCGGATCAAACGACCTGCCACGTTATTATTTGCAGAACTTCCATTTCCAAACCGATGGATGGATGTCACGGGAATCGGCAGAGCTTTATGACACGCAGGTTGATGTACTGTTCCACGGGTCAACGGCTGCCATGCGGCGGATGGGTTTAGCGGAAATCGTCAAAGCGGCAAGCGGTAAAGACCAACGCAAACTCTCCATGCTGGATGTTGCAACGGGCACAGGTACTTTGCTGCGCGATGTCGCGCGGGTGCTCCCTCGCCTGCCGATCATGGGCATTGATCTATCTGAAGAGTATTTAGAAGAAGCCCGCGAGCGCTTTGCTGATCGGCCCAACATTACCTTTCAACATGGCAACGCCGAGCATATGCCTGTGGCTGATGAAAGCGTTGATATTGCCTCGTGTATTTATCTCTTCCACGAACTACCGCCAAAAGTGCGCCGTATCGTTGCGAAAGATATTTGCCGCGTTTTAAAATCCGGCGGCACGTTCGTTTATGTGGATTCACTGCAAACAGATGACACGCCCGCTTATAACGGGCTGCTGGAGAGCTTTCCTGAACTCTTCCATGAGCCTTACTACAAAGGCTATTTAACCGAAGATTTGGTTTCTATCTTTGAAGAAGCGGGCATGACGTTAGAAAAATCAACCCCGCACTTCTTTTCAAAGCTGATGGTTTTCACCAAGCCGTAACTTAAGTTAGCGGCACGGTTTCTTCGATTTCAATATCGAAACCATCAAGACCAACATAGTGCCGCTCGGTTGAAGAGAGCAGACGGATCGTGGTGACGTTTAATTCGCGAAGAATTTGCGCGCCAAGGCCGATCTCTTTCCATTCCTTTTTGCGCTCTTCAGATGAACCATGTTCTTCTTCGTCATCTTGAGACATGGTTGCTGTTCTCAATGCACGTTCAGATTCTGATGCAACGCCAACAGACCCTTCACGCAGATAGACGACGATGCCGCGTCCTTCTTTTGAAACTTTTTCAAGCGCAAGATCGAGTGTTTTGTCTGCACCGAAAGCATCACCAACAACCGATTCACGGTGAAGGCGAACGGGAATGCTGACACCATCGCGAATATCACCAAACACAAGCGCCAAGTGCTGCATCGGGTCAAACGGTGTTTTAAAGGAAACGGCAACCGCCTCACCCACTTTGGTTTGCACGGTTTCTTCGCCAACAAGCTCCACCAAAGTTTCGCTACGCTGACGGTAGGCAATGAGGTCTGCAACAGAAACGGTTTTAAGGCCGTGCTCTTCAGCAAAATCCTTCACCTGTGGTCCGCGCTTTACAGTGCCATCGTCATTGACGAGTTCTGAGATCACGCCAACGGGATAAAGGTCTGCAAGCTTACAAAGATCGACCGCTGCTTCTGTATGACCAGAACGCATCAACACGCCACCTTCGCGCGCGACAAGCGGGAAGATATGGCCGGGGCGCACAAAGTCATCAGCACCAGAATTAGGGTTTGCAAGACCGCGTACTGTAGAACAGCGCTCTGCCGCTGAAATGCCTGTGGTCGTGTCATGGCGATAATCAACAGATACGGTGAAAGCCGTTGTATGCGGACTATCATTGTCTGATACCATCGCATTGAGGTTGAGGCGCTTTGCTTCTTCGCCTGTCATTGGCGCACAAACAATGCCGCTTGTGTGGCGAATGATGAAGGCCATTTTTTCAGGTGTCGTGTGAACAGCTGCGACAATCAAATCGCCTTCGTTCTCACGATCATCATCATCCATAACAACAACAATTTCACCCGCTTCAAACGCACGAATGGCGTCAACGACTGATGTAAAATCTGTACTCATATTCTTTATCCAACTTGGCCACGATGGCGCAGGAAATGATCAGCAAGGACGCAAGCCATCATAGCTTCGCCAATTGGCACGGCGCGAATACCGACGCAAGGGTCATGACGGCCTTTGGTCATCACATCAACCTCATCACCAGAACGGGTAATACTTTGGCGCGGGGTGAGGATGGAGCTTGTCGGCTTAACAGCAAAACGCGCAACAACTGGCTCGCCTGTTGAGATACCACCCAACACACCGCCTGCATGATTGGAAAGGAACCGAGGTTTGCCCTCATTGCCAATACGCATTTCATCAGCGTTTTCTTCGCCAGTCAGGGTCGCGGCTTCAAAGCCATTGCCAATCTCAACACCTTTAACAGCGTTGATCGACATCATGGCAGACGCAATGTCTTGATCGAGCTTTGCATAAACAGGAGCACCAAGACCTGCGGGTACGCCTTCAGCAATTACTTCGATTACAGCACCGACAGAAGAGCCAGCTTTGCGAATGCCGTCTAAATAATCAGCCCATTCAATGGCAGCTTTAGCATCAGGACAGAAGAACGGGTTTTCGTTCACCTGATCCCAATCCCAATTGTCATAGTTGACCTTATGTGGGCCAATTTGAACCATGGCGGCACGAATTGTCATCTCAGGGACAACTTTGCGCGCAATCGCACCAGCTGCCACACGCGCTGCGGTTTCGCGAGCAGACGAACGACCGCCGCCGCGATAATCACGAATACCGTATTTAGCATCATAGGTGTAATCAGCGTGGCCTGGACGATAGCGCTCTTTGATCTCGGAATAGTCTTTTGAGCGCTGGTCCGTGTTTTCAATCATCATGGAGATTGGTGTACCAGTGGTCATCAAAACACCGGTCTCATCATCAATCATGGTGCCGGATAGAATTTTCACCTGATCAGGCTCTTGGCGCTGGGTGGTATATTTAGATTGACCCGGTTTGCGCTTATCCAAAAAGCTTTGAATTTCTTCTTCAGAAATAGCAATACGCGGTGGGCAACCGTCTACCACACAACCAAGTGCGGGACCGTGGCTTTCACCCCATGTGGTAAAGCGAAATAAGTGGCCGAAGCTATTGTGAGACATCAAAAACCGTCGTTCTTCATAAGTTTAGATCATCGTCATAATCGCGAAACGGATAGAGGTCAAACCCAGCTGACAGAACCGTCTTCGATAATCATGATTTTATCTTGCGGGATAAGGGCGTTTGCGAGCGTTTCATTGTCGTGATCACTGAGGAGATAACGCAAACCCCGATTAACACCACCGTGTGAAACCACCACTAGCGGCCCATCAATTTCATCGACCCAACTACGAAGGCGGTCGGCAAGGTCTTGATAGCTTTCCCCCTGTGGTGGGCGAAAAGACCACTTGTTTGCTTGACGCGCGGCCCATAGGTCACTTTGAGTTTCTTCAAGCTCAGTTACCGTGCGGCCTTCCCAGTCGCCAAAGGATAATTCTTTCAGGCGGTCATCGGTCTCATATGCCTCAGCCTCAAGTCCCATCTCACCACGGATAATTTCCATCGTCTCACGGGTACGCATAAGAGGAGAGGCAATGAAATTGACTTTCGCGGGATCAACCAGACCTTTAAGCGTTGCACCATTACGGCGCGCTTGGCCTCGACCGTTATCATTTAACGGAATGTCGCGAGTTCCTTGGAACCGCGCTTCAGCGTTCCAGTCAGTCTGACCGTGACGTACAAAATAGAGAATAGGCGTCATAACGCTCCTTAGTGGCAATTGTTGCCACGCGCTTTTTTAGGTCAGCCCCATGACGGTATTGTTGAGAGAGTTCTGCTTACTTATCAACGGTGATGTCAGGCGCATCAACAGCCTTCATGCCGATATTGTGGTAGCCAGAATCGACATGATGCACTTCACCCGTCACACCACGTGACAGATCCGACAAGAGATAGAGCGCTGAATCGCCCACTTCCTCAATAGAAACCGTACGACGCAATGGCGCGTTATACTCGTTCCATTTTAGGATATAGCGGAAATCGCCAATGCCAGATGCTGCCAATGTTTTGATTGGGCCAGCAGAAATCGCATTAACACGAATGTTCTTTGGACCAAGATCAACAGCCAAATATTTCACACTTGCTTCAAGAGCTGCTTTTGCAACACCCATCACATTGTAATGCGGCATAACTTTCTCAGCGCCGTAATATGTCAACGTAATGATAGACCCACCTTCAGGCATAAGTTTTTCAGCACGCTGGGTAATGGCAGTGAGTGAATAGCAAGAAATGTTCATTGTGCGGTCGAAATTGGCTTCGGTCGTATCAACATAACGGCCCGTCAATTCGTCTTTGTCAGAAAAGGCGATGGCATGCACAACAAAATCGATTGTGCCCCATTCTTTTTCTACAGCGTCGAACACAGCATCAATGCTGGATGCATCGGTTACATCGCAATTACCAAACACCACACCGCCGAGTTGTTCGGCCAAAGGTTCAACACGTTTTTTCAGCGCATCCCCTTGATAAGTGAAGCCCATCAAAGCACCATGATCAGCACATGCTTTAGCAATACCCCAAGCGATCGATCTGTTATTTGCAACGCCAAGGATCAAGCCCTTTTTGCCAGCCATCAAACCTGATGATGTCGCTGTTGTGCTCTGTGTCATTGAAAAGCCTCATAATTCAAAAATTCCGTAATTTTCTATGACATAGCAGGTAACTGTCTTCAAGCTGTGTGTAGCAATTGTGGCGCACAGTTTTAATCGTTATGTTAACAACGATCACAAAATAGAACCCAACGTCATGAAACAAACCAGCAATCAATCGGCCCTCGAACAATTTAAAGCCCTTCTTGGCGACCAGCATGTGTTGGTCAGCGAAGCAGACAAAGCGGGCTATCTTGTTGAATGGCGTGACAAATATTTTGGTCAAGCCGCCGCAGTCTTACGCCCTAAGACCACGCAAGAGGTTTCGACAATTGTGAAAATTGCCAATGCTGAGAACGTCGCGCTTGTTCCTCAAGGGGGCAATACAGGTCTCGTGGGGGCGCAAATCGCCTTTGATGCGGATCGCCAATTTGTTGTGAATATGTCGCGCATGAATACCGTTCGGGAGATTGATGTCGACGCTTACACCATGACCGTTGATGCTGGAGTGGTTTTAGAAGCCGCCCAAAATGCTGCTAATAATGCAGATCGACTGTTTCCTTTGCGCATTGGTTCGCAAGGCTCCTGTCAAATTGGTGGCAATCTTTCATCGAATGCAGGTGGCACCAATGTGGTGGCCTACGGCAATGCGCGCGAGCTGGTGTTAGGCCTTGAGGTTGTGCTGCCCAATGGTGAAATTATCAACGGGCTGAACAAGCTTCGTAAGAACAACACGGGCTACGATTTAAAAAACCTCTTTATTGGCGCTGAAGGAACACTCGGCTTTATTACGGGCGCTGTCTTGAAGCTCTTTCCAAAACCAAGAGGCACACAAGCCGCCATTCTTGCCTTTCATACACTGGAACAAGTGGGGCAGTTTTTCACTAAAGCAAAAACCCATGCAGGCGACGGCGTGACAGGATTTGAAGTGATCCCTCGCATCGGCATTGAGTTCTTGGAAAAACATACTCCAGATGTTCGCGATCCATTGGAAACGCCTTATCCTTGGTATGCGTTGGTTGAAGTTTCTTCACAGCATTCATATGAGCACGCCGAAAACTTGATGATGGAACTGGTTGAGGAGGGCATGAATGAGCAGCAGGTCTCAGATGGTGTGCTGGCCGCATCCCAAGCCCAACAAGCAGCCTTTTGGTATTTGCGTGAGCAACTCTCGGGCTGTCAAAAGGGCGAAGGTGGATCAATAAAGACAGACGTCTCCGTTCCCATCAGCGCGCTTCCTAAATTTTTGCCAGAAGCAATTGAGGCTGTAAAAGCCTATATGCCCGATGCTCGCCCTTGTACGTTTGGTCATTGGGGTGATGGTAATATCCATCTAAATGTTACCCAACCTATAGGCATGGACCGTGATGGTTTCTTGAATCACTGGGATTCGATCAGTGATATTATCCATTCAGTTACCTTGTCTTATGGTGGGTCCATTTCAGCAGAGCATGGTATTGGGGTGATGAAACGTGAGAAGTTATCAGAAACTAAAGATCCGGCATCTCTCGCTTTGATGCGCCAAATCAAGCAAATGCTTGATCCCAAGGGCATTATGAACCCAGAAAAAGTACTTTAGTAACCTTTAAGAACCTCTCAACCCTACCAAATATTAAACGGCTGATTCACTTCATAATAACCTTGGATTCAGGCCATATTTTCTTAACCAATCTCTTTAAGCGAGTTCAGATACTCGTCATGTATTGTGCATCTCAAGGACCACCAAAAAACAAAAAGGTCCATGGGGAAATAAAATGCGTCAAACAGAATTGGCAGGAGCCGCCGTTCATGAAGAACGGGTCGTGGCAACGAACAGCTATTTCCGGTTAAACCCGGCAGAACGTCGTCATGCGTTTCAGACAGAAATGTCTGGATCAGCATTGGTCGGCCAAACATCAGTAGAACTTGATGACGAGATCGTTGTTGAAGGCATGCTTAAATGCGGCCTTGGAACACGCGTTACTTGTGATCAAACAGCATTACGCGGTGTGGCTGCAAAACTAAGTCTCTCAGAAGAAGATACAGTTATTGCAGAACTCGTGCTTTTGCATCGTGATCCATCACTCAACATCACTGTTGCACGTTCTTCAGATATGGAAGACCTTGCCGCTGATTGGCAAATGTGGGGTCGTCGCTACAATCTACCATTGATCTTGGTTGAAGCTGATGGCGTTGAACAGTTGATATCTGAGCGTGTCGGAAGCGTTGAGGTGTCTCAACCAACACCGCGTCGCCCGCATGCAATGTTTGCAGCTCGTCGCCCACGCTTCTTGACCCGCCGCAAAACTGGTTCAGTTGATAAAAGCAACCGTCTTGCAGGTCGCGAAATTATCGCACGCGCTTAAAAGTTTTAAGGCCGGATGATCGTTTAGGAGAATGATTGTCCGGCTTTTAAATCAGCGTATCGACCACAAGTGCCGCAAAAACAATCAAGCCATAGTCCCTGTTCGATCTGAACATGGCAAGGCATTGATCTGGGTTGTCGATATCTAAGCGGAGCAATTGGTAAGCCATATGACCGACGCCAAGAGCAAGGCCAATAAAGGCTGCGGGTCCTGCGCCTGCAAGCACAAAGCTTGCCGTGAACAAGGCCGTTGCACCGCCATAAAAAACCACCAGCCATTGTTTGGTTTTATCACCGAACAAGCGAGCCGTTGATTTTACACCAACGAGTGCGTCGTCTTCTTTGTCTTGATGAGCATAAATCGTATCGTACCCAATCGTCCACATAATCGCGCCGATATAAAGCAGCACAGGCGCAAGGCTTAGCTCACCAAAGTGCGCCGCCCATCCCATCAAAGCACCCCATGAAAACGCAAAGCCCAAGCAAAGCTGCGGCCAATTTGTGATGCGCTTCATGAAGGGATAGATCGCGACGAAAAAGATCGAGCAAAAGCCTAAAATCACCGAGAACCAATTAAACTGTAATAAAACCGCAAGCCCGATGAGGCAGAGGAAAACCGCGAACAAAACCGCTTTCTTCTTTGTCACCCGCCCACTTGGAATGGGCCGCATTCTGGTGCGAGCAACAGCCATGTCGATGTCTTCATCAACCACATCATTATAAGTGCAGCCCGCGCCGCGCATAACAATCGCGCCAACCATGAATAATACCACATGCCAGATGTTCACCCAGCCGTCACCGCTTGCGGTTGAGGCCAATGCGACAGACCACCAACATGGCAGCAAAAGCAGCCACCAACCGATAGGTCGCTCAAACCGTGCAAGCTGTGCATAAGGCAAGAACCAAGACGGCAATTTTGTCTCGACCCAATGGCCTTTCACTGCATCTGCAATACTTTCGCGGCTCGTATCATTCATTAAGGGGGCCTTGGTTGATTAAATTCTAAGCATCACATAGCCCTTTTTTCAAACATTCGCTAGCAACTGTGATCAAATCTCTTGGAAACTACGTGATTGGATTGGCGAAACCGCGCCGCCGTGGTAGGCGATTGCCACACATCCCAACCAATGGATTTTTGATGAACATTCTCCTTCTAGGTTCCGGTGGCCGCGAACATGCGCTGGCGTGGAGCCTTTCAAAATCGCCAAACCTTTCCAAGCTATTCGTAAGCCCCGGCAATGCTGGCATGAAAGAATGCGCTGAGCTTGTTGATGTGGATGCAGGCAACCACGATGCTGTGATTTCTTTTTGCCGCGACCACTCAATTGATCTTGTGGTCATCGGCCCTGAAGCACCGCTCGTTGCAGGTCTTGCCGATGATTTGATTGCCGCCAACATCAAAGTGTTCGGCCCAACCAAATTGGCCGCACAACTTGAAGGCTCAAAGGGCTTCACCAAGGATGTCTGCGCCAACTACAATATCCCAACCGCGGCCTATGGTCGGTTCTCAAACGCCGATGCCGCGAAAGCCTATATTACAGAACAAGGCGCGCCCATCGTTGTGAAAGCCGACGGTTTGGCCGCTGGCAAAGGCGTGATTATGGCCATGACAATGGATGAGGCACTTGAGGCCGTTGATCATTGTTTTGGTGGCGCCTTTGGTGCTGCGGGTGCTGAGGTTGTTGTTGAAGAATTTATGGAAGGTGAAGAGGCAAGCTTCTTCGCGCTTTCTGATGGTGACAATATTCTGGCGCTCGCAAGTGCCCAAGACCATAAGCGCGTTGGTGATGGCGATACGGGTCTCAACACAGGCGGCATGGGTGCCTATTCCCCTGCCCCCGTTATGACCGATGAGATGAGCCAAACGGTGATGGATCAAATTGTTGAACCGACCATCCGCGCCATGCGTGAAATGGGACATCCTTATCAAGGCGTCTTGTTTGCAGGTCTTATGATCACCAAAGACGGCCCAAAGCTCATCGAGCACAACTGTCGTTTTGGTGACCCTGAATGTCAGGTGCTGATGATGCGCTTACAAAGCGACCTGTTGGAACTTTTAGACGCAGCAGCAAGCGGCACGCTGGATAAAGTTCAGCCAAGTTGGTCTGATGAGACAGCGCTAACCGTAGTGCTCGCCTCAAAGGGTTATCCAGGCTCCTATGAAAAAGGCACAGCCATCCGTAATCTAAACGCCGCCAACTCAGACAATGCCAAAACATTTCATGCAGGCACTGCTGAGAAAGACGGCGAAATCGTCGCAATCGGCGGACGCGTTCTAAACGTGACAGCACGCGGAAACAGCGTCAAACAAGCCCAAGCTCGCGCCTATGAAGCCGTAGACCAAATTGATTGGGAAAACGGTTTTTGCAGACGCGATATTGGTTGGCGTGCGGTTGAACGCGAAGAAGACTAGCGGAAGCGGTTCTTCTTATTCTTTTCAAAAAGCACACCGGATGTTGCACCAGCAGCACCACCAATAAGCGCGCCGGCAGCCACCGGCCCGCCCGCTAAAATTGCAATGCCAGTGCCAGTTGCCGCGCCAATACCACCACCGGTGATCGCGGTTCTATCTGTTCGCCCTAAATTGCAAGCTGCCAATGAACCTGCAAGCGCCAACACGGCGCTAACGTGAAACAGCGATTTGAGTTTTCCAGTCTTAATCATCAAGAATGCCTTTGCTTAGTTTTGTTAAAGCGTGTGAACTGGTAAGCTCTGCCAAACAGATCAACGCGCAATCAAGGCGAATCATGCCACTGGATTGTGACCCCCTAGCGCTCGAAATAAGGCCGCAACAACACGAATGCTTAATGACGGAAACATAAAGCGCGTTCAGCGCCTCGACGACGGCATGGTCAACCGCATTGCAGCGGGTGAAGTGATTGAGCGTCCAGCAAGCGTTGTGAAAGAACTCGTCGAAAACGCCATTGATGCTGGCGGGCGAGACATTGAAATTGTAACGGCTGGCGGCGGCAAAAACCTCATTCGTGTGAGCGATGATGGTCGCGGCATGGATGCGGAAGATTTGCGATTGGCTGTTGAACGCCATTGCACCTCTAAGCTCTCTCATGATTTGATGGACATCAGAACACTCGGCTTTCGTGGTGAGGCACTGCCTTCCATCGGGTCTGTATCCCGTCTTTCCATCGCCACCAGAACAGCAACAGCTGAAAGCGGCTTTGAAATTACCGTTTCAGATGGCGCAATAGAAGGCCCGTCCCCTGCTGCATGGGCAAAGGGTACACGCGTCGAAGTGAAAGACCTTTTCTTCTGTGTCCCCGCACGCCTCAAATTCTTGAAGACAGACCGCGCCGAAGCGAATGCGATCACTGACATCATTAAGCGCATCGCCATCGCCAACCCGCGCGTCTCCTTCACGCTTGCAGGATCAGATCGCCAAGAAACGCTTTATCCAGCAAGCAACAACGATGATGACGAAGCGGCTGAAAGCGAACGGTTACGGCAAGTTCTTGGGCGTGACTTCATTGAGAATTCACTGCGCATTGATGAAGAGCGCGAAGGCGTTTTTCTAACGGGCTTCATTGGCCTTCCAACCTTCGACCGTGCGAACAGCCTGCACCAGTTTTTAAACGTCAATGGCCGCCCCGTGCGTGACCCGCTTTTAATGTCAGCCTTACGCGGTGGCTATGCCGACACCATGACCAAGGGGCGCTATCCGATTTTAGCGCTCTCCATCACCCTTGATCCGGCCCATGTGGACGTCAACGTTCATCCCGCAAAATCAGATGTCCGTTTTCGTGATCCAGGTTTGGTGCGTGGTCTCATTGTTGGCTCTATTAAACGGGCGTTGGCTGGCTCTGGCGTGAAGCCTGATACAGGCGGCACTGCGGCTGCACTATCCGCGTTCCGCCGTAATGACGCGCCACCACGCCAACAATTTGGCGATTATCAACGTCCACAAAATGCCAATTGGGCTGAAACCACATCACCGACGAGACCTTTGGCTGAGAACCAATTTGGCGAACAAGCACAAGCAAGCTTTGACCACGGCGAAACACCATCCGCCCGCTATGAAGTGGTGGAAGAGCAGCACGAACCAACAAGCCATCCGCTGGGTGCTGCACGGGCGCAAATTCATGAGAACTATATCATTGCCCAAAGTGATCAGGGTCTTGTCCTCGTTGATCAACACGCAGCCCACGAGCGGCTTGTTTATGAACGCCTCAAGAAGAACATGGATGACAACGGGATTGAACGGCAAATATTACTGATCCCAGACATTGTCGATTTACCGGAAGAAGACGTGAATAACATTGTTGAACGGGCTGATGAACTGGCGGAAGTGGGCTTGGTTATTGAAGCCTTTGGGCCGGGTGCTGTGGCCGTTCGCGAAACGCCTTCGCTCCTTGGTAAAGTAGACGCTGGTGGTCTGCTGCGTGATCTTGCGGATGAATTGGCAGAATGGGACCGCGCCACCCTTATTCGTGACAAACTAAATGCCATTGCATCGCGCATGGCCTGCCACGGGTCTGTGCGCTCAGGCAGACGCTTAACCGCGCCAGAGATGAATGCGCTCTTGCGCGAGATGGAAGAAACGCCCAATGCTGGACAATGCAATCACGGGCGACCAACTTTTATCACGCTGACACTGAATGAGATTGAAAAATTATTCGAGCGGCGTTAATAAGTAGATATGAACCGTTTCAATCTCCCAACTTCAGGCGGCGAAGCTAAAGTTCGCTATGACCATGCAGACTTCCACGTGCTTTCATCAGGAGGCTTCGTGCGTTGCGCTGTGACCAATCAGGTGATCCCGATTGAAGAACTGAAATATTGGAATGTTGAACGGCAAGAAGCTTACATCGATGTGGCCGCATCTCTTTCGCGCCATGAAGAAGCGAAAGCCAAGTAATTACGAGTGAACCAAATCATTCAGGTTTGGCGGAACATCGAACACAGCTTCAACTTCAATCACTTTACTTGCATCCAAAAGCTTTGCCAGATTGCCTGTACCGCCCTCAAGGCGGATTGCATCTTTTGCCGTTGTCACTATTTCAGCATCAAACAAGTTTGCTTGTAATAAAATGTTCGCAGCTTCGCCTTCGCTAAACGAATGATGATCTGGAAACGGCATGGATGACACCAAATCAGCGCCGCGCTCTTCGACAGTACTAAAAAACTTCTGCGGATCACCAATACCGCTAAACGCCACAACCCGCTTACCCGCCAAGTCGTAATCTTGAGCAGGCTTTAGGCTCACATTAAAAACTGATGCCTGCTTTTCCTCAAAATGACGAATGAGGTCTGTAATCGTTGCGTGGTTTTCGTGCGAGCTTTGAACCACAAGCAAACTATCTGCATGTTCGATCTGTACCGACAACGGTGCACGCAATGGTCCTGCTGGCATGAGGCAACCGTTGCCAAGCCCGCGCTTACCATCAACGACCAAGAGAGCATGATGTGGCTTGATACGAGCGCTTTGAAAGCCGTCATCCATAATAATTAAATCAGGCGTGAATTGCTCTTCAATAAACCGCACCCCCGCCACGCGGTCCTTTGCTATAATCGTTGGAGCACTCTTTGCGAGCAACAAAGGTTCATCGCCAACATCTTGAGCGCGGTCATTGGTGGATGAGACCAAGTGTGGGCCAGATACAGAACCGCCATAGCCTCTGGATAAAAACACAACTTCATCACCGCGCGCTTGAAAGAGATTGGCAAGCGAGAGAGCAACAGGCGTTTTACCTGCGCCGCCAGCTGTGAAATTTCCAATACAAATGACAGGAATTTTTGAGGTGATGCCTTTTCCAAAAGGTCGGCGTGTCACAAGGCCGTATAAATAGGAAAGCGGCGCCAGTAAAATTGATGGGAGGCTATTTTTTCGCCACCAAAAGTCAGGCGCTCTCATCTATTCGCCCGCAACATACCGATCATCGGCATCAGCAAGGCGACCAGATAAAATCAATGGTCGTAAGTAAGGCATCAGCGCGTTATGCGTTCGCTCTAAAGCCCCACCCAAGCCTTGCAATGCCTGATCGGCGGCCTTTGTCATCTGTTCACTGCGATCTCTATTTGCTAAAATATCTGCCACTTGACGCACCAGCTCTTCACTGTTTTTCACGCAGACGCATCCACCTCGTTGGCCCAATGCGGTAAAAATATTAGCGAAATTTTCGACATTGGGTCCATGGACAATCGCGGAACCAAGCCGTGCGGGTTCAATCGGATTTTGCCCACCATGAGGCACAAGCGATCCACCAACAAGACTGCACGGAGACAGGCTATAAAACAAAGCAAGCTCACCAATTGTATCGGCGATATAGATGTCATCAGTTAGCTTCGGCATTTCATTATGGCTTCGCTGGACCACATTCAAATTGAGATTTGCGAGTGAACTCACAATTTCTTCGGCCCGATGCGGGTGCCGTGGAACAACGATTGTTAGAAGATCAGGAAATGTCCGTTTCAAATGCATATGGGCTTTGGCAACAATCATCTCTTCTTGATCGTGCGTGCTGGCAGCGAGCCAAATACGGCGTCCGCCAATTGCAGATTGCAAACGAGAAAAAGCGATTTCGTCGATCTCAGGCATATCTGAATCAAACTTCAAATTGCCACCATTGATGACACCTTGAACACCCAGCTCAGAAAAACGTGCGGCATCTTCTTCGGTTTGAGCGATGCACAAATTAACATTGTCGAATAAGGCGTGGGTAATCGATCCAATTTTTTTCCACCGCGCGAAAGATCTCTCCGACATACGGGCGTTGACGAGGACTTGCGGGATATGGCGTTTGGTCAGCTCCGTCATCGTATTGGGCCATAATTCTGACTCAACAAAGACGGCGAGAGCTGGTTGCCATGTTTTCAAAAACCGAGAAACGAACGGTTTCAAATCAAGGGGGGCAAACTGGTGCACAGCTCCCTTTGGCAATTCAACTGATGCGATGTTAGCCGCTGTTACTGTAACTGTGGTGAAGATCACCTGAAAACGCATGTCTGTAAGGCGCTTGATCAGAGGCAAAACAGCTTTTGTTTCACCGATACTTGCAGCATGTACCCAGACATAAGAGCCGTTATCGCTCTTTGGCAGCACTTCTTTGGAGGCAAATCCGTAACGTTCCTGCAACCGCTCTTTTATCTCTTTGCCTCTGCGAGCGCGAGCGCGCAAAAACAGACCGCTAAACGGCTGGACTGCGTAACTAAGCGCACCATACATTCCAAGAGCTAGGCGAGACGTTAAATCAGCCATTTATTCCATCATTTCAATTGCTCGTGCCGCCCCGACAAGGTTATTTGCTTGTTTCGTTATTTCTAAAAGCTGCTTCTCGACACTTAGTCTAGCAGTTTCCAGCTCTAATTCACCAGCACTAGCACTTACCCGCACTGGTTTCCCCATTTTAAATGCAACCTTAGAAAATGGCAGATTGATGGCGGTTTGGTCCCAAGACTTCAAATAAATATTTTTACTCGAGACCATGGTGACAGGAAATATCGGCCGACCCGATAATTTCCCAAGTGTAACAACACCTTTGCCAACTTCGCGTGCAGGACCTTTGGGAACATTTGCGGTCATGGCAATGTTCATGCCCTCTTCCAAAGCTGACAAAATTTCAAGTGAACTTTGTACCCCACCCTTTTTAAGCGTTTTAGCCCGGTTTTTTCCGCCTGATCCGCGAATCGTTTTAAGGCCATAACTTTCAAGAGCCGCAGCTTGCATCTCACCATCACCATGGCGCGATACAAGACAGGCAAGATCAATCTTCTTTGCAATGGCGGTGGGTATTAAAAATTGTTCGCCATGCCAAAAAGTAAAAATGGCAGGTTCATCGGCTGCAACCTCATCAAAAAAAGGTTGCATTGGGTTTTGAGCACGTGAGGTTACTGCGACGAATTTGAAATAAGCCGCAACTGTTCTTCCAATTGTGCGTAGCACAGTGGGGGATTTCAGAACACGTTTCAAAACAAACTCTTTTTAAGTCCAGCAAAGGCTGGTTCTTAGCTTTCGTCAGGCTGCAACATACGGTGCATGTGCACAATAAAATAGCGCATATGAGCGTTGTCTACTGTCCCTTGCGCCTTCTGCTTCCAAGCTACATAAGCGGCTTCATAGTTAGGATAAACCCCGACGAGATCAACATCATCAAGGTCTTTAAAAGTCATACCTTCAAGGGTTTCTAATTCTCCACCAAAAACCAAGTGAAGCAATTGTTCTTCTGACGTTTCTTTCGATGCCATATCATCCCCGAAAAAGTTGGTTGGTTATTCTATATCTATCGCTGCACTTAGCGCGGCTTTCAAGGGTTCTTGTACTAATTTCCCACTTGAAAGCAACCATTGGTGGCGAGTTTTCGTTTTATTGTAAACCAAACGATGCCCGTTTAAGTCGGTAAACTGGCCGCCAGCTTCAGTTAAAATCAAATCAGCCGCTGCAATATCCCAATCGCAAGCACCCGGACGCGCAATACCTGCACTGTATGTGCCATCTGCAACAAGCGCGATACGGTAAGCGAGCGAAGGAATATGAGGCGCGCGCTTCATCTCTTTTTTGAGCTGTTCTTGGATGGACGTCGCAATTCTTGCTGGAATAATAAACTCCCCATCTGAAAGGCTTTCAGCTGCGGAAGCGCAAATTCGCTTACCGTTCAAAGTTGCGCCTTCACCATCGACAGCAACATAGAGCTTATCCATCACTGGGCCATAAAGGACACCAATCACAGGACAGCCTTTTTCAACAAGCGCGATAGAGACAACCCAGTTTTCTGAGCCCTCAATGAAACCGCGGGTGCCATCAATTGGATCAACGATAAACGCTTTATTGGCAGCCAGTCTGGATGGGTTATCTTCAGTTTCTTCCGAGAGCCAACCATAAGATGGGCGGGCTGTAAGGAGGGTATCGCGTAGATAGTTATCTATTGCGATATCAGCTTCAGTAACTGGCGAATCTCCACTCTTAGTCCACGTGTCAGGGTTCTTCTTAAAATATTTAAGCCCAATTTCACCGGCAGCTTTTGCTGCATCTATTATTAGTTTGAGGTCGTCCAAAATTTCAGTCTCCATGGGCCCCATGATAACCTAAGGGAATCACGGTGATTTGACTTACTAGCACCTAAAGACCAGCGACAGCCATGTTTTCAACCAAAATACTAGGTGCGTTTGTGGAGAACCTATATTCAAGGTCACTTGCAGGGATCATCCGAGCGAACATATCGCGCAAGTTGCCAGCAATTGTAATCTCACTAACAGGATAAGCGATCTCGCCATTTTCTATCCAGAAACCAGAAGCCCCTCGGCTATAATCACCTGTAACCAAACTAACGCCTGATCCAATCAGCTCATTGATGTAAAGACCTTCGCCAATATCCTTCATCATCTCCTCAGGCGATTTCTCGCCAGCAAGAAGGGTCAGGTTTGTTCGGCTAGGCGATGGGTTAGAACCACCACGGGATGCGCGGCCATTTGTTTCTAACGATAATTCACGCGCTGTTGCTGTATCTAAGAACCAGCTTTGCAATACACCATCCTTCACCATATCCATAGCTGAAGAAGCAACGCCCTCCCCATCAAATGGTCGAGAAGCGAGGCCACGTTTTCTTAATGGGTCATCCGTGATTGTGATGTTTGGAGAAAAGATCGCATTGCCCATATCATCTCGTAGGAAACTGGTTTTGCGGGCAATAGACGCACCGTTGATCGCACCTGAGAGATGGCCAATTAATCCGGTAGAAATACGCGGGTCATAAATGACCGGCAAGGTTTGTGTTTTCACCTTACGCGGGTTCAAGCGTTTCACCGTCTTTTCACCAGCGCTTCGACCAATATCGGCTGGCGCGTCTAAGTCTTCTAGAAAACGGCGAGCGTCATAATCATAATCACGCTCCATGCCAGTTCCCTCGCCTGCAATGAGTGAGACAGACGTTGAAAAACTGGAAGAGCGATAAGAACCACAGAACCCGTGTGATGTGATCAGCACCATGCCGCCTGATCCCCATGCAGCACCGGCACCGCCTGAATTGGTTACCCCTTTAACAGCCAAGCCTGCTTCTTCAGTCTCCCGCGCCATCTCAGTCAACTGAGCGGCTCCGATTTCTGTTTCATCAAACAGTTCAAGGTCTGGGAAATCCGTTGCTAAGCGATCGCTGTCAGCCAAGCTGGCGAATGGGTCTTCAGGGGCGACTTTAGCCATTGCAACTGCACGTTCTGCCAGTGCATCAACAGAACCACTATCATTGGCGGAGATTGACGCAATTTTCTTGCCCACGAAAACCCGCAATGAAAAGCCATCATTTTCTGACCGCGTGGTATTTTCAACTTGTCCCTGACGTACATCAACATCGAGAGACTGCGCTGAGATAACCACAGCATCAGCAGCATCAGCCCCTGCTTTCTTCGCGGCTTCCACAAGCGCGGACGCGCGATCAATTAAATCTTGGGCATTATCGGGGCTGCTCATCAAATAACCTCATCAAATCAGTGAATAGACTGTTCATAGCCGTTGTTTCGCCATGTACTTAACCCAACTACATACTTAGGTATATAAGGAAGTGAAGCAAGGGAACAATATGGCAGTAGAACCAGCGGCAACAACAACACAATTGCTGGAAACAACAACGCTACCTCTGACTGTGCAAGTAATTATCTTACTTGGCGCGGCCCTTTTGTTTGCGCCTATTTTCAAAAAGCTTGGACTTGGCACCGTGCTTGGCTATTTGGCCGCTGGTACCGTGCTTGGCGCGCTGCCCTTTAAAGTGAGCGACGGTGATGCGCTGCTGCATTTTGCTGAACTGGGTATTGTCTTTTTGCTTTTCATCATCGGCTTAGAACTCAAACCATCACGGTTGTGGGCTTTACGTCATGGGATTTTTGGGATCGGCTTTTTACAGGTGGCTGTGAGCGCGATTGTATTAGGTGCCATCTGTCTGCTACTCGATTTCACATGGCAGATAAGCCTGTTAATTGGCGTCGGCCTAGCGCAATCATCCACCGCATTTGCGATGCAAATATTGGCTGAAGGCGATGAATTGAACACGCGTAACGGGCAAAGCACGTTTTCGATCGTTCTATTTCAAGACATTGCCATCGTTCCGATCCTCGCCGTCATTCCGTTTTTAGTGCCTGAACTTTTCAAAGAGATTGTCGGCACACCCGTTGCAGCCCCAACATGGACAGATGCTCTTGAAGTTTTTGGCGTTGGTGCTGGATTGATTCTGATTGGCCGATACTGCCTCAACCCACTGTTTCGCGTGATTGCAAATACCGGCGCACGTGAAATGATGATTGTCGTCGCGCTCTTCGTCGTTTTAGGCGCTGGCTTTGCGACAGAACAAATTGGTCTCTCAATGGCAATGGGCGCTTTTTTAGCTGGCGTCATGCTGGCAGATTCGTCTTATCGCCATGAGTTAGAAGCCAATATCGAACCGTTCCGTGGCTTATTACTTGGCCTCTTCTTTATGGCGGTCGGATTGTCGCTTGATCTCAAGGTAGTTGCAGACAACTGGCTCACCATCCTTATTGCAGCACCTATGATTATGCTCATTAAAGCAGCGATCATTTACCTCATATTTCGCGCCTTCAAACGGTCGCATAATGAAGCCATCCGCGTTGCCTCTCTCTTGCCACAGGTGGGCGAGTTCGCGTTTGTCATCTTCTCAACAGCCGTCGCAGCTTTTGTGGTGAGCACCAATTTAGCGTCCATCATCACGGCCATCGTAACCGTAACAATGGCCCTCACGCCGTTGTTTGCCAAACTTGGTGACCGATTGATCGTTCACGCTAAAGAAGATGAAATCGAAGAAGATTTCGAAGGAGCCAATGGCTCAGTTCTCGTCATTGGTTTTGGTCGGTTTGGACAAATCGTCTCGCAATCCCTGCTTGCTGAAGGTATTCCAACCACCGTTATTGACCATAGTGCAGAGCGCATTCGAAGTGCGGCAAAATTCGGTTTTCGGGTTTATTATGGCGAAGGCCGTCGCATTGATGTATTGCGAGCAGCAGGCATTGAACGCGCGCGGATTGTGGCCGTTTGTGCCGATACAGCTGACCGTACCTCTGAGATTATTGATCTGATCCGCAATCATTATCCAGATATCAAAATCTATGTCCGTGCCTATGACCGTATCCACGCCTTAGAACTAACGAACAAGGAAATTGATTTTCAAGTTCGCGAAATATTTGAATCTGCTCTTGTTATGGGCCGCGCCTTGTTGGACGGGATGGACGTGCCACCCGAACGGGTTGACTATGTTATCGAAGATGTCAGAAAGCGCGATCTTGGACGACTGCAACTACAGCAAGTCAAAGGGGTTTTTGCTGGCAAGGACAAGCTATACGGCAATAATGTTGAACCGGAACCTTTGAACGAACCAACGACACAGGCAAAAATGCTGTCGGAAGAGACTGAAAAAATCGCAAACAAAGATAGTTAGCTCCCACTTTGACAACGAAAACCACATCTAACGCATCAACCGACCCGAAATTCGCAAGCGGGTCGATCTTTAAGCACATCGTGGTGATGACGGGCACGGCGTCTGTTGGGTTGGTTTCAATTTTCCTCGTTGATTTTGCTAATCTGTTTTATATCTCAATGCTCGGGCAAAGCGAGCTTGCGGCGGCCATTGGTTATGCAAGCACGCTGTTGTTTTTTACAATCTCTATCAGCATTGGCGTAATGATTGCGGCCATTGCACTGGTTTCAAAAGCCATCGGCAAAGGCGAAAGAGAGCGCGCGCGTGAACTCTCAGGGTCTTCCTTGATTTTCGTTCTGCTTATCACAATTATCATGGCGACTGTCGCTTTCCCCTTTATTACCCCCATTGTCGAATTAATCGGGGCAAAAGGAGAAACTGCCGAAATCACCGTCAAATTCTTGCAAGTCGTCATCCCTTCAATGCCACTGATGGGCATTGGCATGTGCACATCTGGCTTGTTGCGGTCGGTGGGGGATGCAAAACGTGCGATGTATGTAACCCTTGGCAGCGGCATAATTGCTGCAATCCTTGATCCGCTTTTCATCTTCACTTTTGACCTTGGTATCCAGGGTGCTGCTTATGTCATGGTGATTGCGCGATTAGGAACGGTTTTGATCGGGCTTTATTGCGTTATCAAAGTCCATGATCTGATTACGATCCCTTCGCCCAAGGTATTCATCTCAGACGTGAATGAGCTGAAAGATGTGGCTGTGCCTGCCGTTTTAACAAACATCGCCACACCAGTTGGCAATGCTTATGTTACCAGCTCAATCGCTCCTTATGGTGATGAAGCCGTTGCTGGTTGGGCAATCATTGGGCGACTTATTCCTGTGGCATTTGGTTTTATCTTTGCGCTGTCAGGTGCCATCGGCCCCATCATCGGGCAGAACTACGGCGCGGGGATATATGACCGTGTTAGGGAGACTGTCAAAAAATCGCTGATTGTAACAGCCGTTTATACCGGCGCTGTTTGGCTGCTTGTCTTCTTGCTTCGCGACGTGATCATTGAGCAATTCAACGCAACAGGAGAAACAGCATCCTTGGTTGCCTTCTTTATCAATTTGGTTATCGCAACATTCCTGTTTAACTCGATGATGTTCGTTGCAAATGCGGCTTTCAACAATCTTGGATTTGCGACTTACTCAACCATGCTAAACTGGGCTAAGGCGACGATCGGCACAGTTCCGTTTGTTTGGGTTGGCGCCTCAGTGGCTGGTGCTCACGGAGTGGTTGCGGGCTGGGGTTTGGGGGCTGTTGCCTTTGGCATTTTGGCGATTGTATCCTGCTTGCGCGTGGTCAATAAACTAGATGGTGATCCGCCAAAAGGCGATCTACCGCCTCCCCTATGGCGGGCTGCTCTATCTGCTTTTTCATCGGGTAAAGGTGCTAATATTCAATAGGCTCACGCCTTTGAAAGCGCCGTATCAATCTGCTGTTTGATCTCATCTTTCTTTTGATCACAAAGCCTCAAAATCGTGCTCGATTTTAAGAAGTCCATCACACCAAAAGAATTAATCGGCGGTCTAATCAGCACATCAGGCGGTGTCAATCTAGCCAGTTTTTCTTGCGTGATCGCCTGCATCATAATCTGGTTTGCACCCAGCATGGTTTCAAAGCCTGAAGGCATTTCGTGCCCCGTTGGATCAGGTCCGCCAACCACATCAACAGCAATCACACGATCCATTGGTTCTACGAATTGATCAAAAGGGAGCGGATTGGCAATATTGCCATCAATCAAAATGCGGCCATCAATTGCAACCGGTTTGAACACCATAGGAATCGCAATAGAAGCACCAACCGCTTGGCGCAAATTGCCTTTGCGGTAGACCACGTCATCGCCTGCATAAAAATCAGTGGCGACCACTGAAAGCGTTGTTTCCAAATCTTCGATATTTTCAGGAAACTCGTCAACGGGCGTGAAAGTAGACAGAATTTTTTCTGGATTGAACTGACCTAAGGAATAAGATTCCGGCTTAAACCAATCTTGCAGCGAGGATGGGCGCAAATCCCACAGGTTGCTGAGCACCTTGGCGCGATCATCAAATGTCGACAAGACATAGCGTCGCAAATCGCGCCCACTCATACCCGCCGCATAACCCATTCCAATCAATGCACCGATGGAGCTTCCGGTTATCTCGTCGATCTTGATGCCTAATTCGTCAATTGCTTCCAGCACAACAACATGACCAATGCCACGCGCGCCACCGCCACCAAGGCTCAGACCAATTTTCGTATTTTCTGACATCTCGCCCTCAATTTTCGCGCCTTAAGCTCTAGCCTTCTTTTTCAGCAGGCCCCACACGCAACAAGGTGTAGGTACCATCGCCCAAAAGACGCTTTGCAGCAGCCTTTGCTTCATCCAACGTCACGCCATTAATCGCGTCTGCTCTGATCTCGATATAATTACTTGGCAGACCTGCTGCTTGGATCGATGTGAGCGTGCCTGCAATATCGCTAGAGCCATCAAAGTTAAGCGCGTAAACGCCAATCGTATAGCTCTTTGCAAGGGCCAGCTCTTCTTCGCTCGGCCCCTCATCTGCCATGCGCTTTAGTTCAGCAAGCATTACTTCCAGCGTTTCATCAGCAAAGTCTGCCCGTGTTGCAACAGAGGCTGTAAACAAGCTGACGGCTTCATGGTTTGAGATGCCTGAACTAATGCCATAAGCAAGCCCGCGCTTTTCGCGCACTTCCAATGACAGACGCGAACTAAGGCCCGAACCACCTAAAATCTGGTTCACCAAATAAGCTGCAAAATAATCATCATCAAGCCGATCAATACCCTTACCAATCAGCGTGTAACGGGTTTGTGGTAGTGGCGCATCAACGGAAATTTTCTCGCCGACTTTAGGTTCTATTTTCGGCACATTGATCAAATCAGCTTTTTCGCGAAGCGAGCCAAAGAGCACATCAATCCGCGCCTTTGCTTCTTCCGCAGTTATGGCACCGACGATAGAAATGATCACATTGTCACGACCTAAAATACGTTTTTTCAAAGCCCGCATATCTTCAGCCGTAACGGACAGAACGCTTTCTTCTGTGCCATTGCTCGTGCGGATATAAGGATGCTCTGCCGGATAAACAGCCTTGCGCAATGCTTTGGAGGCTTTGCTGTTTGGATTGTTCGCCTCAGAGCGGATGCCAGACAGAATTTGGTCGCGAATTCGGTTCATCGGCTTTTCATCAAAGCGCGATTCATAAAGGGCTACTTGCAACATTTCGAAAGCATCATCAGCATTTTCGCTCAAGGTGCGAAGCGAACCCCTGAAATAATCGCGGCTAGCACTAAAGGACATACGCGCTGCAAGGTCTTCCAACCGATCTTGAAAGGCCACCGCATCCAAATCGCCAGCGCCTTCATCGAGAAGAGCGCTCATCAAGTTCAAGGCACCTGATTTACCCTCAGGGTCTTGCGATGTACCGCTTTTAAAAGAAAAAGACAGCGTGATGATAGGCAATGAATGGTCTTCAACAAGAAGAACTTTCAAGCCCTTGTCGCTCTTCAGTTCTTGGATATCCAAGGCATTGGCTGAAAGAGTGAAAACTGAAAAGAAAAAGGCGAAAACGGTCAATATACGGAGCATGGAGCTACCTCTTTCTAAGATGGGTCTTTGTCAGCTTTAAGCGGGCGGCGTAAATGGCCGATCACCGCTTTTTCCGGATTGAAATAGGTGGCGGCAGCTTCCTTGATGTCCTCAACGCTCACGCTACGAATACGGTCTGGCCATGAACGAATGTCTGCCAAGGTACTATCAACAGAGAGCGTGCGTCCCATCAAGTTCGCCAAGCCGCTAGCGCTGTCTTGCGCATAGATCGTGCTGGCAAACAAACGATTGCGGGCGCGTTGAAGTTCTTTTTCCGTCACGCCTTCTTTGGCAACCCTCTTGATTTCATCAAGCAGTTGTTTTTCCATCTCTTCCAGCGTCACATCACCCTTCGGCGTACCGTAAAGAGTAAAAGAGCTGTCATCCAGTGCGGAGGCACCTGAATAAGCACCGGCTGACGTGGCGATTTGGCGATCCACAACGAAGGATTTGTAAATCCGGCTTCTGGTCGTCCCGCTTAAAACTTCACTCAGAAGATAAAGCGCTTCTGATGTTCCAGCTTTGCCCGTTCTAAACGATGGTACCCGAAACAGAATGGAGACGCTTTCATTGGTGATGCGCGGATCGCGCACGGTGATGAGTTGACGCATCAACAAATCATCTGGTTCAATTGGGCGAACACGTTTGGCAGCGGGCGCGCGGTTTTCTAGGACGCCATAATATTTCTGCGCCATTGCCTGCACTTCTTCAACGCTAACATTGCCGCTCACCACCAAAATCGCATTGGCGGGCGTATAATATTTCTCGTAAAAAGCAAACGCGTCCTTTTGGTTTAAAACCTCAAGTTCATGGCGCCAGCCGATGATTGGGCGGCGATAAGGGTGGTTTTTATAAAGGGCCAAATCCATTGCGGCAGACAGTTGAGAGCCAGGTCTTGATTCAATACCGCGCGCACGTTCTTCCAAAACTACTTTGCGCTCCACATCAACATCTTCTTCAGTGAAACGAACATTCATCATCCGGTCCGCTTCAATATCCATCATCAATGGTAAATGCTCGCGGGTTATTTTTTGGAAATATCCAGTGTAATCATAGCTTGTGAAAGCATTATGATTGCCCCCTACACGGCGCACGGTGGTGTCGAGTGCATTGCCAGGATATTTCTTCGTTCCCTTAAACAGCAAATGCTCAAGAAAATGCGCGATGCCTGATTTACCAGGATCTTCATCGGCAGAACCCACTTTATACCAAACCATATGCGTGACAGCCGTTGCTCGTTGATCTGGGATCACGACCACTTCCATGCCATTTTCTAGCTTGGAGGCAACGATGTTCGGGAACAATTCGCCTTTGATAAAATCGTCTTTTTTCGATTCATCTGCAAAAGCACTGTTTAAAACGAAAAAAATTGTAACGACCAAGAAACTGGTGATTTGTGCAATTCTTATCAACATAGATTAGTCCCATAAACGGCGTTCCGGAAAAGGTCCGGCTTGCTAAGGTTGGTATGATAGAAACTTTATACGGCTTGTCCCATAGGTGCGATCATCAATTAACTGGAAATGAGCCGGAATGATGACCTCAACTTTGGTTAACTCTTCCCAAACGACGAAAGCCTCAGGCGCAAGCCATCCGCCTTCATGCAACGATTGAAGCGCCCGCTCGCCGAGCCCTTTGTCATAAGGTGGGTCTAAAAACGCGAGATTAAAAGGGTTTATTGTGCCTCGCCCACCCAGTTTGGTGGCATCACGGCGAAAAATTTTGGCATTTCCGTTTTGCTTGCAGCTTTCCATATTGGTGCGAACAAGCCCGCGCGCCTCAGCGCTCTCATCAAGAAAGAGCGCAAAGCTCGCGCCACGAGACAAAGCCTCCAAGCCCAAAGCGCCAGTTCCAGCGAACAGATCGATCACCCGCGCGCCTTCAAAGTCCACCTCATCACGGTGGTTTAAGATATTAAACAAGCTTTCGCGAGAACGGTCCGTGGTGGGCCGAATACTATCCCCTTTGGGTGCGGCCAGCTTATGACCGCGAAACTTACCGCCGACGATCCGCATTGTTTCCTCGTCCAGACTTATTGGAAGAACTTGAAGGTCTTGATCTGCCGCCCGTTTTAAATCCGGTTTTGGTTTCTGTTGTCGAGCGAGACGGTTGTTCTTCATCCGAATTGCGATCTGATGCCCGCTTGATTTGTGGTTTTTTGCGGTTTTTCTTCTGCTCTTTTATATCGGCAGCTTTGCGACCACTCACCATTTTCTCTTCGGTCCAGTGTTCTTTCACCCGACGCTTACGATCTTTTGGTGCAACTTTTTTCTTCTGCTCTGGCTTTTCTTTTTCCGCGCGCATTTCTGGCGATTCAAAATCAGCACCCGCCGCTTCAATCAAGCGAGGACCAAGCTGATCACGCAAAACATGGCGGCGCACTTCACGCACCTCGCCATCATCAAGTTCAAGAACTTGGAACGGCCCATAAGACACACGGATCAAACGGTTCACATCAAGACCCAAGTGGCCAAGAATGTGTTTCACTTCGCGGTTTTTACCCTCGCGCAAACCAATGGTCATCCAAATATTGGTGCCTTTGTCTTGATCGAGCGTTGCTTCAATCGCGCCGTAGATCACACCTTCAATGACAATACCATCAGCGAGCTTATCAAGATCAGCCTGCGTGACGCGGTGTTTTTGGTCTCTTGTATGCGCCCGCACACGGTAACGACGCAGCCACCCTGTTTCTGGCAATTCGAGCACGCGAGACAGGCCACCATCATTGGTAAGCAGCATCAAGCCTTCAGTATTGATATCCAATCGGCCAACAGTCATGACACGCGGCAGATCCTTCGGGAACTTATCAAAGATCGTGGTGCGACCTTCTGGGTCCTTATTGGTTGTAACAAGACCACGTGGCTTATTGTATAGCCAAAGCCTCGTCGGCTCGCGACCGGGCAATGGGTTACCATCCACCACGATCTGATCGCTGAGTTTCACCGTAAAGGCTGGGCTTTCTAGTTGAACGCCATTGACAACAACGCGGCCATCTTCGATCCAACGTTCTGCATCACGTCTTGAGCAGAGGCCAGCACGTGCTAAAACCTTCGCGATACGCTCTGGTTTTTCTCCCAAATCGGCAACAGTATTCACTTCCGGTTCGCCTATCGCGCGCGGAGTTTTACCCATTCCTTTTTTAGGGGATTGAGGTCTGCGCTTATTTGGGCTTTTTTTGTTTTGCTTATCCATGCCAAAGGGCATAGCAAGAACGATCACTATATCAAAGAACTCATTGTGTCAGATCACTCAAAACCCTTAATGACGATTGCGCTTGATGAAGCAAAAGCCGCCGCCCAGCGTGGTGAAGTGCCTGTTGGCGCTGTCATTGTGCGTGATGGCGAGATAATTGCGCGGGCAGGCAACCGGATTTTAGAGGACAAAGACCCAACGGCGCACGCCGAAATTGTTGCCATGCGCTTAGCGGCCCGCGAACTTGGCCGCGAACGGCTTTTTGATTGCGATCTTTATGTAACGCTAGAGCCCTGCACCATGTGCGCTGGCGCCATATCGCTTGCCCGCATCCGAAGGCTTTATTTTGGTGCTAGCGATGAGAAAGGCGGAGCGGTAGAAAATGGCGCGCGCTTTTTCACATTGCCAACATGCCACCACGCGCCTGAGGTTTATTCTGGGTTTCAAGAAACAGAGAGTGCTGAGCTTTTAAAGAAGTTCTTCGCAGAGCGCCGATAAAAAAAGCGCCCTTAAAGGACGCTTTTTAATATCAAATTTCATTTGGCTTAAAAGAAAACGAACCGTTTCTTTTTCTTCTGTGGTTTTCCTGCTTCAAATGGCTCCACTGAATAAGTACCGTCTGGGTCCGATGACCGGTTCACCTGCGAGGCTGTTGTTAGGTGCTCTTGCGGAGAAGGGATTTGGCCATTCTGCACGACAGCGCCTTGACTAGCTGGTGGAGTAATTGGGACTTGCTTGACTGTTCGGTATTCCACGGGAATATCCGTCAAAGATTGGGTGCGACGTCTTGTCTTTGGTTGCACAAGACCAGCACGAGCAAGGAGGCTTTTCTTTTCAGAACTGCCGCCACCTTGAAGCGATTTTGGAAGTTCGTCCACGGTTATACCCCGTTCACGGGCATGATCTTCCGGTGTTTTAAGCAAATCACGCGCCTCTAGAGGTGCAGCGGAACCAATGGCAGCATTGATTTGAGGGTCAAGATCGGCACCGTCTCTCTCTGCCTGGTGTTTCTTTGTCTTATTATTCAACAAACCAGTGGTCAGCGGTTGGGCGCGCGCAACACCAATTCCTTGGTTCTCGACTTTAAGAGCCTCTTTCTTTTCTTTGGCTGCTTTAATTCTTTCAATTTCTTCGGCTCGGCCTGGGAAATTTTCACTTACGCCCGAAACTTTATCCACAGGTGCTGGGATAGAGGCAAATTGCTGATCATTAGGAACGATAAGGGCGCCACGTTCACGATATGTGATCCGCTCTGCTTTCTTTTTCCCTAAAGTGCCAAATGTTGCAATGCTTGCAAGGTCCCGCGCAAGGCCAGCCTCTACGGTCTGACCCGTTCCATAAGTGGCAGTTTGCAAACCACAGCCAGTTGCCATGAAAGCAACGACACTCAACGCAGCACCTGAACGGCAAAACTTCATGATTTTCAACAAATCGGGATCCTCAGTAATCTCATTGCCCTAAACAGACCGTAAAAGTGGCAGGTTTGTGGCGAAAGCTTTCCTACAATATACCGCCTTTCCTCGATCTTTACAAATCACAGGAAAATACGATTTGTAATAGCGTTAACGTTACCGCCTCAAACGCTTGTTCCTCGTTTAAACAGCTTTCAATTCACGCATTGCCTGTGCATCACGAGGGGTTAAATCTGGATATTCAGCGTCCGACCCAACTTCACTTGAAACACGCCAAGAACGAGCGCATTTCTTGCCTTCGGCCATTTTTGGAACGACAGAAACTCCAGCGATATCATCAAGCTTAAAGGCTTGTTCAGGCCCCTCGCCGTCCAATACTTCGATGGCACTTGTGATGCACAAATCTTCAAAGTCCTCAATGCCTTGCAGTGCTGACTTGAGCACATCATCAGAAATAAAGACCTGAGGTGCAGCTTCCAGTGATGAACCGATACGCTTTTCTGCACGTTCAATTTCCAATGCGCCCGTCACGACACGGCGAAGCTTGCGGATGTTTTCCCAACGCGCTGCCAATTCACCATTGTTGTAGCTTGGTGAAACAGGTTCGAAATCAGTCAGGTGGATTGAGGCTATATCCTCACCATAACGATTTGCCCACGATTCATCCGTTGTAAACGGCAGCATTGGTGCAAGCCATGTGATGGTACAGCGGAACATTTTTTCCACAACAGAAAGCGCTGCTTGTCTGCGTTTTGATGAAATTGGGTCGCAATAAAGCGCGTCCTTGCGGATGTCGAAATAGAACGACGACATGTCCGCATTCATCAAGCTGAAAATCGCATTGAAGGCTTTTTTGAAATCAAACTCTTTATAAGCTTGGCGCACAGTTGCATCGGTCTCAGCAAGACGGTGCATCATATATTGTTCAAGCTCTGGCAAATCGTCATAAGCCACTTCGCCACCATCATAATGGGCAAGTGTGCCAAGCATCCACCGGACTGTATTGCGAAGACGACGGTAAGCATCGACATTGGTCTTGATGATTTCCTGACCAATGCGCTGATCGTCCGTATAATCACACGTCATCACCCAAAGCCGCAGAATGTCCGCGCCATATTGTTTGATGATGTCATGGGGCGATGTTTGATTGCCGAGAGATTTCGACATTTTACGGCCCTGATCATCCATGGTGAAACCATGCGTGATCACAGTGTCATAAGGGGCGCGACCTCTGGTACCGCAGCTTTCAAGCAGCGATGAATGGAACCAACCACGGTGTTGATCTGTTCCTTCTAGGTAGACGTCTGCTGGCCATTTAAGGTCTTCGCGCTGCTCCAAACAGAAAGCGTGCGTTGAACCAGAATCAAACCACACATCCAAGATGTCGCGAACCATTGTCCAATTTGATGCATCAACGTCAGGGTCTGCGGCAAGGAAGCGTTCTTTCGCGCCATCTGCATACCATGCGTCTGCACCGTCTTGTTTGAAGGCTTCGAAAATGGCTGCATTGACCTTTTCGCTTTTCAGCACAGTGCCGTCTTCATCAACGAAAACGGAAATAGGCACACCCCATGCGCGTTGACGTGAAAGCACCCAGTCTGGGCGACCTTCAATCATACCGCGCAAACGGTTTTGGCCTTGCGGTGGCACGAAATTGGTGTTGTCGATGGCCTCAAGCGCTGTTGTGCGTAATGTGCCTTTTTCAACAACGCCGTCTTTATCCATATAAACAAACCACTGCGGTGTGTTTCTAAAGATGATCGGCTTTTTGGAGCGCCATGAATGTGGGTATTCATGTTTTACGCGACCACGGGCGAAAAGATTGCCTTGGCCAATAAGGGCAGTGATGACCTTCTGGTTGGCGTCACCCTTCTTACCTTTGTCATCAATCACGCGGGCATCTTCAAAACCTGGCGCATCTTTGGTGTAGAAACCATCATCACCCACGGTGAACGGAATGTCGGATGAGATGCCCATCGCTTCAATGTCGCGAGCTTTCGTCATCCAGATTTCAAAGTCATCACGACCATGACCCGGTGCTGTATGCACAAAGCCTGTACCAGCTTCATCAGTAACGTGGTCGCCGCTCAACATCGGCACGCCGAAGTCATAGCCGCCAAGACCTGCTTGTTTGAGCGGATGATCAAGAACCATGCCGTCAAAATCAGCGGCAGTCACATCGCTCACACGTTTAAATTCAACTTTAGCCTTTGCTGCACATTCTTCACTTAAGGCATCTGCAAAGACGAATTGGTGGCCGGCTTGCGGACCAAACTCATTTTCTGCCGCCGTTACTTCATAAAGGCCGTAGGAAATTTTCGGCGAATAACAAACCGCACGGTTGCCTGGCATTGTCCAAGGTGTCGTCGTCCAAATCACAACCTTTGCATCTTTTAGATGGTCTGGTCCTTTACCGATTGGGAATGGCACCCAAACCGTATCTGACTCGTAGTTTTGATATTCGATCTCAGCCTCAGCCAAAGCTGTGCGTTCAACCACAGACCACATGATCGGTTTTGAACCACGATAAAGCTGGCCGCTGGTCGCAAACTTCATCAGTTCTTTCGCGATATAGGCTTCAGCCTCAAAGTTCATGGTGAGATAAGGGCGTTCAAAATCACCTTCGATACCAAGGCGCTTGAACTCTTCTGACTGCACCCCAACCCAATGCTTCGCGAAGTCGCGGCATTCTTGGCGGAACTCATTAATAGGGATGTCGTCTTTATTCTTACCCTTGGCGCGGTATTTTTCTTCAACCTTCCATTCAATGGGAAGACCGTGACAATCCCAGCCAGGGACATAGTTTGAATCAAAACCCAGCATCTGGTGCGAGCGGGTGATGACGTCTTTCAACACTTTGTTGAGGGCGTGGCCAATGTGTAGATTGCCATTGGCATAGGGCGGGCCATCATGAAGGACGAATTTCTCACGTCCCTTCGATTGCTCGCGCAATGTCTTATAAATGCCTTGCTGTTTCCATTTCGCAATAATCTCTGGCTCTTTCTTTGGAAGGCCAGCGCGCATTGGGAAGTCTGTTTTTGGAAGAAATAGAGTTTTGGAATAATCAAAACCGTCTTCTGTATTTGTGTCGTTTGACATTATGGTTTCTCAGCTTGAAGAAAAGGCAAGGTTGCGATGTACTAGCAATGGTTCACGCGCAAATAAAGAGGCAATTGCAAAGCTTGCAATCACTCACCATTTAAGCCGCGATCAATACTCGATAAAATTTCAGCATTTTGTAGGACTTGGCGCGCGTTATCGCAGTCGATGGCCATTTGATCAAGCAAGTCTTGCAAGCTATCAAATGCCTCTTCCCCACGCAGATATTTGAAAAACGCAACTTCAACGTTTTTGCCATAAAGGTCGCCGTCAAAATCAAACACATATGTTTCTAGCAAGGGCGGGCCATTATCAAACATCGGGCGGCGACCAAAACTTGCAACACCGTCCATCACCTTGCCATCAACACGCAACTGAACGGCATAGATGCCGTGTTTTAATTCATTGTTGGGCGCAAGCGCCATATTCGCGGTTGGGTATCCAAGCTCCCGCCCCTCTTTTCGGCCATGCACCACTTCTCCCGAAACAAAGTAGCGATAACCAAGGATATCGTTCGCGAGTTTAATATTGCCCTCAGCCAAACAATTGCGGGTTGCAGAAGACGAATAAACCAACGCCCCCTCCTCATTCTTTTGTGCTGGCACAACACTCACAGCAAAACCATGTGCCTTGCCCATTTCGATCAAGAACTCAGGAGACCCTTGCCGCGCTCTGCCGAAATGAAAGTCATAACCAACCACAACATGCGAAACCGCAAGCTTCTCTATGAGTAGGTCCTGCACAAAATCTTCAGCCGCCATTTGTGAAAAATCATGGTCAAAGGGAACAATCACCATGCCGTCTAAACCCATTGCGGCAAGTAAGCGCCCTTTTTCATGGCGTGGCGTGAGGCGGAAGACAGGCGCATCTGGCTTAAACACGGTGCGCGGATGGGGTTCGAAAGTCATCGCGACCGCTTTGGATTGCTCACCTTGGCTTGCTGCAAGATTAAGGGCTGTTTCCAAAACAACACGGTGCCCCTTGTGGACACCATCAAAATTCCCAATCGCAAGCACCCCACCTTTTAATCCTGCGACTTGTTCATACGAGGCCGTTAAAAGATTAAAGACTTGATCAAAGGGCTTATTGTTTTTCATCTGTCGCTTTACTTTCAACCTAACCACGGCCTTCGATAACTTCAGTTATTCTTTGGCTCTTCTATTTAATACTCTTGCTTGCCACACTTACAGCCAATGATTAACTCTTTTTTCATTATAAAAACTGTTTCCAACCCAATTTTTGCCATTTTACGCAAATTTCGGCTCCATCTCAAAACGTATTAACTATCTCTTCAAAGGTCGTGGTTATTTTTGACCCAACTGCGATGGCTTGTCGCTGTATTTGGGGAATGGAACAGTAGTTCTTTCGATTAACGTGTGGAGTAACCAAATGGCCCTTGATCTATCTATGCCCGTCCTGGTGGTGGATGACTATAAAACTATGGTTCGTATTATTCGCAACCTGCTTAAGCAACTTGGCTTCGAAAATGTAGATGATGCCGCAGATGGCACTGAAGCATTTGCCAAAATGAAAGACCAAAAATACGGTTTGGTTATTTCAGATTGGAACATGGAACCGATGACTGGTTATGAGCTTCTTAAACAAGTTCGTGGCGATGCAGGTTTAACAAAGACACCATTCATCATGGTGACTGCGGAATCTAAAACCGAGAATGTTATCGCGGCTAAAAAAGCTGGCGTGAACAACTATATCGTTAAACCATTCAATGCTCAAACATTGAAGGGTAAAATTGAGGCCGTATTCGGCGAATAATTAAACCTCAGGTTCGTCAGTTCATTGAGCGCGTGAAGAACTCACGCCCAATGAGAATATTATACTGGCGGTTCTAGATTGGAGCAGGTGAATGTCAGCTCAACTGGACATAACGCGCATCAAACATTTTTTGAAGCGTGAGAAGCAAGATAGTATCCATCTGAATGACATCGTTCGGCTCGCTGAATTGATGACAGACAGTATGCTCGATATCCTCAAAGGGAATGATCAGCAGACATTTGAAGAGCTACGCAAAATTTCTTACCAAATCTCTGATACGAAAAGAGATTTGGCAGATTTTCGCGCAGACGAAATGCATGACGAACATATCCCTCAAGCGGGTCTAGAGCTTGATGCTATTGTGGAAGCAACAGAAGGTGCTACCAACACGATCATGGAAGCTGCCGAAACTATTATGGGTGGCGATACAAGTGATCCTGAGGCTTACACCGCGATGGTGAATGACAAAGTTATCGAAATTTTCGAAGCTTGCTCTTTCCAAGACATCACAGGGCAACGGATCTCTAAAGTTGTGAAAACTCTCAATATTATTGATGAGCAGATCAAATGTATCGTTGACCGAATGGACAACCAGCAGAAAAATGAAGACGACGGCGGATCTCGCCCAACTGGCGAAAGCTTGTTGACTGGTCTTCTAAATGGCCCTGCCCTTGGTGATTCAGGCATTAAGCAAGACGAAGTCGATTCACATTTCCCTTAAGTGAACACTTTCGAGCATCAACAAATTACCAAATAAGCCGAGGCAAAAATGCCTTGGCTTTTTGCTTATGTTCATCAAGGAATTGCGCCACGTTTTCTGGTGTCGGATGAGCAAGCGGTCCATTTTCTGCGCTATGAATGCCGGCCGTAACGAACAGGCAATCAAGACCATTGTCGCCCGCTCCTTTAACATCAGTTGCAATACCGTCACCCACAGCAAGAACCCGCTGTTTATCCAAACCTTGGCGAACCAGTTCTGCACCACGTTCAAGCGCGCGGTTATAGATTGGCGCGTAAGGCTTGCCGAAATAGAGGGCTTCGCCGCCCATTTGTTTATACTTTTGCGCCAATGCACCGCCGCAATAAATCAGTTTATCGCCGCGTTCGACAACAATATCAGGGTTGGCGCAAATCATTGAAAGACCGCGTTTCAAGAAATCGTTCAACATCTCATCGTAGTCGTCAGGCGTTTCTGTCGCATCATCAATTAGGCCTGTTACGGACACTACTTCAGCCTCTTTTGCATCCACTAGATCGATTGGCAAATCGTCGTAAAAATTCAAATCTTTTTCTGGCCCTAACGCGTAAACTTTTTGCGCATCTCGGTTTGCAATATCAAGGCGCGTAACATCGCCAGATGTAACAATGTCATCGTAAGCATCAGAGCGCACACCAAGTTCATCGAGCTGGCACTTAATCCACCACGCTGGCCGTGGTGCATTGGTGAGCAGGATGACATGCTTGCCTTCTTGTTGGCGGAATTTTGCAAGCGCATCAGGTGCCGCATTGAACACTGAAATGCCATTATGAATAACACCCCAAACATCACACAGTACCAAATCATAAGCCTCATTGAGATTTGATAATCCATCAACCAAAGGGACGGGCAGCAAGGTCATATTCAATTCCTCAATTAAGGATGGTTGGGTGTCCTACATTCGTTTTTAAACAAGTACTATCGCAGGATCAGAACAATTTAGATCGCGCTTTAGCAGAACCGTTTGTGGAATGATAGCTTTCCATGATTTCAACTAGCCCCAATCACTTGTTCTAGGGCGGCAAGTATGGCGTAGTTGGAATGGGTGATTCGGTGCTGGACTGTATGTTTTCGTGGGTTAACGCAAAATAGCATCGAACTTTGAGAATGTGCGTAGGGTCGTGGTCGGTTGAACTTAGCAAAAAACCTTTTTATCTGTGCGTGCATGGTGGTCATTTCTGCGTCACTTGGTTATTCCGTTTGGGCACATTTGAGCCTTACAGGGTTTGAAGCCACAATGACGGGTATGTGCTTTTTGGTTATCCAATTAGTCGGATATCTTTTTGTATGGAAAGCCATCGTCCACCGCGCTCTTCTTTCTCGCATTCATGATTTAGCACTGGCAGAAGCCCAAAACGCAAACGGCGTGGACAGGGTTAGCAACGAACTGGCGGGTCTTCGTAAAGCAATCAAAACGGTAACGCGCAAGGAACTGGAGCCGCTGGCAAGAGAGCTTGAAGTTATCAGCACTCTCATCAAACAGTTGGCTGAAAGCACCGTTGCAGTTGAAGCGCGGATGGGGGAGCTAGAAGCAGCGCCCGCACCTGTTGCTGCGGTTGCATCGCCTTCCCCACAAGATGCGACAACAAAATCAAGCACCAAAAAAGCGCCCCAAAAATCATCTTCCCCACCAACTGTTGGTAAAAAGACAGAGCCAGATGCAAGTGAATGGTTAGGCGAAATTCCAGCTGACCAACCAGCTACCGAACTGGACAACCTCACCAGCGAAAATTCGCCAATTTTAAAAGCTCTTCAAGAAGCAGTTGATAAAAATGAGGTCGATTTATATCTACAACCAATCGTCACTCTTCCCCAACGAAAACCGAAATTTTATGAGGCGTTATCACGCATCCGCGATGACAAGGGCGAACTCATCCGACCTGCGCAATTTATGCATTCTGCGAAAAAATCAGGCACAATGCCTGTACTCGACAAGATGTTGTTGGTGCGCGCGATCCAAGTCTTACGGCGCCTGCTGCTTCGAAAAAGCGATGCGGTTGTTGTCTGCAACATTTCATCATCTAGTCTTGCCGACAGCAGCTTCTTCAATGATTTTAGAAAATTGCTAAGCGCCAAACCGGATCTTGCTGACCATTTAATTTTTGAATTTGACCAAGAAACCGTCATGAAAATCGACACCCTTGAGGAAGAAAGCTTGCGAGCCTTGAAAAACCTTGGCTTCCGGTTTGCGATCGATAATGTGACGGACCTATCGATGGACTTCCTCAAACTGGTATCGCTTGGCTTCCATTACGTAAAAGTCTCATCACAGGTTTTGTTGGCTGCAAAGAAAACAGGCATCAATGAAATTCATGCCGAAGACTTCTCGCGCTTCCTTTCGCGCAATGGCCTTCAACTCATTGTCGATCATGTGGAGAATGAGAGCGAAGTCGTTGAACTGCTCGATTTTGACATCAGCCTTGGACAAGGTTTCTTGTTTGCTGCGCCTCGTGAAGTCAAACCAGATGCAATATCAAACCACAATCGCCGCGCGCACGGTAAAAAACTTGCCAGCTAAGCTTCCAGCTTAGTAGTGGGATGGTCTTTTCTTAAATTTAATCGGTTTTATTTTTTTCGTTTCAATAATTTGTTTACACAGATCGCTGTATTTTACGGTTAGTTCTTCAGTCTTAGCCTCTGTCTCGCGTATCTGGCTCAAATTCAAAAAAAGATATTGCGACGGCCCGTGACAAGAAAATATTTTCATCAAGATCAACGACAAATTCACTTAGTTTCTCCAACTCTTGGCGAACACAATGACATTATGCTCGAGATCGAGCAGCAATGTAGATGTTCGGTTACGCACTTTAGCGCGCCTGAAGCGACGTTGACGGCGAATAGACCGAATTTGATCATTCTTGATATGGCAGATCGACAAGGCGTTGAATTCGTTGAATGCCTTAAGACCTGTTTTCAATCACCCATTATCGTTCTGTCCGATCGCCCGTCCATGGCAATGGCTGTGAATGTAATGCGGGCGGGTGGCTGTGACTTTTTTCCAAAACCCGTGAGCAAAAGCGCTTTAGTGGAACGGTTAAAAACCCTATTGATCGAGCCTTCCCCGACAAATACTCAAGCTTTGAATATGGCATCAACACCATCTACCAATGCGATCATTCCATTTGCCGACCAAGAACGGCAGATTATTGAAGATGCGCTTGGCGTGTACCACGGTAACATCACCCACGCAGCCGCGGCTCTGCAAATTAGCCCGTCGACAATCTATCGCAAGAAACAAGGTTGGGATCTTCTGCTATCGGATTGATTGCCGAAGAAAACGGCCCCGCATAACCGCCGTTTCGTCGTTAACAATACTTCAAGAAAACGATTGAACCTTGGGCTAATCCTGCCATATAGAAGCTTGACAAGCTCCCCTCATATCCATATAAATCCGCGCTGTTAGCACTCACACAAGTAGAGTGCTAATTTATTTTGAGCGTACGTTTGCCGGCCTTTCGGTAAACATCAATCGTATAAAGAGGAAAAACGGACATGAAGTTTCGTCCCCTACATGATCGTGTGGTAGTTCGCCGCGTCGATTCAGAAGAAAAAACCGCTGGCGGCATCATTATTCCAGATACTGCTAAAGAAAAGCCAAGCGAAGGCGAAATTGTTGCTGTAGGCGCTGGCGCTCGCGGTGGTGAAGACAATGCACTTATCCCTATGGATGTTAAAGTTGGTGACCAAGTTCTATTCGGCAAATGGTCAGGCACAGAAATCCGGATTGACGGCGACGACCTGCTGATCATGAAAGAAAGCGACATCATGGGTGTTGTAGAAGGCTAATCCCTTCCCATCACATTCTTCCGCTTAAATAACAAATTTGGAGTAGCCCAATGGCTAAAGAAGTAAAATTCGGTTCGGATGCGCGCGACGCAATGATCCGCGGCGTAGACATTCTTGCTAACGCTGTAAAAGTAACACTCGGCCCTAAAGGTCGTAACGTTGTTCTAGACAAAGCTTTCGGCGCACCGCGCATCACGAAAGATGGTGTGTCTGTTGCAAAAGAAATCGATCTTGATGACAAGTTCGAAAACATGGGCGCACAAATGGTGCGTGAAGTAGCGTCAAAAACAAATGACGTTGCTGGTGACGGTACAACAACTGCGACTGTTTTGGCTCAAGCCATCGTTAAAGAAGGCGCAAAAGCTGTTGCTGCTGGCATGAACCCAATGGACCTTAAGCGCGGTGTCGACATGGCTGTTAGCGATGTTGTTGCAGCTCTCGGTTCTGCGGCTAAAACAATCACAACAACTGAAGAAGTTGCTCAAGTTGGCACAATTTCAGCAAATGGCGATTCAACAATCGGCGAAGACATTGCACACGCAATGCAAAAAGTCGGCAATGAAGGCGTTATCACTGTTGAAGAAGCTAAATCACTCGAGTCAGAACTCGAAGTTGTTGAAGGCATGCAGTTCGACCGCGGTTACCTTTCACCGTATTTCGTAACAAACTCAGAAAAAATGCTCACAGAGTTGGATGACCCGTTCATTCTTCTTCACGAGAAAAAACTTTCAAACTTGCAAGCAATGCTCCCAATCTTGGAAGCAACTGTTCAAGCTTCACGTCCACTGCTTATCATTGCAGAAGATGTTGAAGGTGAAGCACTTGCAACACTCGTAGTGAACAAACTACGTGGTGGCTTGAAAGTGGCTGCTGTTAAAGCTCCAGGTTTTGGTGATCGTCGTAAAGCTATGCTTGAAGACATCGCAATCCTTACAGGCGGTACAGTGATTTCTGAAGAAATGGGCATCAAACTTGAGACAGTTACTCTCGACATGCTCGGTACTGCGAAAAAAGTTGCTATCTCTAAAGAGAACACAACTGTTGTAGACGGTGCTGGTTCTAAAGATGACATCGAAGGCCGTGTAAACCAGATTAAAGCTCAAATCGAAGAGACAACATCTGATTACGACCGTGAAAAACTTCAAGAGCGTCTTGCTAAACTTGCAGGCGGCGTTGCTGTTCTGCGTGTTGGTGGTGCTACTGAAATCGAAGTTAAAGAGAAGAAAGACCGCGTTGATGATGCGTTGAACGCAACACGCGCTGCGGTTGAAGAAGGTATCGTCCCTGGTGGCGGTGTTGCTCTCCTTCGCGCTTCAATGTCTATTAAAGCTGAAGGTGCAAACGCGGACCAAGAAGCTGGCGTAAACATTGTACGTCGTGCGCTTCAAGCTCCGATCCGTCAAATCTCAGAAAACGCAGGCGACGAAGGTTCTATCGTTGTTGGCAAGATCTCAGAATCTGACGACGCAAACTTCGGTTACAACGCACAAACTGGTGAGTTCGGCAACATGATTGAAATGGGTATTGTTGACCCAATGAAAGTCGTGCGCTCTGCTCTTCAAGACGCTGCATCTGTTTCATCATTGTTGATCACAACAGAAGCAATGGTTGCTGATAAGCCTGAGCCAGCTGGTGGCGGCGCTCCTGCAATGCCTGACATGGGCGGTATGGGCGGCATGATGTAAGCTTAAGCTTACACATAAAGCTAACTAAGATTAAGGGCGCTCTTATTGAGCGCTCTTTTTTCTTGCCATCAGTGATCTTCAATCGCTAAATAACGGCATGACAATATTACTTTTCATAGCCGCACTCGTCGCAACCTTATGCATAAGCTTTGCCGCAACACCTTTCGTGAAGCGCCGACCCTTCAGCCTTCCATTTTTGGCGATAGCACTACCAGCGAGCCTATTGATGGCGATGGCCTCAGCGCCAACGCTTTGGATTGCGATCTTGTCAGGCTATCCAGATGACAGCTTTTTTGACCTTGGTTTCTTCGGGGGGCTTGGTGTGTTGGCAATCAGCGGGACATTGATCACGCTCTTTGCCCTCATCATTGTTTGGAAATCACGCAAGGTACTAGCAATCGCGTCGAAACGGCGATTGTCAGGCTGGTTAGTTTTGGCTTTTGATTGCGCACTGGGCTTAGCACTTTTCGGCACGCTGCACGCTTTATCACCTCAAGCATTCTATCAATTTTATCATCTGACCCATTCAGGCCTGCCAAACCAAATTGTCGTCAAAACACTATTTGACTATGAGGGCATGATAACCTTTGCAGCCTTATCGACAGGTGGCAATTTATCGCAACACCTATCAGGCTTGGTTTTACTTTCAATCATTCCGCTAACCGTGTTCAGCCATATTAAGTTCCACGAAAAGAGCGGTACACAAGCAAAAACCCACAGACTTTTGCTCTTTGTTGCACCGACTCTACTCGTGAGTGTAAATTTTTTAAGACAATTCTAGTGAACACGTATATTTACAGATGTGGCGGATGTTTTCTTTGTGAGACACTCCGCAACGAGGCTTGTGGGAACCCCCGAACTTTCCATTAGCTTCATAGAGGCCGTTTCCCCCGAGACGGCCTCTACCATGAGAAATTACTTTCTCAGCCTTCATCATACGCAAAAATGCTTATATTCCCTATCGAATAAACCGAAAAGCGAGCAGTAAAACGGCTCTCATGTCAGGGAAAGCTAGACCTTTTACTCTAAGGCGTTGGTTGCACGTCGTATTAAATTTTTTAAAATTGAAAAAATAATGCTGCGTTTATTCAAAACTCACCCAATAAGCGATGAAAATCGACTTCCTGCCGAATTTGCCAGTTTTTTAACATCGCTATCATCGCTCGATTGTTGCAGAACTTCAGCCAACGACACCACCAAGTTTTTTGCTAAATCAGCA
The DNA here is from genome assembly GCA_039973685.1 of Hyphomicrobiales bacterium. Taxonomy (NCBI): domain Bacteria; kingdom Pseudomonadati; phylum Pseudomonadota; class Alphaproteobacteria; order Hyphomicrobiales; species Hyphomicrobiales bacterium. The sequence continues at coordinate 282,761 of JBDWKL010000043.1, forward strand.
TGAGCACCTGACCAATTCGCCGTTTTTGACGCAAACAGGTTGGCTTGAGATTTCAGCATAACGCCGTCATCGAGCATTTTGAGATAATTCGCCCTTAACGTACTTCCAGTTGACGTTATATCAACAATCGCATCAGCAAGCCCAGCAGCCGGTGCGCCCTCAGTTGCGCCCAAGCTTTCAACAATCCGATAAACCGAAATGCCGTGACCTGCGAAAAAGCGCTGTGTCAGGTTCCAGTATTTCGTCGCAACCCTTAGGCGGCGACCATAGTGTTGGCGGAAGGACGCTGCGACATCGTCGAGGTCTTCCATGCTGTTCACATCAATCCAGCATTCAGGAACGGCCACCACAACATCTGCATGGCCAAAGCCGAGCGGTGTGAGCTGCAAAGTTGTCGCGTCATAATTGGCGATGTTCTCTTTGACGAGATCCTCGCCTGTCACACCAATATGCACCGTACCGCGTGCTACTTCGCGGGCGATCTCAGAGGCGGATAAGAAGGCGACTTCAACGCCGTCGTGCCCTTCAATAATCCCTCTATAATTGCGCTCACCATAAGGCGAGCCAACTTTAAAGCCTGCCTGTTCAAACAGTGCTTCTGTATCTTTTTTCAAACGACCCTTGGACGGGATTGCAATGACAAGTTTCTCACTCATGAGCGTGCCTCCATCCGGTCAAGCCATAAGGAGAAGCCGACTGCTGGAAGCTTCTCGCCGCCAAGCATTTCTGTCAGATGATCATAGCGACCACCACCAGCAAGAGCGCCTTTTGCGCGATCATTGGCATCGTAAATTTCAAAAACAAAGCCTGTGTAATAATCAAGCCGACGACCAAAGCCTGCGGAGAATTTGATCGAGGCGTTTAAATCATTAAGCCCTGCATCAAGTCGATTTGTGAAACCAGAGATTGCTTGGCTGAAATCAATTTCGTGCTCTTCGCTAAAGACCTCAAAGGTATGCGCGACACTTGATGCATCACATTCAAGTTCGAGGAACAGCTTGCATAAGCCAATTGCTTGGCCGGGCACGTCTGCTTGAGATTGGCGGGTTTTGATAAAGCGAGCGGCGATTTCTTCTGCACTTCGACCCTCAGCGCTGCCAAGGCCATGGCTGGTGATCATCGCGCTGACTTTTGCCGTCACCTCTTCCAAGCTCTCACCTTCGTCGCCAGTAGCCGAGGCAGTAACGGGCGTATCCATCCGCTCTAAAACTTTGGTAACTAATTCATCATCACCGAAGGAACGAGTGAGCCTGTCACGCCATGTATCTGAAAGGCCAATCGGCTGCACCAAGGCGTCGAAAAAGGCGGGATCACCGATACGAATTTCTGGCTGGCAATCACTCACGCTTTGAACGGCTTCCAATGCAAGGCGCACCATTTCGGCGTCTGCTTTCGCAAAGTCTGTATCGCCTAAAGCTTCCACACCTGCCTGAGCAAATTCTACTGGTTGCTCTTCGCGCTGACGAAAAACGGTACCCTCATAACAATATTTAGCAGCGCCACCCTTATGCTCAATACAAACGGGTATCGTGAATTCTGGGCGCAAACATAAAGCCTCACCATTTGCACTTTGCGTAACGAACAAACGACGGCGCAGCGCTTCACCCGCCGCGTTTAAAAACGGGTCAGCAGGTTGCAGAATGGCTGGTTCCACCGACGCATATCCGTAAGACTGGAAAAGCTTGGTAAGGGTGTTGAGAGTGGACACCTGTTAGCCTTTCGCCTGCTCTGCCAGAAGTTTTTTCACTTCTGAAATCAGATCATCAGCTGCAATTTCAAATTGGCCCGGACGGGTCTCGCGCCACTCTTCGTTGGAGGCGATAGCGTCTGCTTGCTTGCGGCCTTCAATCAAATCTTTGACTTGGATTTTACCTGCTTCGCGCTCGTCTGATCCTTGGATGATGGCAATCGGGCAACCGCGACGGTCTGCGTATTTCAGCTGATTGCCGAACTTCTTCCAATTACCTTGATACATCTCAGCGCGAATGCCTTCACCGCGCAATTGCTGCACCATCTTTTGATATTCGCCAAGCGCTTCCGTGTTGCCATCCATAACAGTGACGAGCACAGGGGCTGTCACGTCAGAGGTGCCAAGCTTGCCAAGGTTTTTAAGCGCGGTCACCAAACGCGACACGCCGATTGAAAACCCAGTGCCCGGCACATCGCGGCCCGTGAAGCGTTTGATCAATCCATCATAACGACCACCACCGCCGACAGAACCAAACTGAACGCTTTCACCTTTTTCATTGGTGACGTCGAACAGGAGCTCTGCCTCATAGACCATGCCTGTGTAATATTCGAGACCACGGACGACGGATGGGTCGATCTTGATACGGTCTGAACCATAACCTGCATGATCGAAAAGGCTTTGCATCTGATCAAGTTCAGATTGCCCCTCACCTTCAATTGTCTGGCTCCCATCGGTATAGCCGATGACTTTATCAATACCAGCAGCGTCCAGCTTCGCACCTTCAGTAAAGTCCCCACTCTCATCTTTGCGGCCTTCACCAAGCAGAAGCTTCACGCCTTCAACGCCAAATTTATCGAGCTTATCAATCGCGCGAAGCACAGTGAGACGACGTTCTGTGTTTTCATCACCGCCGAGGCCGATTGCTTCCATCACCCCATCAAGCACTTTGCGGTTGTTGACGCGGATGACATAATCGCCACGCGCAATGCCGAGGGCTTCCATGGTGTCGGCCATCATCATGCACATTTCAGCATCTGCCTGCACACCCGGTGCGCCGATGCTGTCCGCGTCGAACTGCATGAACTGACGGAAACGACCCGGTCCCGGTTTTTCATTGCGGAACACATAGCCTTGGCGATAGGTGCGGAACGGCATTTGAATTTCGTTGATGTTTTCTGCCACATGGCGCGCAAGTGGTGCCGTCATGTCATAGCGAAGGCTCATCCATTGTTCGTCGTCATCTTGAACGGAGAACACGCCCGCGTTTGGCCGATCTGTATCTGGCAAAAACTTGCCCAAACAATCCGTATATTCAAACATCGGCGTTTCCACCGGATCAAAGCCATAACGCTCATAAACTTCGCGAATTTTTGCGATCATTTCATCAGTCGCGCGAATGTCGGAAGCGGAGCGATCCACAAAACCACGCGGCAGACGAGCTTTTGGCTTTTTCTCTTTGTTTTTCTTAGCTGACATGATGGCTTTCGACTTGGCTCTGAGGCACTCTAAATTGTTGCCGCTTTCCTAGCCGATAAGGCCGACCGCTGCAAGGTACTGCTTACCATGACGACACCTTGAAATAGCGATGATTAATTATGTAACAGGCCGTTTTAACGCTGCCCGCTTTTCTTCAACGATGGCCCAACAATCGCAACCGTCCACATGGTCATTCACCATGCCCATTGCCTGCATGAATGCATAAACCGTCGTTGGCCCGACAAATGACCAACCACGCTTTTTCAAATCTTTAGATATTTTCGTCGATGTTTCCGTAAAGCCCGGTATATCCGCCTTCGTCATTTTCGCTGGACGCCCTTTTTGCGCTTCTTCTTCAAAGCGCCAAAAATAGGCCGCCAGTGACCCGAACTCTTGCTGCATCTTCAAGGCTTGTTTCGCATTATTGATGGTGGATTTAATTTTACCGCGATGGCGAATAATGCCCGCATCTAAAACCAGTCGCTCAATATCGTCCTCGGTGAAGCCTGCAACCTTGGTAATTTCAAAACCTGCAAAAGCTGAACGGAAGTTTTCACGTTTACGCAAGATGGTGAGCCACGACAGGCCGGACTGAAATCCTTCAAGGCAGATTTTTTCAAACAGCCTCGTGTCATCCGTGACAGGGTTTCCCCATTCATAATCATGATAGCGCACATATTCGGGGTCTTCGCCCGGCCACCAGCAACGATTTTGAATATTGGATGTTGTCATAATGCTCTCCCGTCAATTTGGGCGAGCATAAGCGCTGAGGCTAAAGCTGCAAGATGGAATTATCCAAAAAGAGCGTCGATATCATCTTGAGATGCAACATTATCGTCTGTTTCAAGCGATGGGCCATTCTTAAGGCGATCATCACCTTCGCGGGTATCCATTGATTCCGCTTCGACACCTTCGAAGGAATCCATACCACCCCAAATCTCGATCATACGGTCGGTCCGTTCAGACACGAACCGAAGAGCTTCAACCACTTTGGTAATCCGTTGGCCGGTAATATCTTGGAAGTTACAAGCTTCATAAATCGAGAGAACTTTTTCTTGGATGTTCACGGCGATCAAGCCTTCATCCCCAACCAGCGTGTTTGCAAGCGTGGTTGCATCAGCTTCCACCTGTTCTACCGCGTTAAGAATTTGGTTTGTTGCAGATTCAGTGCCGCTAACAACCGCATCCAACTCATCTTCTGGAGTGCTGCCAGACTGTTGCATACCAGCGCTGTTTATTGAGGCAATCTCAGCTTTAGTTTTAGCAATCGCCTCGTAAATCTGATCAAGTTCGTTCTTGATACCGATGGCTTCAGCTATGCTCGAGTTAGTTTGAGGAGCCTTGCTACCGTCTGATTGTTCAGTCAATGGACAGATATGAGATTTCAATACCGCCAATTCATCCATTATCGTTTTAAGCTGATCATTATCAAAACTACCACCTTCAGACGGTGTGCTTTGCGGCTCATTGCGTGAGAAGGATTCAAAACGATATACTTTGGATTTCATCAGATAATCTTTTTTTTGTAGCGATAACATCAAAATACAGGTGAAAACGTTAAGCTCGACTTAATTTCATCAATTCAGCAACAATTGTTGTTCCACCCTTGAAATTTGAAAAATCACATGCAAATCTTCTCGAAGTGGCTAATTTAATAAGAAAAACATAAATGATGGCACGTCACAAACTGCATTCTTGCGTAATTAATTTTCTGCAAAAAATGGATATTTTTTACAATACTCCTCAGGAAAACAGAGTATTTAATACTTTATGTGCTGTACTTATACTTATTTTTTCACCCGTTATTCTCACAAATGCTCAGGCAGACAACATAACGATTGATCAAAAGGTCATCAAACGAGATTTCATGCGTGTCGTTATGTCGGCGGAATATGGTGGGAACAGCAAATTTGGGCGTTCCGTAAAAAAATATGATTCCACTGTCCGCTTTGCAATCATCAATCATTCAAAACTTGATCGTAGACAAGCCATAAAAGGTTTCGTCTGGAGCCTGCCGACAAAAATCGCTGGCTTGAAAACCTCCGTGGTATCTAATCCACAACAAGCAAATTTCCGCATCCACGTTGTCGATAAAGATCAATATGCCGATGTCATCCGCAATGAAATTTACGGTGGCGCTCGCAAACCTGTGCGTGGCAAATGCTTCGTTCGGGTGCTGGCCTCTAAAAATGCGAACAGCATTGGCTCGACTGATGTCGTTATCCGTTCCGATGATGGCGAGCGCTTATTCCAGCGCTGCATGGTTGAAGAAATCTTGCAGGGCCTCGGCCCTCTCGCTGATCGTGGCAACAAGAATTTCAGCATTTTCAACACAGCCTCGCAGCATTCCAGCTTTACAGTCCATGATCAGGTCTTGATGAATATATTGTACGACCCACGGATCAAGCCGGGCATGTCTAAGTCGCAAGTTGCGAAAATTTTGCCAACAGTAATGCATGACTGCCTAAAGCGGCTCAACTTGATTGAGCCGCAAAGCTAAGTTGCCTGACAAGGTTTCTAATAAAGGCTTCTGGCAAGGTTTCAGGCGATAAAACCAGCAAGTTTCGTTAACCATTCTTCCCAACCATTTGCTAACCTTAAGCGATGATTTACGGCTCACAGCTGCGTGAGGCGGGCAAACGTTTACTATTTAGCGCCCTGCTTCACGTACTCTATTGGCAAGGCGCTGTGTTTTTGGCGCCCTTTGTTTGAGACGAATTGTAGAGAGTACGTCACATGTTTGAAAAAACCTTATCCCGTTTGACCCTTGCGGGTCTCGGAATACTCATGGGCGGTGCAATGTTAATTGCGCCGGCAGAAGCAGGAAGCCGCTACGGGGAACAACCTCCTGTTGTTCTAAGTCCTGATTTAACAGAACCATGGCAATTACAACTAACCACACCGCGTAGCGCGAAAGTGGTTACTCGATCTTCTAAATCCTTTGCGCGTCAAAAACGCCAAAATCGCAAGAACAAACGCGCTAAACATGGTTATTCCACTTCCGCGCTTGCAACGGGTGCTTCCCTTCGCACGAAGAAGAAACAGCAGCGTTATTCAACAACACAACGTAGCCGCGAATTACCTAAGCGCTTTTTGCCACAAGTTGTTGAATATAATACCAATCAAAAACCAGGCACGATCGTGATCGATACGACAAGCCGTTACCTATATCTCGTATTGGGCAATGGTGAAGCGCGCAGATACGGCGTTGGTGTTGGCAAACAAGGCTTCGGCTGGACAGGCTCTGAACGCGTAACCCGTAAAGCAGAATGGCCATCATGGCGTCCGCCAGCAGAAATGATTGCCCGCGAACGTAAAAAAGGCCGCATCTTGCCTGCTTTCATGCCAGGTGGTGTTGAAAACCCAATGGGCGCACGCGGTATCTACCTCGGCTCCACCCTTTACCGCATCCACGGCACCAATGCGCCTTGGACAATCGGTCAGGCTGTTTCATCAGGCTGCTTCCGTATGCGCAATGAGGATGTTAGCGATCTTTACCCACGGGTAAAACTCGGCGCAAAGGTTGTTGTAATCTAACGATTACTTTTGAACCCTAAAAACAAAAAAGCCCCGACATTCACGTCGGGGCTTTTTTATTTATGCGTGTTTTTATCCTGCGCCTTATTCAGCCGCTTCTGCAATTGTTGCTACCCGTTTATCTAAGCCATTCTTCGCAACGACTGTCGGGATTTCCCCGCCATAAACCCAGTTGAGCAATTCGATGGTATGCACGATTGGAATATTGGCCCCATCATCCGCCATGCCATTTGCAATTTGCGTGATGCAGCCAATGTTACCTGCCGCAATCATATCCGGTTTGATGCTTTTGATGTTCTTGATTTTGCGATCACGCAATTTGCCTGCGATTTCTGGCTGCATAATGTTGTACGTGCCAGCCGACCCGCAACACAAATGCCCCTCAGGCACATCTGACACAGCAAACCCGGCAGCACGCAACAAGTTCTTTGGCTGCATCGTGATCTTCTGACCATGTTGCATTGAACAGGCCGAATGATAAGCGAGCTTTATCTCTGGCTTGAATGCTGGCGTTGGCAATTCTGTCTCGCTTAGATATTCGACAATATCTTTTGCAAGAGCTGATACCTTTTTCGCCTTTTGGGCATAAGCCGCATCATCACGCAGCATGTGGCCGTAATCCTTGATTGTCGTGCCACAGCCTGAGGCGGTGATCACAATCGCATCGAGGCCATCGCCCTCTATTTCCGCCGTCCATGCATCAACATTTTGGCGAGCCGAAACAAGCGCTGCATCTTCTTTACCCATGTGATGAACGAGCGCACCGCAACAGCCCTCACCCTTTGGCAGGACGACTTCAATGTCCAACCGCTTCAACAAAGAGATGGTCGCTTCATTGGTGCCCGGCTGCAATACAGGCTGGGCACAGCCAGATAGGATTGCAACACGCCCGCGTTTTTGACCCGTGGCTTCATAGACTTTCGGGCCAACGGCGTCAGTTTTCTCAGGCAACGACGAAGGTGCTAAATCCAACATGGCACCAAAGCGCTCTGTCATCGGGATAGATTTCATTACACCTGCAAAGGGCTTGCCCAATTTTGCCAATTTGGTGGCTGTTCTAAAGCGGCTTGGATAAGGCAGCACATTTGCCAAGATCGTACGGATCAACCGATCCATAAACGGGCGTTTATAGGTGTTTTCGATATGGGCGCGAGCATGATCAACCAGATGCATGTAATGCACGCCAGATGGGCAAGTGGTCATGCAAGAAAGACAGGACAAACAGCGGTCGATATGTTTGACGGTTTTTGCGTCTGCCGGACGATCGTTCTCCAACATTTCTTTAATCAGATAAATGCGACCGCGTGGACTGTCGAGTTCATCGCCTAAAGTGAGATAAGTCGGGCATGTCGCCGTGCAAAAACCACAATGAACACAGCTTCGCAAAATCTTTTCAGAATGCGCAGTATGGCTGTCTTTTAATTGGTCAGGGCTAAAATTCGTTTGCATATTCAGTCCCTATCCTTCTGCAACCATGAGCCCAGTGTTCAACACACCGGCAGGGTCAAAACTTTTCTTAATGCCATGAGAGACCACTTTTAAGGGCTCTATTTGAGGTTCAAACACATCAATGCGGGATCTCAACTCTTCAGATCCACGAATGAGCGTTGCATAACCTTCTGCTGCATTGGCTGCATTACGAACAGTCTCAACGCCGGCATCATCTTCTTCATCAATAGCAAGCCAAACCAAGCCGCCAGACCAATCAAAATAATAGGTGCAGTCAATCGCCTGCTCTATCACTGCAATCGTATTCGGCGCTGATGTTGGACGCACAGACAATTTCCAGATGGCTTTGTTCTTTGGCTCTGTAAGAAATGTGACATCACGAACACTCGCCCAAAGATCGCCCTGCGTCTTGCCTTCAACGACACTCGCCTCACCATAGTTCGCGAGAGCTTTTTGAAGCTCAGCCAAACGATAGCTTACTTGTTCATCAAAGCCTTCAACCCGTATGAGTGTGCGTGGACCTTTGTCGCCAATACAAGCGGGCAAATGCGCAAGTCCTGTTGGTTCAAACGGCGTTCCAGCGGCAGCACAAAGCGCTTGTATTGCAGTTTCATCATCAAGCCCTTTGAACATCAACGTCGCAACACGGTCTGGTGCAGGCAGCAGCTTAAAGATGACTTCCGTTAAAAGCCCCAGCGTGCCCCATGCACCGGCCTGTAGCTTCACAAGATCAAGGCCCGTCACGTTCTTCATAACGCGGCCACCATTTTTGATAATCTCGCCTTTGCCGTTGACGAAGCGAACACCGATGAGGCTATCGCGCGCAGCACCGCCGTAGATGCGGCGTGGGCCTGAAATATTGCCAGCAACAACGGCACCAATTGTCGGCGAACCTTTCGTGCCAAGCAAAGCGCTATGATCCATCGGCTCAAACGTCAGCATTTGTTTATTGTCTGCTAAGGCCTTTTGTATCTCGGCCACTGGTGTACCAGCTTTCGCCGCCAACACCATTTCGCCCGGCTCATACAGGCTAATGCCAGATAAGTTTTTGGTCGAAAGCACTTCATCGGTTGTGATGTTTTGTCCGATAGAAGAACGCGTGCCACCCCCTTGAATGCGCAACCGCGTTCCCGCTGCTGTGGCTTCTTGAATGATTTTTGCTGCTTCTTCTTCAGTCTTTGGTGCGTGGGTAATCATGCCGCAGCCTTCTTCTTTTTATCTTTATCATCGCCCCTTGCATCAAGCGGGAAGACTTTCGCAGGGTTCATGAGCCAGTTCGGATCAAAAACAGCACGAACAGCCATTTGTTGATCGAGATCAACTTGGTCAAATTGGTGCAGCATTAGATCGCGTTTTTCGATGCCGACACCGTGCTCACCTGTGAGGCAGCCTCCAACGTCAACACAAAGCTTCAAGATATCATCGCCTGCAAGCTGCGCTTTCATCCGCTCTTCAGGATCGTTCACATTGTGCAAGATCAACGGGTGCATATTGCCATCACCAGCGTGGAAAACATTGGCAACGCGCAGGCCATAATGCTCGATAATTTTCGTCGTTTCTTTCAACACATGGTCAAGTTTTGAAAGCGGTACGGTGCCATCCATACAGATATAGTCAGCAACACGACCCGTTGCGCCAAAGGCCGATTTGCGGCCTTTCCAAATGGCAGCGGCTTCCATCGCGGATTGGCTTTCTTTGATGGTGGCAACATTATTACGTTTCGCAATCTCGACAATGCGCGCAAGCATTGCATCCATCTCAACCTCAGAGCCTTCAACCTCTACGATGAGCAACGCTTCCACTTCGAGTGGGTAACCAGCATGGGCGAATTCTTCGCAGATATGAATGGCTTCTTTGTCCATATATTCAATGGCAACTGGCACGATACCTTCGGCAATAATATCCGCGACACAAGCACCTGCGACCGTTGGATCATCAAAGCCAAACAGAACAGGCCGTGCGCCTTCAGCCTTGTGCAAAATTCTAACAACAGCTTCCGTTACAATACCCAGCTGCCCTTCAGACCCGCACATTAAACCAAGCAAGTCATAGCCAGGTGCATCAAGCGCCTCACCACCAATATCAACGATGGTGCCGTCTAGCATCACCATTTTGATGCCCATTAGATTATTTGTCGTGACACCATATTTTAGACAGTGTGCCCCGCCCGAGTTCATGCCGATATTGCCTGCGATTGTGCAAGCAAGTTGCGATGAAGGATCTGGCGCATAAAAGAAGCCATCCGGCCCCACATGCTCCGACACGCGAAGATTGGTCACGCCGGCTTGTACCCGCGCCATTCTATTGGCGAAATCAACATCAAGCACTTGGTTCATTTTTGAAACGCCGATCACAACCGCATCTTCTTGCGGGATCGCGCCTCCAGCCAGAGATGTTCCAGCACCACGCGGCACAACAGGCACCCCCTGTTCAACGCAATATTTTAAAACTGCGGCTGTCTGCTCAGTGGTTTCTGGCAAGACTACCGCCAACGGAACACGCCTGTAAGAAGTAAAGGCATCCGTTTCATAGGGCACCAATTCGCGTTCATCGCTTATCAAGCAATCGTGAGGTATGAGGGCCGATAACCCATTTACAATCGAATCCCGCCTTGCGAGAATGTCTGGGTTTGGTTTTGGAATTTCAATCTCTGACATTTTTTCTCCAAATCGACGCTGATCAACTATGCAGCTTGCAATGGACCTTTGCGGTATTATGCGAGCCACGCAAGAACACAAGGAGAGATTTATAGGGTTTGCCGCAAAATTGCCAAACAAAAGCATCTATCTTTGCCAACAAAAATAAAAGCATCGCTTAATTGGGAAACTCCTTCCAATCTACCGGTGTATGAGAAAAAGATGCAAACCATGGCAGTTGACCCTAGGGAAGAATTACGATAGGCCCGCGGCCTAATTCCGCACCGCAGAATGACACACATTTCGCTAGTGCGATGTTTTTTGGGGGGAACCAAAAAAAACTGGAATACATGAGCTTTCTCAATTTTAATTGAGCGAGCAAATGCACTATAATGCACACGCCTACAAGGGGAACAAATACGGGTAATGGCATATTTCCATGATTTTGAAATTTTCGCGCGTGTTGTCGCGACAGGCAGCATGTCTGCTGCTGGACGAGAGCTGGGGTTTTCTCCAGCACTAATATCGAAGAGAATGAAGCGCCTCGAGGAAAGACTTGGCGTTAGACTTTTGCAACGAACCACGCGGCAAATCGCACTTACTGAAGTTGGGCAAGGTTTCTACGAACGAATCTTGAACATTCTGGCAAGTGTAGAGGAAGCTGAAAACTACGCGACAAGGCGTTCGGAGACCGTGCGCGGCACGCTAAAGGTTGCAGCACCAACAACGTTTGGTCGCATGCACATAGCACCCTATTTGCCGCAGCTTTTAGCGAAAAATCCTGACATCTCGATCACCCTTGACCTATCTGATGACTTTGTTGATTTGGTTGCTGATGGTGTTGATATCGCGATACGAATTGCTGAGCTTAAAGATTCAAGCCACGTGGCCAAGAAACTGGCTGCAAACACACGCATTTTATGTGCATCACCTGAATATCTCAAAAAACATGGTGAGCCAAAAAGCATAGCTGATTTGGCAAATCACCAATGTTTGGCAACTGCCAGCCAAGATATTTGGAACATGGTTGGGCCGGATGGTCCTGTCACAATCAAGCCAGAGGGTTCAGTCAAAACCAATTCCAGCGAAGTTGTGCGGGAAGCAGCCCTTGCAGGCCTTGGTATCGCCAACCGCTCAACATGGGATGTGGGGGCGGAGCTTGCCAACGGCAAACTCAAAATCATCTTGCCACAATATCGCGGGTCACGGAATGTGGGTGTCTACGCGATCTACCCAAGCCGCCAGTATCTACCAACGAAAGTGCGCGTATTCTTGGATTACCTGTCCTCACTTTATGGCGGGGCCAATCCATATTGGGAAAAAGGGCTAGAGAAGGTATTGAAGAAAGACTAGGTGTTCCCCGCCTTTCAAGGCTTATCTCTAGTCGTTCAAAACCAGGTTATGGCGGCCGACATTGGCAATGTCGGTTTCGCCACATAGCCCCATCGTGATATCCAGTTCTTTCTGTAAAATTTCAAGCGACTTGGTGACACCTGGTTTTCCCAGCGCGCCAAGGCCATAGATATAAGAACGCCCGATGAAAGTGCTTTTTGCGCCCATCGCAATGGCACGAAAAACATCTTGGCCAGAGCGTATGCCGCTATCAAAATGCACATCGACCTTATCGCCAACCGCATCGACGATTTCGCGCAGCACATCGTAAGAAGCAAGCGCGCCATCAAGCTGCCGCCCACCATGGTTTGAGACGACGATCGCATCCACATCAAGATCTGCTGCAATCTTCGCGTCTTCAACGTCATTGATGCCTTTAAGAATGAGCTTGCGATCCCAATGCTTTTTGACCCACTCTACAGAGTTCCAATCAAGGGTCGGATCAAATTGACTTGCCGTCCATTCACTCAAGGAGGACATATCCTCAACACCAGACACATGACCAAAAATATTGCCAAAGTTACGGCGTTTGGTCTGCAACATCTTCAAGCCCCAGCGCGGCTTGAACATAAGATCGAACATAACGCGCGGCGTTGGCTTTGGTGGTGTTGAAAGGCCGTTCTTCACATCCCGATGGCGCTGCCCTAACACTTGCAGATCAAGGGTCAACATCAAAGCAGAACAATTGGCATCATGCGCGCGGCGCATCAAGTTTTCGGAAAAACCACGATCACGCATCACATAGAGCTGAAACCAAAACGGGTTTTTGGTATGTTCAGCCACATCCTCAATTGAGCAGATCGACATGGTCGTAAGTGTGAATGGCACACCAAACTCTTCTGCAGCTTGTGCCGCAAGTATCTCACCATCAGCGTGCTGCATGCCGGTCATTCCAACCGGACCAAGTGCCACAGGCATCACGGCATCTTCACCGATTATCTTGGTTGTCACCGAACGATTATCAATATTGACGGCGACCCGCTGGCGAAGCTTTTGCTTTTGCAATGCTGCTTCATTGTCGAAATAGGTGCTTTGGGTCCAAGAGCCAGTATCTGCATATTCATAAAACATTTTAGGCACCCGCTTTTTAGCAAGCGCTTGAAGGTCGTATATATCGGTAATTACTGGCATGGCCACGTGTCCCCCTGTTGGTCTATCCTTTTTAGAAACAGTTTCGTGAAATTCCAAGCAAAACTATGGAATAGTGAAACGATCATGCTTTTTGGGGGATACAACAATGCCACTGCAAAACCGAATGGACCCTGAAGGCTGCATCCATATAACCCCTTCGCGTGGGACGATGATGGGCAATCGTGGCGGGCGCATCCATGATCCTGAGACGAAAACACTCACCAATCGTCGTTGGGCAAACAAGGCTTGGATCATCTGCGTAACAGAGTTCAACAACCGCCACCGCACCTTAATGGGATATAGCTATACGGAGCTTTTCTTTCTCGATGAAGTAACAGCTTTAGCAGCGGGCCATCGCCCGTGTTTTGAGTGCCGCCGAAAAGCCGCCAAAGCCTATCAAGCAGCATGGCAAAGTGCCGAAAGGCTGCCTGAAGCGCCGAAGGTCGGCTTTATGGACCCTGTTCTTCATGGCGAGCGGTTAGAGGGAAAAGTACAGCGCCGTCACACTATCCACAAATCGAACATTGTTGATGGCCTCGTGCTTTCGCATGAGGGCGCATTGTATGCAGTAAAGGGTGGGCAATTGCTTCGCTGGAGCTTCGAAGGCTATGCAAGATCACGGTTTAGCGTCGATGACCTGCCAGAGATTTGCACTGGCGTAACGCCTCCTGCCAGCATGAAAGCGCTTGGCCACGGCTACCAACCCATTTGGCACCCAAGCGCCATTTAAAAACCTGATCAATTGATCACGGATTATCATTGGACATTCAAATGGTTGCGTGGTGCTTTGGTTCATGACGAACCGATCAAACGCCCCCTCTCCTCAATCGACAAGCTTCCGCTTTACTGGCTTCGACCTTAGCCTCTATGCAATCATTATCTTTGCGTGGAGCACCAGCTGGTATCCGCTCTCTTTGCAAGTCGGCGTGGTAGCACCTGAAGTATCGCTGACATGGCGGTTTGCTGGTGCCAGCATTTTGATGTTCTTGTTCTTGATCATCACAAAACGTCAAATACGCTTTTCCCTCGCCAATCATGCGCGTTTTGCTCTGCTTGGTATCTTGATCTTCTCGACAAATTTTTTGGTGTTTTATTACGCAGCCCTACAAGGCCTCGCGTCTGGATTGCTCTCGGTAATTTTTTCAACGGCATCCATTACCAGCCTGATTTTGAGTTCAATCTTATTCCGGCAACGACCAGATAATCGGGTGGCGCTCGGTGGTGTCATTGGTCTTTGTGGTATTGCTTTCGTGTTTTGGCCAGAAATTTCGGGCACCACGTTCAATCACAGCGCACTAATCGGCTTCCTATTGGGATTTTGCGGTGTGGTCTGTTTTTCACTCGGTGGCATTTGGTCCGCGAAAAATCAGGCGGCGGGCCTTCCCCTTGTTTCTATGAACGGATGGGGCATGTTTTATGGCACCTTATGGGTGGCTTTAATCTCAGTGGTCAGAGGTCAGCCCTTCATTATTGAAACCACGGCAATCTATCTTGGGTCACTGGTTTGGTTGACCGTGCTTTCAACGCTGCTTGCTTTCGCGGTTTATCTGACATTGCTAGGGCGAATAGGAGCAGCACGGGCGGGCTATGCGACGGTGATATTCCCAATTTTCGCCCTGCTGATTTCAACCGTGACAGAAGGTTATCAATGGACAGCGCTCTCGCTTGTTGGATTAGCCCTCGTCTTGGTTGGAAATTATTTCGTCTTAAGCCGTAGCAAAGCCAGCAAGCAGTAAACCTACCAACCTGCCATGATGTGTCCCGGCCTTAACCGCTTGCCATTTTGACCTTGTATGGTGCGCACTAAAGACGGATCGCCCTGCATATCACTGAGAGGAGATGACAGGTTGCCGAGAGAATCGATCACATGATCCGCCAAGGCTTTCACCGTGTCGCTATAGGTATTACCAGCCCACACGAGTGCGATCTGACAGTTTTCCAATGGTGGAAATCCATCTTCCTCCTTCAACACACGCATACCGCTTCTAAGCGCTGATTCAGGCAGGACAGAAACAGCAAGGCCTGAGAGCACAGTTGCGGCAATCACAGTTGCAGACCAGCTTGAATATTTTAGACTATAACTCCGCCCCTGTTCGACCAATTTAGCCTCCGCCTGCTTTCGCCAAAGGCACGTCTCGCGGCCAAAGGCTGCAGGCAACACGTCTCGCTTGTGGGTGTCGTGATAGGCGGATGTGACCCATAAGAGCGGCTCTTCACGCACCACATGGGCGCTGCCTTTGCTGCTGTCGTGGGTAATCAAGGCAAGATCAAGCCTGCCGTTTTTGATGCCGTCCACGAGATAGGGTGAGGCTTCACAGGCAAATTCAATTTCAACCTTCGGGTTTGAATGGGCAAAACGCGCCAAAACTTCTGGCAGAAATCGATCAGCGAAATCATCCGGCATACCAAAACGAACAACACCTTCTAGCCGATTTTCATCGAAAGCTGCCAAAGTCTCAGAAGACAATTGAACCATCCGGCGGGCATAAACCAATAGCCGCTCACCATCACTACTTAACCGCGATTGCCTGCCATCACGCACAAAGAGAGACTTGCCGATACGCTCTTCTAATCGACGCATTTGCATTGAAACCGCAGACTGGGTTTTGAACACCGTATCAGCCGCTCGGGTGAAGGAGCCATTTTCCGCAATGGCCACGAAAGTCTTTAGTTGATCCAAATCAAGCGGTGTTGCCATGAGAGCCTCCAAAGGTGGTTCTCGCATATTCATCAATTATTGTGATGATATCAATCAAAAACATTCGTTTGATTGATCAAACGAATTCGATCATTCTCATCTTGTCTCTAACAGACATTAATCTCCCCTGTCGCCTTCGCACCATCCCCCCGCGGAGGCGGCTCCTTTATTGCGTCCATCGGTATGCTGTTTGCACACCCCCACCCGATTAGTGCCTGTTTTTGACAATATCTTAGAAAGGAGAACGACAATGACAAACTATCTCGAATTAAACACGCAAACACCGACAATGACACCATGTGGTGCTACACAGAAGCAGACGCTTCCCCTCGCGAAACACGCAGGCTTTACGAAGGCGATTACCGCCACTGTCGTCTCTTCTTTGAGTGCGGTGATGCGAATTGGTGGGCAGGCTTGGTCTGATTATTTTGCCCGTCGCAAAAGCTCCCAAGAAGTACGCAACATGCTCGAGCTTGATAATGCAATTTTGGATGACATGAGCTTGACCCGTGGTGATCTCCATTATGTGCTGAAAAGCCGCTCGCAGCTTTTGCCGACAACACGTTTGAAGCTCATCAGCGTTCAACGGCGCGCGGTCAATCGCAACGATCACATTCGGCGTGCTGAATATCTGCAATCAATCGTGCCAACCCCGTTTAATGGCGAGGCGAAACGGTCCTCATTGCCAAAAGCACAAGGCACCAGCGAACAGCTACACTAGATTGTAGGTTAAAACTTAAGCTCAGAATTTATCTCAATCAGGATGGGTTCTGGGCTTATCTTCGTTTCATGCCGTCCAAATATTGGCTAAAAATATCGTCGACATTTTTGCGGTAATCTTCTTGCACTTTTCTGCCAGTTTCAAACATCTCACCAAACATATCTTCACCGCGTTCTGGCGCACGATATTGCTCACGAGACGCACGTGGTTGGGCACTCATGCCGCCGCCTAGAAAATCTTCCAGCATATTGCCGAACGGGTTATTTCCCATTGGGTTTTGCTGTCTGCGTTGAGTTTGTTGCATACGGCCCATATTGCCGCCCATCATATTTTCCATGAAGCTACCAAGCAGCTCATCCATCATGCCGCCGCCTTGCGATGTACGGCCTTGCGTGCCTTTAAACAGGCCCCCCATAACCATGCTCGCCACCACTGGGAGCATCTTTTTCAAGATCGACGGACCAATGCCAGAGGCAAGAGCGACTTGGTCGGCAACGGCGCGACTTGTGTCTTTTGATCCAAACAAATGGCCTAGGATCGCATTTCCTTCGCCCATCGCTTCATCACGAAAGGCAGAAGCTGGGTCATCATGATATTGCTGATGGCGGCCAGAAGAGAGTGCCGACATGAAATTCATCAACGCCATTGGGTCAGAGGTGTTGCGCTTCAAACCATTGGAGAAGGCAGGCATCATCAATTCAAGCGCTTGCTCAGTTTGCTCCTGCGAAAGACCAAACTGCTTACCCAGCGTATCCATCGCACCGCCATCTTGAGCCTGCATCATCATCTCAAAAAGATTATTCAACGCTCTTCTCCCTATGAAATTCGGTTGGACTAAATAAAAGACTTACGAACGACGACCGTCAACTGTAAGTTTCAGATTAGCGGCTTGATTTATGATACCCAGCCTATCAAAATACCTCACGCTCCTCAGTCAGCTTGATCAATGACCACTGTTTTAAATCTCACCATTCCCTTTTTTGCTGTTATCGCACTTGGCGTAATCGCTGTTCGTTTGGGCATGATTGATGGCTCCGCCTCGCGCATCATCAATGTGTTCGTGTTCAACTTCACCATGCCCGCCTTGGTGATCAGCGGTCTTGCGCGGCAAGATTTTGGTGAGTTGATCGATATTCCTTTTTTGATCGCATGGTTTATCGCAACCACTATCGTCTTCATCATCGGCATGATCTTCAGCCGCGCTTTTTTCAATGGTCGTTTGAGAGAAATGGCACTCACGGGGCAAGCAGCTTCCATTGGCAATGTCGGCTTTTTGGGTTTTCCGCTCATGGCAGCGGCCTTTGGTGCAGATGGCGTGCGGGTTGCGGCAACCGCGTTGCTTATCGACCTTATCCTCTTTGTCCCTTTGAGTATCGCACTGCTTGAAGCCTCCAATGGTGGCTCTATCGGTAACTCACTCAAACGGGTCGTTAAAGCCAGTTTACTCAACCCCTTCATCTTCTCGATTTTTGGTGGGTTCATTCTGTCTGCAACAGGCATTGGACTACCTGGCCCTACCGAACGCTTCGTCGATTTTTTGGCCGGTGCCGCTGGTCCTGCAGCGCTTTTTGCGCTTGGAATTTCACTTGCCAGTCGCAAGTTTGAAGGGGATGGCGCTTCTATCGTTGTTATTTCCGTTCTAAAATTAATCGCACACCCGCTCATCGCCTATGTCGCGCTCACACTTTTTGGCGTGAGAGGTGAAACCTTGATGATTGGGGTGGTGGTTGCCTCCCTACCAGTAGCGGGCAATGTCTTTGTTATCGCTCAACAATACGAGGTTATGGTGCGTCGAATTTCATCGGTGGTGTTAATATCAACAATCATCGCCGTTGTAACAACGGCCTATGCACTCAACTGGGCAAATGTCGGCATATAACGTGCCGCCAATCAAGAAGCTACTCAGCAATAAACGCCCTAGAATGCGTATTCTTTGAAGATCGGCGCGAGGCTTTCATTCCATTCGCCATGATATTTCGCCAGCATCTTTTCTGCTTGCGTCTTACCACTTACGAGCGTTTCAAGAACGGGCTCTAAATATTGCGTCTCATCAAGACCTGTATCGCTGAGGCGTTCGCGCGATTTCAAACCTTCGCGCGACAAGCCAACAACTTCTTTCGCGATTTCATGAACCGTGCGGCCTTTGAGCGTTGCTTGCAGTCCTTCAATCGAAACTGCATCGCGCAATGCTTGCATCTCATCTGTCGTCCAATCAGATATCAGATCGTAGGCTGCATCGAGTGCTGTTTGATTGTAAAGCAATCCAACCCAGAAAGCTGGAAGTGCGCAAATACCACGCCACGGGCCACCATCTGCACCGCGCATTTCCAAGAAACGCTTCAAGCGGACTTCTGGGAAGATCGTCCCTAAATGGTTCACCCAGTCGCCCATCATTGGATAACCTTGTGGCACTGTATTTTTCAAAGCACCATCCATGAACTGGCGGAACGTCGTGCCTGTCACATCGTGATAGTCATCACCGCGCTTTAAGAAATACATCGGCACGTCGAGCGCATATCGCACGTAGGCATCAAAGCCGAAGCCTTTATCAAAAACGAAAGGCAGCATGCCTGCACGGTTGTTGTCCGTGTCTTTCCAAATTTCAGAACGCTCAGACAGACAGCCCGTTGGCTTGCCATCTAAGAACGGAGAATTTGCAAACAGAGCAGTCGCGATCGGCTGCAGGGCAATCGATACCTGCATCTTCTTGATCATGTCCGCTTCTGAGGAGAAATCGAGGTTCACTTGAATGGTGCACGTACGGTGCATCATATCGAGACCACGGGTACCAACCTTCGGCATATAGTTGCGCATAATATCATAGCGCGATTTCGGCATTTTCGGTGTTTCGTCAAACGACCAAATTGGTGATGAGCCGACACCGAGGAAATTGATATTGAGATCGTCCGCACATTTTCTAACGTGCATCAAATGCGTATGCGCTTCTTTGCATGTGTCGTGGATTGTCTCTAAAGGCGCACCAGATAATTCAAACTGCCCGCCTGGTTCAATAGAAATCGCACCGCCGCCGCTTTTTGCAGCAAGGCCAATGATGCGACCATCATCAACAATTGGTTCCCAATCAAGCAGCGCTTGCATGGATGTTAGAAGCGCCTCAATGCCATCTGGCCCCTCATAGGGGATAGGCTCATTGGTGTTGGGACGGAAGCCAAACTTCTCGTGCTCTGTGCCAATACGAAAATCAGCTTCTGGCTTGCAACCTTCTGCAATCCAGTTTGCGAGTTCTGCCACGCCCTCAATCGGCGTTTCATCAACTACATCGCGTGCCATCGCAAAACTCCAAATTCCTCAATGGTAGATAACGAGAAAGCTATCAGAATAATTTAATTCCAGACCGATAACCACAATTTGACGCAATTGGAAAGTGCAAACTGTTTAACTGATTGTTCAAAAAATCTTAGTTGCGCTTTGAAACCCAGTCACCAATGGCCGCCTGAACCACAGCAAGCGCTGCAACAGCGGCGGTATCTGCCCGCAATATGCGTGGGCCAAGGGGTATTGTTTTCACAAAATTTTGAGCTTTTAAAAGCGTGCGTTCATTGTCACTAAACCCGCCTTCAGGCCCAATCAACACACCAATATTGCTGCCTGCAACATCCTGCAGAAGCGTGATGGGGTTGTCGCCCTCTTCGCTTTCATCACAAAAAACCAGCGCATCATCGGCAGGCCAACCCTCAATCAAAGGCTGCAACTTGGTCGGTTCTTCAACAACAGGGATTGCTAAAATTCCACACTGTTCCGCCGCCTCAACAGCATTTGCTCGCATCCGTTCAAGGTTTAGGCGATTGACCTGTGTGTGATCTGTAAACACCGGACAAAGCCGCCCTGCCCCCATTTCAACAGCCTTTTGCACCATGTAATCGAGGCGGGCGTGTTTTAACGGCGCAAAGTAATAGCTGAGCTTAGATGCATCAGGCTGCGGACGGGTTTGCTCTTTGGTTTTTAGCACCGCCGCTTTTTTCGAAGCACCTTCAAGCACGGCTAGCCATTCGCCGTCTTTGCCGTTAAAGACCAGCAATTCTGCACCCACGCCCATGCGAAGCACATTGATGAGGTAATTTGATTGATTTTTATCAAGCACCACCTCACCACCATCCAGTAGTGGATGGTCGATATAGAGCCGTTGCATTTTGTAGTTATAGCGCGCCATACTGGCACCAATAACGCTGAATGACGAAAGACACAATGA
Source organism: Hyphomicrobiales bacterium (assembly GCA_039973685.1). Taxonomy (NCBI): domain Bacteria; kingdom Pseudomonadati; phylum Pseudomonadota; class Alphaproteobacteria; order Hyphomicrobiales; species Hyphomicrobiales bacterium. The sequence goes on from JBDWKL010000043.1 coordinate 303,701, forward strand.
GCGATAACGCCAATAGCAACGCGAGCGAATTTACCGTCTCGGAAATATCCCGCGCCGTAAAGAAAACGGTAGAGGATGCTTATGGCTATGTGCGCGTGCGTGGCGAAATTTCTGGCTTCAGCGGGCCAGTCCGTTCAGGTCATTCATATTTTGGCTTGAAAGATGAGAAGGCAAAAATTGATGCGATTGTCTGGAAAGGCGTTTACAACAAGCTGAAAGTGAAACCGGAAGAAGGTTTAGAGGTGATTGCAACAGGCAAACTCACCACTTATCCTGGTACATCGAAATATCAAATTATCATCGAATCATTAGAGCCTGCCGGTGTTGGCGCTTTGATGGCTTTGCTTGAGGAGCGCAAACGTAAGCTCACGGCAGAAGGATTGTTTGATCCCGCCCGCAAGCAGCTTCTTCCCTATCTGCCAAAAGTCATCGGCGTGATCACCTCGCCAACGGGCGCAGTCATCCGCGATATTATGCACCGCCTCGATGACCGCTTTCCAACCCACGTGCTTTTATGGCCAGCAAGGGTGCAGGGTGAAACATGCGGCAATGAAGTGGCAAATGCCATTCGTGGCTTTAACGCTTTTGATGGCTCCAACGGATTGGTAAAACCCGACCTCTTGATTGTTGCGCGTGGTGGCGGATCACTTGAAGACCTTTGGGGCTTTAATGATGAAGCGGTTGTTCGCGCTGCAGCTGAAAGCGATATTCCGCTGATTTCCGCTGTTGGCCACGAAACAGATTGGACACTGATTGACTATGCCAGCGATCAACGCGCACCAACACCAACGGGTGCTGCTGAAATGGCGGTTCCTGTGCGGGCTGACCTTTTGGCTGCGATCGATGATTTAGACAGACGCAACAAGGGTGCAGTTGGTCGCAACCTTGAAAACCAGAAGAACAATCTGCGCGGTCTTTCCCGTGCATTGCCTTCCCTGTCATCCTTGCTCGCCCTACCAAGGCAGCGGCTTGATGAAGCAACGGGCCGCCTACCCCGTTCAATAGATGGCACGATGCGGGATTATCGAAATCGGTTGAGCGCATCACAAGGACGGCTTTCCATCAACACGCTGGCGCAGTCGCTTGATATTGCGCGGCGGCGGCTCACGGAGCAAAGCGGCAAGGCAGCAGCGGCTCTTCGCCAGCGAGCAAACATCGGGCGCAACCAACTTACCTCTGCAAGTTCGCGCCTGACGCCGAATACACTGCTTCGCAAAGTTGAGACCCACCAAACACAACTCACCCAACTCCACGCCCGTGCTGATCGTGCGACAGTGACACTGCAAGACAGGCGCCGTGCATCCTTTGAGCGGGTCGCAGGGGTTTTGAAATTGGTATCTTATGAAAGTGTACTTGCCCGTGGCTTTGCTTTGGTGCGTGATGGCAACAACGAACCTGTTAGATCCGTTAAAGGCATTACGGCAGGTGCAGGCTATAGCGTGCAATTGGCAGATGGTCGCGCTGAGATGATTGGCGGCACTGCTTCACCTTCAACGCCGAGCGCACCACCAGCGAAACCAAAAGCTGCCAAGCCGAAAACAACGCCTAATGATAATCAGGGCAGTTTGTTTTAAACGGTTCAAAATTACGGAAAAGGGAATGGTACAGTCGGGTGGATTTGAACCACCGGCCTTCGGCGCCACAAGCCGACGCTCTAACCAACTGAGCTACGACTGCACATTTGCTCTTGGACTAAGCGCAATTGACTTCCATTTCAAGCACTTTTCTTTGGAAAATTCACAAAATCGTAGAACAGCCTTAAAAGAAAAGGCCCCGCTTATAAGCGAGGCCTTCATAAAACCGATTATTGCGTGAAGCAATTACGCAGGTTTGAATGCGTTCAATGATTTTTCGAACGCAGCTTGATAAGGTTGTGTTGCTTCTTGAGCAGCATTTGTTGTCATTTCCTGAAACGCTTGCGCCTGATCTTGGAAAACACCCATTTGCTTTTTAACGAAAGCTGCTTGCAATTCGAGTACATCCGTAAAGCTCTTCACAGACATCACTTCTTTAGCATGCTCAAGAGCCGCTTTTGAATTTGTCTCTGCAACGCTCATTGTTTTCTCATTGAGTTCAATCACGCTGTTGCGCGTTTTTTCAAAAGTTACTTCCAACGCATCTTTAGCTTCTTCAGAAGCAGATGTGAATTTGTCAAAAGCTTCTTTGCCTTTAGCAAGGCTCTCGTCTGCCATGCCTTGGAAAGCTGGGCCGAAAGAATCAAAAGACGGTGTTGGGAATGCAAACGCGTCTGTTGTTGCGCCTTTAGCTTCAGTTGCAGTTTTTGGAGCTGTCTTTGTTTTAGCGGTTGCCATGGTGTGTTCCTGTGCAAAAAAATGAATTAAGTGAAAACGTTGGGAGTGCGATGGGCCCTTAGAACCATCTTCTTATCCTCAATATAGTGCATTTATATTGCATTGCAACATTTATTTGTGCATTGCACAATTTTTATTACTACAGAGCTCCCTCACCGCCCCAAAGTTAACCAAATATGAACAGAATTGACTTGATTCACGCGCAAAAGCTGGACCAAATGCTCGCAGAAGGGCTATGAAAACTCTTAAAAATGGTCCCTTCACCACCTAAATAATTTTTCGGGTGGCTATGACAGCAAGGAATGCACAATGAGCACCCCTACCAAAACGTTCGGCATCGCTCTCACGAACCATAAAGTGTCAAAGGCATTGTTCAACGAAAACCCGGCATGGCTTTGGGCGCCTGAGGGTGATCGTCTTTTATGGGCAAATGAAGCGGGTTGCCGCTTTTTCGGTACCAAGTCGATCACTGACTTGCTTTCGCGTTCCTTCAGAAGAATTTCGCCTGCATCGATTGAAATCAATCGGTTGGGTAAAAGCAAAAACTTCAACAAGACCATCTCCCGCAAAATGAAATTTTTGCGTGGCATGAAGGCTGTTTCGGTTAAGGCAGAATTGACGCACTTAAAATTGAGCGACGGCACAACAGGCGTTTTGGTAGAAGTTGATGCACCAGAAAAGAAATTTGACGAGAACGATCACCAGAAAAACGCGCTTCGTTTCATCAAACTATTTTCACGCAGTGAACTCTCTGTCGCCTTGCTGTCTGAGGACGGCGGGCGTTTGCAAGAATCCAATGAATTTCGTGATGCAGATGTGAGCAAAAAGGTTCTGCGTAATTTAGCAAAAGCGTTAGAAGACCAAGATATCGCATCAATCTCACTAAACGACGGCGCGCAAGCAATTATCGGCTATGCACAGCGCAAAAAGAAAGGTGCCCTCACCTCAATCTTTGCAATCATCGAAGATGTTGTTGTTGAAGAGGAAACAATCGCCGCAACCGACGATGCTGTGATTGTAGAAGATATTGCTGAAATTCCAGAGCAAGAAGGACAGCTAGAGCACGTTAATGCGCTCGCTGACGAAGCAGAAACGACTGCGCCAGATGGCATTGAACTGGACGTCGACACTCAACCGGAAGACGACACGGGGTCGGAAGTCGATGACAATGATGACGCCACCCTTGGCATTGGCGCAGCTGCAGCAGGTATCGCGGCAGGTGCTGCGATTAGTGCAGGTGAAGTGCTGAACAACGATACTGATGTAAACGAAGATGAAGCATCAGACGAAACGCCAGTTGATACTGATGTCGAAGACGAAGTAACTGCCTCCACAACCATTGATGCTGAAGAGCAAGCGGCTGATCTCGTGGAAGACAACGCAGACACTTACGATACAGCAAGCACAGATGACAATGTGGACACGGGTGATCATTCAGAAAATGACGACACATCAACAAGCGAAAAGCCTACCCGCTTTTTGTTTGAGTTTGACCTCGACAGCAATTTAAAATCACTCTCGCCAGAATTTCACAAGGCCATGAGCACCGATGACGATGCCTTTGTCGGATCAAGTTGGGGCGAACTTTCGCAAACAATGAAGCTTGATGCCGACGGTAAAATTGCCCGCCATCTTAAAGGCCAAGCGATTTGGACTGAAACCAGTTACTGGCCACTAAATGAGGCTGGCGCTGACGAAGACGCCCCTAAACGCGTTCCAATCTCGCTCACCGCTATGCCTGTGTTTGATCGAAACAGATTATTCCAGGGCTTTAGAGGTTTTGGAACAATGGACTGGGAAAATGTCGCGGTTCACCCAGAGCTTGACGCGCTGGTAATCGTTGAAGAAACCGACGTGAGCGAAAACGCTGAAGATGAATGGGAAACCTTTGTCGCAACAACGCCATTGTCTGGCGATGATGAAGGCAACATTGACCGCAGCACTGGCCTCGGTGGTTCTGAAGATGCCAGTGAACAAGAACTTGACTGGGGGCAATCCTCTGATGATGACGAGGACGACGCTGAACGTTTTCGTGCAGAGCTTAATGATCAAGACGGCGATGACAACGTCCGCAATACCGTGGTTCATCTTACTGACCAACCCACAGCAAACGATGATGACAATATCATCCGATTGCATGGCAATGGCCGAGGCTTAAAAGACGTTAGTGAAGAGGATGCTCAAAACGGCAATTTGAGCAAACCAGAACAAAAAACATTCAAGCAAATCGCAGATGTTTTGAGTTCAGAAATCACACATAAAGACGACAAGAATTCTTCGGATAATGATGCTCCTTCAAGCGATGACAAGACTTTGCAAGACAGCATTGATTTGGCCGCTGCTAACGCCATTGAGGGATCGCCTAGAATTAAGACGAATAACAAATCCGTTGATGATCGCGCCGCTGAACTACTCAATAAGAAGACCGATACAGAAGACGCTAAAAGCGACAAGCCTGTTGGTAAGATTGCCAAAGGGCTGGGCGCTGGCGCCGCAGCAATTTTGGGCGTTAATAGCCTCAAGAAATCATCGGTTCAAAAAGACGATGTCGCAAACGATATGGAAAGCACCACCGAAGACGGTGAAGCAGATGAAGACCATATTTTTCAGCCAAAATCACCTTCAGTAGGCGATGCTACCGAGCAAAAAGTAGCGGCTGAGTCAGTTGATGATGAACCGCATGGAATTTTAAACCGATTGCCACTCGGCCTTATTGTCTCAAGACAACGCAATGTGCTTTTTGCCAATCAAGCTGTCCTAGATTTCCTAGGGTATAATTCTATCGACGAGTTAATCGAAAATGGCGGCGTCAACACGCTGTTCAAGCCTGAAATAACAGCAGAAACCAGTGATGAACTAGACATGTTCAAACGGCTTGTTGTGAAAGCAGATGAGCAAGAAGAACCAATGACACAAGTCGTTCGCGCCAAGATGGCCGACGGTTCAACCGCCAATGTCGATGTCCGCTTACAATCTGGCGACTGGCAGGGCGAACAAGCTTTGCTACTCACTTTATCGGCGCACCTTGAGCAATCAGATGAGGCCCAAAGCGAAGAAAGCAAAGTCTCCAAGCTCATTGGTCAATCCACCGATGTGATGGATATCGCATCCGATGGCATTATCATTGTCGATAATTCAGGCGATGTTATCCATGCCAATGCAAGCGCTGAAGCCTTGTTCGGCAGAGACCGCCGCGAAATGCGCAATTTGAGTTTCTCATCTCTCTTCGCCGAAGAAAGCCAGCGCTCAGTTAGCGACTATCTCGATGGTCTTTCAAGCAATGGTGTTGCCAGTGTTTTGAATGACGGACGCGAGGTGATTGGACGCGAAGCAAATGGTGGCTTGATGCCGTTGTTCATGACCATTGGTAAGTTGGACGATGAGAACAACAAAGAAAACAAAGGCTATTGCGCCGTGTTGCGTGATATCACCCAGTGGAAACGTGCTGAAGAAGAGCTGATTGAAAGCCGCCGTATCGCAGAAAATGCTAACGCGCAGAAATCAGATTTCCTTGCCAAAGTAAGCCACGAAATCCGCACGCCGCTAAATGCCATCATCGGCTTTTCTGAAGTTATGATGGAAGAGCGCTTTGGGGAGATGAATAACCCACGCTATTTAGGATATGCCCGCGATATTCATAATTCTGGCGAACACCTCATCAGTCTTGTGAATGATCTTTTGGATCTTTCCAAAATTGAAGCTGGCAAACTCGACCTCACCTTCGCCTCAGTGCAGCTTAATGAACTAATCCGTGAAGCTGTGGCGATTATGCAACCAGATGCAAACAAAGACCGCATTATCATTCGTACAAGTTTGGAAGATAGCCTGCCAAATGTGGTGGCAGATGCCCGTTCAATCAGGCAGATCGCGCTCAACCTTTTGTCGAACGCTGTGAAATTTACAAATTCTGGCGGGCAAGTCATCATTTCAACCGCATTAGAGGAAAATGGTGAAGTCAGCATACGGGTTCGTGACACGGGTATTGGCATGAGCGAAGCAGAATTAGAGATTGCCCTTGAACCTTTCCGCCAAGTCGGCACAGAAAGCCACGGAAAAGCAAATGGCACAGGCCTCGGTCTTCCACTGACCAAAGCATTGGTTGAAGCAAACCGCGCCAAATTCGTCATCAACTCGCGAGTTGATTATGGGACATTGATCCATGTGACATTCCCAAATGAACGGGTTTTGGCACAATAATTCGTCCCACTGTCATCTATATAAATCAAAAAGGCGGCTCACTTTGAGCCGCCTTTTTCTATAACTATGTGAGAGTCTTAAGCTTAGTTTTGCTTAATGATAGGCACAACTAGATCACCCCAATTGCTGTTGCTGCTGTGATGACGCGCTGTGCGTACTAGCTCAACTGAAACACCTGCTTCAACGGCACGAATTACAGATTGATTCAACCGGTGAATTTCATTAGCAAGTATCCGAATTGCAGTTGCCTGCTCATCATCTAAAAGCTCAACTTGCTCTTCTGTTCTTTCTTTAACTTTTGCTTTCGCTTGCATGATAGTGCTCCTTTGCTAGCATTTATCGGTCCGCCTGCTTGAACCATTGCTGAGTGCATGGCCTTAACTAAGCGATGTAAAGTTTTGTCAAAATTGACAATTCCTAACAACGACTATGCCAACGTAATTTACAAATTGAAATTTAAATCTGCTACGCATTGATATAAATGAAGTTTTTTTGTAAACTTCTTTTCATATCAGCAAATTGAGCTTGTAAACTTCACGACACACCGCAGCGATTACACAGAGGCAATGAGATGGCAGATCAGAAAATATTTGCAGGTCCCCGCATCAGGCGCGTACGCACCCAACTCAGCCTAACACAGGCTGCAATGGCAGAAGAACTTGGCATTTCGCCAAGCTATCTCAATCTTATTGAGCGCAACCAGCGCCCTTTAACAGTGCAACTGCTGCTCAAGCTCTCTTCTAAATATGAGATTGATCTCAAAGAATTGCAGGGTGACGAAAGTGGGCAGACCGCTGAAGCTTTAAAGGAAGTGTTCTCCGACCCGTTGCTTGTGACAGAAATTGTGTCTGATTCAGAACTTGTCGAAGCAGCAGACACATCTCCCAATTTGGTGTCCGGCCTCATTCAGCTTTATCGAACTTACAAAGAGACAACTGATAAATTATCGACCTTGTCGCATTTGATGTCTGACGAAGCCAAAGCGCAAGTCGTGACCCAAAGCCGCCTTCCGCTTGATGAGGTTCGTGATTTTTTGCAAGCAAGATCTTATTATTTTCCCGACATCGATGAGGCAGCTACCGCCCTTAGCCAAGAGCTTGGAAGTGGCGATGATATTCTAGCAAAGCTCAAGAACTTTCTTTTGGAAGAACGCCAAATCAGCGTCAAGATTTTGCCAGTTCATACCATGCCAGATCACTCGATCCGTTATGATCGACATTCGCAGCGCGTGTTCATTTCAGAACGCCTCACACCAGAAGAGCGTAACATTGCGCTTGCCAGTCAAATTGCGCTGTTAAACTATAAAGAGTTGATTGAGGAAACCGTCTCTGAAGCAGGTTTTGATAATGATGAAACAGCACGGTTTTTAACGCTGGAATGTGCGCATTATTTCGCCATTTCAATGCTCATGCCTTATGAGGCTTTCTATACTGCTGCTGCCCGTTCACGCCATGATATTGGCCTGCTTGCAAGACGGTTTCAGGTGCGCTGGCGTGATGTGGTGCGGCGTCTTACAAGCCTGCATCAACCAGGGCGCGCGGGCATTCCGTTTTTCATGATTGAGCTAGATCCCGTGGGCAATGTTTGCACATTCAGCCCGGGGGCAAACTTCACATTGCCGCGCGCTGGCAATCCTTGCTTGAAGCTCGTGCCACCGGGCGTAAACACCAATCATGGGCGTGTCGCAGTTGAAAGCCTTGCCCTTCCAGATGGGCCAGAATGGTTGATTGTTGCTCACTCAGAAAAGACCCGCGCTTTTGGCCACGGTGATAGACCACGCAGACGCACTTTCATTATTGGGTGCGATATTCTCCATGCCAAAGACTTGATTTATGGCGACGGATTTTTAGGTCGTGCCCCTTTGCAAATCGGTGTTACCTGTCGCCTTTGCGAGCAAGTAAATTGCAGAGACCGCGCCTTCCCACCTGTTATGCGACCAGGTAATATAGACCTCACATCAAGGACGTTCTCAGATTACGATTTTAGCTAGTAAGCCGCCTATCAATTTATTCCAACGACGCGCTTAAGGGCTGCAAAGTGCAAATCAGGCATGACGTCAAACTCTGCCTGATATTGTTTGGCGGTTTGTTCAGCGACCTCATTGGAGACGATGTTAAGCGCCATACCTGTTGATTGTGCCAGCACTTGTTGGCGACAAGCACGCTCTAAATAATAAAGATCATCGAATGCTTGTGCTGCTGTTGGTCCGCCGACCACGACCCCGTGATTGGCGAGAAATATAACGTCAGCGCCCGCATTGCTCTTAGCCTGCTGCGCAAGGCGTTCGCCTTCTTCTTCGCTTGCAGCTAAACCACCAAATTCGCCCTCATAACCGACACGGCCATAATAGCGACATGCAGTTTGATGGGCCATTTCAAGACGCCCGCCCTTTAGCATGGTGAGTGCTGTCGCATAAGGCATATGGGTGTGAAACAAGCACAAATGCCGCGAATTGGCACGGTGGCCTGCGATATGGATATTGCGGGCTGAAGCTTCGGCCTCTCCCTCGCCTTCCAATGTCTCGCCCTTTGCATTCATCAAGATTAGATTTTCAGGTCTAATCTCAGACCAATGCAATCCATAGGCGTTGATCAAGAACAGCTCTTCTTCCCCATCCTCATTGCCAGACACTTGATAAGAGAAATGATTGCAAATGCCTTCATGCAGATCGAAGTGCTCAGCCAATCGAAGGCTTGCGGCAAGGTCCTCACGTTCTTTCATAAATTGCATAGTTTCATTCGTCCCAATTGGTCAGCAATAAAGCGACCTTAGGAGGACTAATGACGGAAGAAAAGCGAAAACTGCGTCTATTCCTGACGATTTCCAGATGACGGAGTAAGAAGCAATATGACGAGCCAAATCGGGATAATTATGAAAGACCCCAAAATAATATTCGGTAACATCCACTCAAAAGCTTGCGTAAGCCAAGCGATGAACTCTGTTTTGGTGAAACCAAATTTATCCAGAAAACTCTCAATAGTGATGTTGAAATAGGACATCGACATCCCTGTGATTAGAGATGCTATTGCAACCTTCAAACTGAGAGAAAGCAATTGAACCAATTTACTAACACCATCATTTCGTTGACAAATTTCGTCAAACGACACTCTAACGCCACACGAATTACATCGATATGGCCCACACTACTGACGCTATTATAGTTTTATTTTGGTTGATGAAGTCTGAACGCCGCTATTTTTGGCGACATACACATTGGAAATCTTAAAGAGCCTTACCCGCGACACTTGTTACTTTCGGTTTAGACATCGTACCACCGAGGCTGAAAGGAATAGCTGGTAATGGCCCTTCGCTGCTGTCATCGTCGCTCTTTTTCTTCGCGACACCAAGCAGGGATAATCGGTTTTCAACTAGATCGATCACACCACTGCTCGAAAACTCATTCTGCTCAGTTTTCAAAACGAATTTGGTGATTTCCATATTTCCATCAGCACGAATAATTGCTTGAATTTCACCCGTCTCAAAGTCGGTTTGCTCATCCATCCCATTAACAGTGCCCGCTTCAAGGGCTGCTGGATCACTCATTTTATCAAGGGCAACTTCTTTCAACACCCCTTGTTTCAAGTGGGCAGCGGCTTCCACTTCGAACGAATTCACGACTTTCTCTTGGCTTTCGCCTTTTGCCCTCATTTGCAGTGTGAGGGATATATCGCCTTCAAAAGGCAATGGAACGGACGTTGGCTGGCTGATCGACGCGAAGCTGGTTTCTGAAAGGGTCAAATTAGCATCAAAGCCACTAACCTCTGCCTCTTTTGAAATGGTGAGTTCACCCCCCAGTTTGCCATTGATCAAATTATCAGCACCAGCAAGCTCCATCGCGCCAACATTCACGACTAGGTTATTGTCTTTCAAAAGCAAACCAACAGCCATATTGTTTGCATCCTGCATACCGATACGAGCGGTTTCAGCAGACAATCTGAGATCAACGACGGCGCCAGACTGGCTGGTTTTCAGCAAATCTTCCAAAAGATTATTGCCGCCTTGCCCGCCAATTCCAATTTCACCAAGAAGCAATTGGTCGAAGGCCAATGTTCCAGACAAGCCAACGGCACCCTCTGCCACTGATACCTTCAAGCGGCCATCAGCCTTACCATCACCAAGGCGAACAGATATTGGCCGAAACTCAAAGGCTCCATCAGTAAAGACACCGTCTCCTAAAATGCGCAATTGGTCTGCGGGAAGAGCATCAGCCCCTTTAACTCCGATCCATTCAACCAGCTTGCCAGCGGATGGAATATCAGCTTCCCAAATACCATCGCCTTGCAATTTTTCTTTCCAAACCACATCGCCATTAAAGCGTGCGACAACTGGAGCCGATTCAATCGTGAAGTCAGCTTTGGTCGTACCTCCTGCCATCATCACACCGGGATCGGCCATCGTTGCAGAAAACTCTGCTAATTCACCTCGCCAAATCATTGAACCATTAATTGCAAATTTTTGACTGCGCGGCGGACCAACAATAGTGGCATTGATACCCGTAAACGTCTCAGGTTTTTCCATCGTCTCGTCATCAACCGTCAATGTGCTGTCAGTAAATTTAATTGAACGCAAACGGGTAGGAAAGCGTAGCGCAGGCGCATTACTTGGCCCTTGCCTATCTTCGATAAACAAACGTGCCGTCGACCAGTTCGACTTGCCGTCCTGCTTGCGCACTAAAGACACATTTGCCCGTTCCAATACGATAAAACGCAGTGACGGGTTTCCCTCCCATAAGGACGTAACAGACAAGCGTCCGTTGGCGCGCTCAATCTCAATTAACGGAGCACTACCCTCTTCTGCTGCCGCTACTGCCAACGGCCCGAAGCTTACAGAAAGATAAGGAAGCAAACTGACCGAAGGACGGCCTGTGACGACAACTGTATGCCCGAATGCTTCGCTCAACTGTTTTGCAATCAAGGCGTTCAATCGCTCTTTAGGCACTAACAAAAAGCTCACTGCCAACACGATGAGCAGCAAGGCAATTAGACCCACAATTGAAACCAAAAAACGTCGTAGCAAAACAGCCACAATCCTTTGCAAATTTTCCTATTTAGCCATGCGCAATTAATTGCTTTTTGACAAGGTCACAGTGCCCTAAACAGCATTCATCCCATAGTTGAATGTCGCATCAATCAAATGTACCTCAATCGCATCAAAGCTCCATATCATTTTGCAAAATTACTGTGCGAAATTGTGTCGACGTGGCCTAAAATTGGTATATGTTGCACCACAGCATTAATTACCATCGCGGCATTGAGTTTAACTCAGCCGCATTTACACCCTTAGAAATACACACACCCTTAGAATCTTGAGGGAAATGGGAGATAATATGGGAAAAGTTTATCAGTCCGCAGATGAAGCGCTTGAAGGCGTTTTATTCGATGGGATGTTGATTGCCTCAGGCGGCTTTGGCCTTTGCGGTATTCCAGAAAATTTAATCGCCGGTATTAAAAAAGCCGGTACCAAGAATCTCACTATCGCCTCAAACAACGCAGGCGTTGATGGATTCGGTCTTGGTCTTCTGCTTGAGGATCGCCAAGTCGATAAGATGATCTCGTCTTATGTTGGTGAGAATGATCTATTCATGCAGCAATATCTTGCAGGCGATCTTGAAATTGAATTCAACCCACAAGGCACGCTTGCTGAACGCATGCGCGCAGGCGGCGCAGGCATTCCAGGTTTTTATACAAAGACAGGTGTTGGAACAGCGGTTGCAGAAGGCAAAGAGCACAAAGATTTCGACGGCAAAACTTACATCCTTGAGCACGGCATCAAGGCTGACATTGCTATCGTGAAAGCTTGGAAAGGCGACACACAGGGCAATCTTGTGTTCCGCAAAACAGCTCAAAACTTTAATCCGATGGCTGCCATGTGCGGCAAGATCACGATTGCGGAAGTGGAAGAACTGGTTGAGCCGCATGAGCTTGACGGGGATGCCATTGATACGCCGAGCGTTTTCGTTCAGCGCATCTTTAAAGGCGACCACGAAAAACGCATCGAACAACGCACAACACGCGCAGCTTAAGGAGAATTGATCATGGCATGGGACCGCAATCAAATGGCCGAACGGGCCGCGCAAGAATTAGAAGATGGGTTTTACGTGAACCTTGGCATTGGCATTCCGACATTGGTTGCCAACTACATTCCTGAAGGCGTGGATGTCACCCTTCAATCAGAAAACGGCATGCTTGGCATGGGTCCGTTTCCAACAGAAGATGCTGTTGATCCAGACTTGATCAATGCTGGCAAGCAAACCATCACCGAGCTTGATCGCACGAGCTATTTCTCATCAGCTGATAGTTTCGCCATGATCCGTGGTGGGCACATCAACTTGTCGATCCTTGGCGCAATGGAAGTTGCAGAAAATGGCGATCTGGCCAACTGGATGATCCCTGGCAAGCTGGTTAAAGGCATGGGAGGCGCAATGGATCTTGTGGCTGGTGTTCAACGGGTTGTTGTGGTGATGGATCACGCGAATAAAAAGGGCGAAAGCAAACTTTTAAAAGCCTGTTCTTTGCCGCTTACAGGCGCTGGTGTGGTTGATCGCATTATCACGGGTCTTGGGGTTTTCGACGTTGTTGATGGCGGCCTCAAGATCGTTGAACTGGCACCGGATGTAACGATGGATGACGTGAACGCCGTGACAGAAGCGAACATTGTTAGCTAAGCGCTGATCCAATACTTCGAGATTTAAAGGCAGTCTTTATAGGCTGCCTTTTTTATTTCTGCTGCACTGACAAAAGAATAACGGGCACGAGGCCTACCACAATAATAGTTAGAGCAGGCAGTGCGCCCATTTCAAAAATCTCTAACGAGGCTGCATCATAAATGCGGGTGGCCAGCGTGTCTGTATTAAATGGCCGCAAGAGCAAGGTTGCTGGCAGCTCCTTCATGCAATCCACGAACACTAAGATACCGCCAGTAAGCAGAGCAGGTTTCATCAAGGGCAAATAAACCTGTTTCAACGTTGTCGATTGTGTTCGCCCTAAAGTGCGGGCCGCATGGGCGTAGTTTGGTGATAGCCGCTGGAAGCCAGCGTCGCTGGAACCGAATGCCATTGGTAGAAAGCGAATTGAATAAGCATAGATCAACGCAATGGATGTACCAGACAGCAACAGGCCCGTTTTAAAATCAAACAAAGACCGCGCCACACCATCCAACGCATTGTCAAAGGCGGCAAGTGGCACCAGCACGCCAATGGCTAAAATGACACCGGGCACGGCATAACCAAGCGTGGTAAGCCGCACCAAGAATTCCCAAACACCTGATAAGCGCAGGCTGGATGCATAGGCAAACAGAAAACCTGCACCAACGGTTACAAACATCGCAGCTAACGACAAAAAGACCGAAGTTCTAGCGGGCTTAATCAACTCAACAAGCCCACCATCAAAACCATACGCAATGGCACTTTCTGCAAGTACAATCACAGGTACGATAAACCCTAAAAGAACAGGCACGCCACAAGCAGCAATCGCAAATACTACTTTTCGTCCCTTGAGTTTAAAGGGTTGAAAGCCGATCATTTTTCCAGTTGGCGAATAGAGCCGTTGCTCCCGTCTGGCGCGGCGTTCTATCCAGAGCAGGAACGTGATGATTGCCAAGAAGAAAAGAGCAATTTGCGCTGCTGTTGAAAGGCTCGAACGGTTCAGCCAAACATCATAAATGGTGGTTGTAAGGGTCCGCACACCGAAGAATTCTACGGCTCCAATGTCATTGGCAGCTTCCATAAGTGCAAGTGCGACACCAATAATGATCCCTGGCCTTGCCATCGGCAAACCGATCTCTTTGAACAATCGCCAAGGCCTTGCACCAAGGGTGCGGCAAGCATCAAACGTGCTGGCGGTTTGCATGGCAAACGAGGCGCGGCTTGTGAGATAGACATAAGGGTATAGTACCAACGACATAATGACGATCGCACCATTGGTGGTGCGATAGTCTGGGAACCAATATTGCTTCACCGATGTATAGCCAAACAGGTCGCGTATGAATGTTTGCAACGGGCCTGTAAAACCCAAAAACTCAATATAAGCAAAAGCAGAGACATAAGTTGGCAAAGCAAGTGGCAACAGCAACAGCACAGCAAAAATACGCCGCCCCGGAAAATCACACATCGTGACCAACCAAGCGGTAGAAACACCGATCAAAGTCACCAAAATCCCGACACCTAAAAGCAGATAAAGCGTTGTGCCAATGGTTGAAAATAAGATCGTCTTGAGAAGGTGCGCCCAAAGAGATGCATCAAACGCACCAGCAGCCATGAAAAAGAGCGCAATAAAGGGCACGGAAACCAGCAGAAACAAGAACCCCATCAGCACACGCAACCGCAAATCTAGGCTACGCATTTTTGCAGGGTTAGTACCTTTCAAAATGGCAGCGTTTTGCGCGGAAGGCTGGAGCGGAGATGTCTTACTGGACAATACGTTTTTCGGCACGTTTTTCGGCGATGCCGACCTAATAGTTGAGTAACCAAGTCAGAATTATTTATTGCTCAGTGACCACTAAAGTCAATTGATAACAGACAAGAAATTTGCAAACGCCGCCGCCTTGCCTTGTCTTTGTCCCTTTTCGCACTAAGATATGAGCCATATTGAAGCTTTTATAAGGTTTTGAGATTCAGGGGTTTTTTATGGAATATATTATTATTGGCGTGATCATCGCGATCATTTTCTATGTGATTACGATTTACAATGGCTTGGTCAAAGCCCGTCAAATGGTTCGTGAAGCATGGAGCGGCATTGATGTGCAGCTCAAGCGACGCTCCAATCTCATTCCAAATTTGATTGAAACCGTCAAAGGCTATGCAAGCCACGAATCTGACACGCTTGCAGAAGTCACAAAAATGCGCACGGCAGCTGGAAATGTCCACGGTGATGATGTTGCAGGTCGCTCGGCTGCAGAAGGAATGCTGGGCATGGCGCTAGGCAAATTGATGGCAGTTGCAGAAGCATACCCTGACCTTAAAGCGAATGAAGGTTTTCGCGACCTTCAAAACTCGCTTGAAGAGATCGAAGATGAAATTCAAATGTCGCGCCGCTATTACAATGGCACCGCGCGGGATTTAAACACGAAGGTGGAAAGCTTCCCTTCCAATCTGGTTGCTGGTCAATTCAAATTTGCGCAGGCGGATTACTTCGAAATTGAAAACGCAGCAGAACGTGCTGTACCAAAAGTTGATTTCGGTTCTTAGGCGGACTGGGGCGGACTGGGGTGCATCTCTTGCACTCTTAAGAAGGTAAAAAATGATGCGGATTTATGACAAGCGCCTGTGCAAGCAGAGCGGCTTTTTAGCACTTTGCTTTTTGATGCTGTTTGGCTTGAGCTTAGGGCTCAGCGCAAACAGCCATGCGCAGTCTTCGCAGGGCGAGGTCATTACCAATTTTCATGCTGACATTGAGGTGCAGCAAAATGGTGATTTGATTGTAACGGAGACGATTTCGGTTATTGCTAAGCAACAAAAAATCAAGCGCGGCATCTTCAGAGATTTTCCACGGACCTTTATTGATGACAAGGGGGCAACCCAGAAGGTCGGTTTTAAAATTCTCTCAATTATCCGCGATGGTGAGCCGGATTCTTATCATCATAAATGGTCACCTTCTTGGGTAAGAACCTATATTGGCAAGGAGGATTATTACTTAAAACCAGGTGCACATACCTACGAAATTAAATATTGGACCGACAGACAAATTCGCTTTTTCAATGAGCACGATGAGCTTTACTGGAATGTGACGGGGAATGGATGGGATTTCCCGATTGACACGGCAAGTGCCAGTGTTCGCGTGGTTGAAGGTGGGCTGATCACCGATGTTAATTTCTTCACTGGCCCCGCTGGTTCAACGGATCAAAATGCCGATGCCCGTGTCAGTGCAGACCAACGCTCAGCCAATTTTTCAGCCACCACCAAGCTTGCGAGATACGAAGGCCTGACGATTGTTGCAAAGCTTGTAAAAGGTACAGTTGATGCCCCTTCCGGCAAGCAAAATTTCAGCTGGTTTATGCGTGATTTCGGTCACATTGTCGTGGCGGTCCTGACCCTTTTCGTCATCTCCATTTATTATCTGTTGACGTGGTTTCGAATTGGTCGAGACCCAAGTGGTCACACGGTTGTTCCGCGTTGGGATTTGCCAGATGGCATGTCCCCTGCTCTTGTCAATTACATCGATAAGAAAGGGCTTGATGATGATGCCATGGCTGCTGCAATACTTAGCCTCGCGATCAAAGGCCTAGTTATCATCGACAATGCCGGAAAAAAACTCCACATCATTAAGACTGATGCAAAACCTGCTGAGGCGCTCCCAACTGGGGAGAATGCTATCTACAAAAAATTGGATGCGAATGAGGTGTTCAAGTTCACAAAATCAAATGGAACATCAGTCGCAGGCCTCAGAAAAGCTTTTCGAGATGCTCTCGAAAGTGAACATCGTGGGGTTTATTATAAGCATAACAGCCTGTGGGTTGCACTTGGTGTCGTGCTAAGTATCGCTGGCTTGGTTGCCACAATGATATACAACTCTTTGGGCATCGCACTTCTAGTGCCTCTTATTCCCACTACTATCGTCGGCTTTGCAATTATGGGCCCAATCCTTTCAACCGTTCGCAATTTGAAGCGCAATGATGGGTTAGCCACAAAATTGCTTTCGGTCATAAAGGTAGGATTCATCATTGCGCTAGCATTTGGTTTAATCGGATCATTTATCTCCAAATTCGTCGCAATTTTCGAAGATTCTGACCTGAGCATCTTCATAGGTGTCGTCAGTACAATCGCGGCGGTGAACGGTCTGTTTTATTTTCTTCTGGGCGCGCCAACAAAAATTGGCGCTAAGAAAAATGCTGAAGTTGAAGGGCTGCGCACCTACCTAAAATATGCCGAAGAAGACCGGATGAACCGACGCGATGCACCTGAAATGTCGCCACAGCTTTTTGAAAAACTCTTACCTTATGCCGTGGCTTTGAACGTTGAAAAACCTTGGTCGCAAGCCTTTGATACTTGGCTTGCAAGTGCAGCCACTGGCAGCATTGGCTCTACCTATCAGCCACACTGGAGCTCGCGCCGATACAGGCATGGTAATATTAGTGATGGCTTTGGCAATATCGGCAATTCCATTGCAAGTTCTATTTCTTCTTCCATGCCGAAACCAAAATCATCTTCCTCAGGGTTTTCCGGCGGCAGCTCCGGCGGTGGCGGTGGTGGCGGCGGTGGCGGTGGCTGGTAGAAACACCATAGCCATGATAAACACCTGTCCTAGAACTCAAAGCAGCTATTAAATTAGAGGTTATCATGGATACCAAAGCGCCACCAGCAATCGCCCAAGCGCGCGGTGTTGCCAATGAAAGCGAAGCTCTGGAATGGCTGCGTGAAAGAAACATCGATGATATTGAGCTGATCATTCCAGATCATGCAGGCGTTGCTCGTGGTAAGATGATGCCCGTTGCTAAGTTTTTCTCCTCTGGGAAATCAGCAATGCCTCGTTCGATATTTACCCAAACCATCTCTGGCGAATATCCAGAAGATGATGAGGGTTTTCAATATGACCCGATCGATAGCGATTTTCACCTTATCCCAGACTATTCAACACTGACCATTGTTCCTTGGGAAACCGACCCTACTGCGCAACTTATTCATGATGCAGCTAATCATGATGGCACCCCGCTGCAAACATCTCCGCGTGAGGTATTGCGCCGTGTGATTGGGCTTTATGAAGATATTGGCCTCAAACCGATTGTCGCACCGGAGCTCGAATTTTATTTCGTCAAACCGAACATTGATGCCGATAATCCCATTGAGCCGCCGGTAGGCCGATCTGGTCGGGCAGAAGTAGGCCGCCGCTCCTTTTCGATCTCAGCGCTCAATGAATTTGATGAGGTGATCGACGACATTTATGATTTTTCGGAAGCACAAGGCCTAGAGATTGACACCCTTATCCATGAAGAGGGTGCGGCACAGATGGAAATCAACCTGCGGCATGGCGACCCGTTAGAACTTGCCGATCAAGCCTTTCTATTCAAGCGTACCATTCGCGAAGCTGCCCATAGGCATGATATGTACGCGACCTTCATGGCAAAGCCGATGAACCAACAACCCGGTTCCGCCATGCATATTCACCAATCTTTGGTGGGACTTGAAAATGGCTTTAATGCATTTTCTAAAGATGATGGTTCACCGACTGATTTATTTTCTCACTTCATTGGTGGTCATCAAAAATATTTGCCGCATGTCATGTGTATGTTAGCGCCCTATGTGAATTCCTACAGGCGGCTTGCGAAAAACCAAGATCCAGTATCTGCCAATTTATGTTGGGGGCATGACAATAGAACAGTTGGCCTGCGCGTTCCAAGGTCATCACCGGAAGCACGACGGTTAGAAAACCGCATCCCATCATCCGATGCAAACCCTTATCTTGCAATTGCGGCCTCTCTTGCCTGCGGATATTTAGGCATTAAAGAGCAACTCCAGCCTGATGCGCCTTTGCAAGATAATGGCGAAGATAAAGATTCAGGCTTACCGCGTTGGCTCCTAGATGCTGTCGATCTTTTTGGGCAATGCGACCCGCTGAAGGAAGTATTTGGTGAGCAATTTGTTGGAACTTATCGCGCGATCAAACTGTCAGAATTTGAGACTTTTATGGGCGTGGTAAGCACATGGGAACGCGAGCACCTGCTTTTGCAAGTCTAAACCGTTCTAAATGTCTAAGGTTATTTGCTTGGCTGCTTTATGTGCTTAAGCAACGTCTTTTTGTCTTTCAGCCTGATTAGGCTGCATAGCTGGCGATGCGATTGGACTACGACGTGAACCAATTGGTCGGCGGAAGCCGTGCTCTGTTGCAGCATCCTTCCACTCTTCATGACAACCATTAACCGCACAGAATTCTTGCGGGCACATTTCTAATTCGCATACGCGACAAACGAAGTGTTGATCATCGCCACCAATCACCACTGAAGGCATCATTTTGCCGAGTAAATCGAATAAAGTCTGCATCTCGCTATCATCAAGCGCACCTGTCATCGGTTGCAATATTCGACGGCGGGCATTCAGCATTTCGGTCAAAAGCTCTTCGCCTGCTAAAGACAAGTGAACTTTCTTGCCCCGACGATCTTCAGGGTCTAACCGACGCTCAATCAAGCCATCCCGCTCTAAAACATCCAATAGACGAACGAGACTAGAATGCTCAATATTCAACATGCCTGTTAGCGTTTTGATGGATGAACCTGGCTCAGAACCTATCTGATTGATGGCATAACAAGTGGTCACACCGCGGCCAGTTAAAGTCGTCCACGCATGGTCAACTTTGTCAGATAAGGCACAAGCAAACGCTCCGACGGCATTTCCAACGAAATCATCTTTTGAAACTTCGACAGGAAGATTATTGAGATCAGCCATTACGAGCAGGCACCTTAATTATTTTTTATACTAACATTTGCGGAAATTACGAAATAATTAGGCGTAATGTAAAGTCAAAAAAAAATTACCATTAATATATTCTAGATTTAGGCTTCGCAAACGACCGAAATTCCGTCCCGCGCTAGGCCCGTTGCAGAATATTCTCGATCATCAAAAAAGTATTCCAGCCATTTATCCACAATACGCCGTCCATATAAAACAGGCAGTTCATGCGTGTGAACCTCTTTAATCTGTTCCGCGAAAGCTGGATCCTTATGGCCTGCAACCCATTGACTTTGGTCAGCATTTAAATGGATTGGGCATATTGAGGTATCTGTGATGGCTTCATAATTCTGGATAGTTTTTGCTGCGACACGCTGCCATTGAGCGACACAGCCCATAAGAGCTGCTTCAAGTTCGTCGCGGTCGTTAGTTAGATCTTTAACCGCAACGCCATGGCGAAGCTCAATCATATCTGCCACGAAAGTAGAAAACGCATACATATCAGACGACATATTGACGGCTGGCAGTGGCATTGCGAGCAATGGGTCATAAAGCGGGTCGTTTGGATTATTGGATTGCGGACAAAAAGCAATGCACTCAAAGTCATCAAAATCAGTCAACACACCAGTTATAGGACAATGCAACCTGATTGTGGACGTCAAGGCTTCCCCATTTGCAAGAGCACACGGCGGCACGCTCGAAATTTTCTGCATTTGGCGCGCAAGGAAATGAAAAACCTCGCTAACGGTCACCTTAGGGTCGGCATATTGTTGTGAATTAAAAATATAAAGACAAGCGACGGCTTCGCGACGGTGCAATTTCTGTTTAAATTCTTCGAAAACATTTGGTACTGTATCAATATCAGCGGTTTGCACCATATACCGGCCACGCATGGTTTCACGACGACCTGCCACACAGGGTAAATCCCGTTTCATCCAGGCGATTATTTGGTTCGTTGCCTCATCGTTCGTGAGCAATTGACTAGGCGGTTTGGCAAATTCCAAATCACCGTCAATCGGCTTGTAAGCTAAAGACTGCATAGTGCCCCCCATATATATGTATGGAGAATGCATTTAAATGAAAATTAAACAACGCGATTTACAATAAATGCTAAGAAACCACCGCCTTTTCCTTGTTTTATATGGGTCTTTCCTTGCTCAAATCGTTCAGGTCGGCATTTTTCCACTTTTCTTGGCTCAAAAATTAAGTGACTTAGGCGTTTCTCTACCTACAATTGGTTGGGTTGTTGGTAGTCAATGGCTTGCAGTACTAATTATTGCGCCATTTATCCCTCGATTTATGTCTAAAATTTCCCTTGAACAATTTAATCGAATTTCCGGTGCTGTAACGGTGATTGGATTACTTCTTATTACGACAAATCATCTGGTTTTAATTATGCTATCAGCGCCTTTTATTGGTGCAGGTTTGATTCAACGCTGGGTTTCTTGCGATGTTTTAGTTGTGCGCCTTAGTCCAAAGAATAAAATGGGCCGCATGATCGGCATCCATGAAGCACTTATGGGATTTGCCATAGCGGTTGGGCCTCTCATGTTTGCCTGGCTTAGCTTAAATCAAGTTTTAATCGCAGCCCTACTCATTGCCACGATCTCTACGATGCTCTTTTTCTTAATTGGAAAAAACGAAGTCGTAGACGAAACAGAAGATACTCCATTACTTCGCGCTGATTTCTTTTTGATTCAAATTGCCCTTGTTGCAGCGTTAACAGGCGGCTTCATCGAAACAGCTGCCATTGCCTTCTTCCCATTTTACTTTGAAGAAAATGGGTTTCCACTTACGGAAAGCGCGTTATTTGTCGCCTCTTTTGGTTTAGGCGGAACATTGCTCCAACTACCTCTTGGGCTGCTTGCTGACAAAATCGGATACCGCCTCGCCCAACTTATTGTCTCCATCACAGCCCTCGCCTCACTTGGCCTCACTGTTATATATGGTTCTTCGTTCACGGTTGTGATTGCTGTATTGTTCATAATGGGCGGCGCAGTTGGGGCGTTTAATACACTTGCTGTGTTACAAGCAGGTGCTCAAATTTCTGCAAAGAAAAGCGCTGCTGCTATGGCCGCAATAGCATTCTCCTACACATTGGGAGGCATTTTGGGGCCCATTATCTCAGCATGGACGCTTGAGCATTACTCGCAAAATATGGTGATTTCCGTCTATACCCTCACAATTTGCATCTTACTGGGCGTCATCGTAAGCACCAGATTACGACCATCTAATACATAAGTTTATATGTGCATTACATACATTCTTATTGTGATTGGCTTTGCTCGCGAAAATATGCCTATTACCTAGGGTAATACCTTAAGTTAAATTGAGCGCCCTTCGGCAAATCTGGCATTTCGTATGTATCACTACACACCTGTCTTGAAACCTATTGGCGTTAATAGTGTGCCTGCTTTTAAAGCAGCGTCAGCGAACAGATCAATGTCACGCAATTCTAAATTTGTATATCAAGTCTTGAAAGACGCCGCCGTGATCGGTGGTGGCCCCTTGGCGGGATCGCTTAGTGAAGCGCGACAAGCTCTGGAACAATTGATATCTAACGGTGAACTTTCCCAAATTTATTGGACTGGCATCACATCCGTAATCATGCTCGACAAAGATCAAAACAAGATTACAAGTTACAGCCTATCTAAGTAGCAGGATCAGCGCCGCCTCTAGGTGCGGCGCAATTTACCCATTATCAAAATCAATAAAATTAAGCGGCCGAGCGCTGCTGTGAGCCAGCTTCTGCTTTAACAACTGAAAGCCAAGGACGTTTAGTGTCAACGCTTGCAATGCGATTTGCATCTAATGCATGCTGATAGTAGCGCGGCATATCTGGCCACAGGCCACGATCAAGACCGGTTTTAACGGCATTTGACGACACCTCAAAAGAAGTTACACCACAGCGTTCTAACATTGGCATTTGATCAATGATGTAGGCACCGCGCGCACGAATTTCGCGTTCAAAGCCAAATTTTTCACGGATCAAACGTGCGATCGAAAAGGCTGTACCATTTGCAAAGGCTGGGAAGTTCACAACAACCATATCGAAATACTCAAGCACGCTTGCAACCACATCAATATCGTCACTTGCTGCGACACTCAGAGCAAGACGACCTTCATGATCTGCCCATGAGCCACTTTGCCAATCTTCGAGACTAATGATGACATCACCTGACAGCTTGTTTTCGCCATCAAACTCAGCCCAGCTATTTGCTTCAAAGCGACCGTTTGTCCAAACTTGATTTGTCATAATCTTGTTCCTTTATTCAACTTAGCCGTAAAGCGCTTGCTTAAAGGGCGCATCACCGAGACGGCGATAGGCCTGAATGAATGTTTCGTCTTCTTGTTCGCGGATATCCAGATAGGTATCGACGACTGTTTGAACCGCATCCACAATCTCATCTGATGTGAAGCCGCGACCCGTTATTTTTCCGATTGATGTATTCTCATCACCTGAGCCACCAAGCGTGATTTGGTAGAGTTCTTCACCCTTACGATCCACACCCAAAATTCCAATGTGCCCCACATGGTGGTGACCACAGGCATTAATGCAACCTGAGATTTTGAGCTTCAAATCACCAATATTTTTTTGACGTTCAATGTCCGCAAAACGCTCGCTTAAGCGCTGTGCAACAGGGATAGAACGCGCAGTAGCAAGAGCACAATAATCAAGACCTGGGCAAACAATCATATCTGTGATCAGGCCCGCATTCGCTGAATGCAATTTCGCTTTAACCAGCGCATCATAAACAGCAGGCAAATCATCAAGCTTCACATGCGGGAGGATAACGTTTTGCTCGTGGCTTACACGCAACTCGTCAAAACTATACTGCTCAGCAATGTCAGCCATTGCTTCCATTTGCTCATCTGTCGCATCACCTGGAGGCGCTCCAACGGGCTTCACTGAAATTGTAACGCTCGTGTAGCCGTGTTTCTTATGGATATGAAGATTACGCTCAGCAAAAATTGCAAAAGAACGGTCGCTTGCAACGCGGTCTTCGAAAGCTTTGCTTGTTGATGGCAGCTCTTCAAATGCAGGATCTTGGAAATATTCCTCAATCGCACGAATGCTCTCATCTGGGAGACGTAACACTGTGTCTTTAATGCGATCAAATTCCGCATCAATGTCAGCCTTCAACTCATCAAGTCCTGTCTCATGGACAAGAATTTTGATGCGGGCTTTATACTTATTATCGCGACGGCCATACATGTTGTAGACACGCAAGATTGCTTCGCAATAGGCGATGATATCGTTTTCAAGAACAAACTCATTGACGAGCTTGCCAACCATTGGCGTACGCCCAAGACCACCGCCAACGTAGACTGCAAAACCAATCTTGCCAGCGTCATCCTTTTTAACTTGAAGCCCAATATCGTGCGCCCGCATTGCCGCTCTGTCTTCTTCAGATGCAATAACAGCGATCTTAAATTTGCGTGGCAAAAAGGTAAATTCAGGGTGGATGGTTGACCACTGACGCAAGATTTCAGCGTAAACGCGCGGGTCTGCAGCTTCATCCCTCGCCGCACCAGCGAAATGGTCTGAGCTCACATTACGAATACAATTCCCTGAAGTCTGGATTGCATGCATTTCAACGCTTGCAAGGTCTTCCAAAATAGCTGGAATATCTTCAAGCTTTGGCCAGTTATATTGAAGGTTTTGGCGCGTCGTGAAGTGACCATAACCACGGTCATATTTACGAGCGATATGAGCCAACATCCGCATCTGGCTGCTGTTCAACGTGCCATAAGGAATGGCAACCCGCAGCATATAAGCGTGCAGTTGAAGATAAACGCCATTCATCAAACGAAGCGGCTTAAACTCATCTTCTGTCAATTCACCAGAAACGCGACGCTCCACCTGATTGCGGAATTGCTCCACACGCTCAGATACAAATTTCGCGTCAAATTCATCGTAACGATACATTCAAAAACCTTTCAAATCTTGCAAAGTCATCGCGCCAATTAGGCTGCGTAAAAACCTTCAAGTTTCATTTCTTCGCCATAAGCAATAGTTGGACCTTCAGCGCGAATACGTTCGCGGAATTTGGAAGGACGCAAACCTTCAGCAGTTTCCTCAACATCAATTTCATAAACACCGATCACAAGGCCGTTTACTTCATCTTGTTGAGCCGCCTGCAAAGCAGCGCCAAAACCCTCAGCGTCAAAGATCGCAGCTTTTGAAAACTCGCCACTCCACTTGCCATTTTCGGACAAGAAAAGGACGTTACCAACATGAAGTTCGTTTGCTGTAATTGCTTTCATAATCGACACCTTTCACATGAGGTTGAGACCGCTTGGCGGTTTCATTCACGACGGAAGATAAGATTTTGGGCCCAAAATTACCAAGATTGGTGTTTCAAACACAGGCGAAACATAGGAAAAATCATCTCTCAAATGCCGTTTTCGCGCAAAAAGAGGCATATTTTTCCAAAAAACGGATGATTATTGGAGAGCCTTTGCAACACCCTGCATAAAATCCCAGCCTTTGGAGACTTGATCCAACGTTATAAATTCATCAGGTTGATGGGCTTGATCAATCGAGCCTGGGCCGCAGATAACGGCTGAAAAACCAGCCGCTTGGAACTGCCCTGCTTCCGTTGCATAAGAGACCGCGTGGGTGCCGTTATCTCCGGTAATTTGCCGCGCAATCCGCTCCGCACCGCCATTGTTTTCAGGCACAAGTCCGGGCACCACATCACGGCGGGATAATACCACTTTTGCATCCGGTGCAATGCCCTGCATTACAGGCTCAATTTCATCGCGAATATAGGCTTCAAAGCTTTGATAAAACTGCAAAGGATCTTCGCCCGCAATGGTGCGGATGTCTGTTGAGAAGACGCAATCTTTTGCCACGATGTTGCTCGCCGTTCCGCCTTCAACCAACCCACAATGCAAGGTGGAAAATGGCGGATCAAACGGTGATTTTGGGTCAGCACGACGGCGGTTTTCTAGCATGGTTTCTTCAAGCCAATTGATGAGCCGCGCCGCTGTCATAACGGCGCTCACGCCACGATTCCATTGGCAAGAATGCACTGAATGACCGACCACATGGGTATTCACCCCGAGGATGCTTTTATGCCCCGTCACCACCTGCATATCGGTCGGCTCACCCACAATGACGGCCATAGGCGACGGCACTTCATCCGACATTTTCTTAATCATGGAAGGCGCACCAATGCAGCCGATTTCCTCATCATAAGAAAACGCTAAATGAATTGGCTTGCTCGGCTTACTGGCTAAAAATTCTGGCAAAATACCCATCGCCAACGCGCAATAGGTTTTCATATCTGCAACACCGCGCCCGAAATATTTGCCGTTCTTTTCAACCAGTGAAAAGGGGTCTGTCGTCCAATCTTGCCCATCAACAGGCACAACATCCGTATGACCAGATAACACCACCCCACCCGATTCATTCGGGCCGATGGTCGCGTAAAGATTGGCTTTGGAGCCATCTTCATTCGGCACAAGCTTCGCCTCAACGCCGAGCTTACTCAAATAATCACGCACGAAGTCCAGCAGCGCCATATTGGAATTGCGCGACACTGTGTCGAAGCTGATTAGTTTTTCGATGAGATGGGCGGGGATTTGATTAGTCATGAATGATCATTCTTTGTCTTATATGAGTCCCTAACGCCATTCGCGACCGCTGTTAAGATTTTTATTTTGTTCATTGAGCTTGTGAACTTTATCGGGATCAGCATCTGGCTCCCAATGGGTCATTTTTTTAGGTAACTTCTTCTCATCATAACGATACTTTTGTTTGCGTTGCCACCAAAATACCCCGACAGCAGAAACACACAAAATTACTGCAAAAATTAGAATTTCCCTAAAAATCACGAAAATATCCACGATACCTACCTTGCATTTATGCGAAACTATCTCGCATTTGAAAATTAACAGCTGAATGAAAATTTCTGCTAACAGTATAACAACATAACAGAATAATTGAAGGCCGGATCGAAATGTCGATACCTGACAACATCAAGTTTCCTGACCCCAGTATGGAAAACTGGCGGCACGCAGCTGAGAAGGCGCTGAAGGGTGCTGACTTTGACGAAACCTTGCTTTCCAAAACAGCTGACGGCCTCACAATCAATCCGCTTTATGAGCGCCACGATAATGCAACGCCTATCAGCCGTGCTGCCCCTGCAACGCCGTGGGCTGTTGTGCAAAAAATGGATCACACCGACCCCCTTGAAGCGAACAAACAAGCGCTTGATGATTTGATGAATGGTGCAACGGGCATTGCTATGGTGTTTGCCGATGCACATTCTGCTCGTGGGTTTGGTTTGGTGGCGGAAGCTGACACGTTTGATATTGCACTCGAAAACATCGACCTTAACGCCATCAAGCTGCACATAGAACCCGGCCCGCGCGGTAAGAAGACGCAAGAATTGTTTTCAGATTACGCGAAACGCGCTGACTACGACATCTCAAAACTCAACGTGCGATTCGGTCTTGATGCCATTGGCGCAGTCGCTTCATGTGGCACCATGCGCTGGCCTTTTGCAGACATTCAACAGCACATGCGCGAACAATGGCAAAACCGTCTTGATGACGGATTTAAAGGTCCGTTCTTTGAAGCCGATGGCCGCATCTTCCATGATGCGGGCGCGACTGAAGCGCAAGAACTTGCGATCGTTTTAGCCAATGCCCTCGCCTTCTTCCGCACCCTAGACGCGAAAGATGGCAACACGCGATTGGCAGCGGACGCGATTGGCTTCACGCTTTCAGCTGATAGCGATCAGTTCATGACGATTGCAAAATTCCGCGCTCTTCGCCTGTTATGGAACCGCGTGCAACAAGCAAGCGGACTGACCGCGACGCCTGCTAACATCCACGCAGAAACAAGCTTTAGAATGTTGGCCACCGCCGACCCAAACACCAACATGCTACGCATTGCGAGCGCTGCGTTTGCGGCTGGTGTCGGTGGTGCTGATAGCGTTACCGTTGCCCCCTTCACCAATGCACTCGGCCTACCCAACAGCTTCGCCCGCCGCATGGCGCGCAATGTTCAGTCGATCTTTTTGGAAGAGAGTAATCTCTATCGTGTCAGCGACCCAGCAAGTGGCAGCGGCGCGTTTGAAGCGCTCACCACTGAACTGGCGAAAGAAGCTTGGACACTCTTCCAGAAAATTGAAGCAACTGGCGGCATTGATCAGGCGCTCACAGGTGGCCTTATTCATGGCTGGATTGCCCAAGCAAATGTTGCAAGACGCAACGCCATTCAAAACGGCACGAAGCCCATTCTTGGCATCAATCTCCATCAACATGATGGCGCTAACGACGCGGGCGTTTTGAATATTGAAAAGCGGCCAACACTCGTAATCACAAAGGGAGCGCTGACCATCGAGCCGCTGCCAACCATCCGCGATGAAGACCTATTGGGAGACGCATCATGATCCCTGATTTTACGAAAATAGATTTTGCGACTGAAAGCACTAAGACAGAAAAAGGCGATGCTTGGACAACGCCTGAAGGCATTGCGGTTGATACGTCTTATGATAATCGCGATCTTGCAGGTCTCAACTTCCTCGATACGAAATCTGGCATCGCCCCTTATATTCGCGGCCCCTACCCAACCATGTATGTGCAGCGTCCTTGGACAATTCGCCAATATGCGGGTTTTTCGACAGCGGCTGATTCAAACGCGTTTTATCGGCGCAATCTAGCCGCGGGCCAAAAAGGCCTTTCCGTCGCCTTTGATCTTGCCACCCACCGTGGCTATGACAGCGACCACCCTCGAGTTGCTGGCGATGTGGGCATGGCAGGCGTTGCGATTGATTCAATCCTTGATATGCGCCAGCTCTTTGATGGTATTCCGCTGGATGAAATGTCCGTTTCCATGACCATGAACGGTGCGGTCCTGCCCGTTCTCGCACTCTTTATCGTGGCAGGTGAAGAACAAGGCGTTGATCAGGCGAAACTCTCTGGCACCATTCAAAATGACATCCTCAAAGAGTTCATGGTTCGCAATACCTATATCTACCCGCCGACGCCTTCCATGCGGATTATCTCCGATATCTTTGCTTATACGTCTGAGAACATGCCGAAATTTAATTCGATTTCGATCTCTGGCTATCACATGCAAGAAGCGGGTGCGACGGCTGATCTTGAGCTTGCCTATACGCTGGCTGATGGTATTGATTACATCAAAACGGGTGTTGAGGCTGGCCTCGATGTCGATAAATTCGCGCCACGCCTTTCGTTCTTTTGGGCGGTAGGCATGAACTTCTTTATGGAAGTTGCGAAAATGCGGGCTGGCCGATTGTTATGGGCAAAGCTTGTCTCTGAACGGTTCAGCCCTAATGATGCGCGCTCGATTTCGCTGCGTACGCATTGCCAAACATCAGGCTGGTCGCTTACCGCACAAGACGTGTTTAACAATGTAACCCGCACCGCCGTTGAAGCCATGGCTGCGACCCAAGGTGGCACGCAATCCTTGCACACAAATTCGCTTGATGAAGCGCTGGCTCTACCGACAGATTTCTCCGCCCGCATCGCGCGCAACACGCAAATTTTCTTACAAAAAGAAAGCGGCACCACACGGATTATCGACCCATGGGGCGGCTCTAGCTTCGTTGAAAAACTGACCCATGATCTGGCTGAAAAAGCACTCGCTCATATCGAAGAAATTGACGCTCTCGGCGGCATGGCAAAGGCGATTGAGGCAGGCATTCCAAAACAACGCATTGAAGAGGCTGCTGCCCGCACACAAGCGCGTATTGATACAGGCGCGCAGACTATCGTTGGCGTGAACAAATATCTGACCGACGACGAGAAGCCGATTGATGTGTTGAAAGTTGATAATGCTGAGGTGCGTGCAGGACAAATTGCCAAGCTTGAAAAGCTCCGTGCTGAGCGCGATGAGGCAGCGTGTCAAACAGCCCTTAAAGCGCTCTCAAATGGCGCCGCAGGAGATGCAAACCTTCTCGATCTTTGCATAAAAGCAGCCCGCGCCCATGCATCCGTTGGCGAAATGTCGGATGCCATGGAAAGCGCTTTCACCCGCCATAAAGCCGTGACCAAAGCAATTTCAGGCGTCTACCGCAACGCGGCACTTTCGCCAGAGCAGCTTGATAAAGTCGCCAGCATGGTTGATGTGTTTAAAGATAACGACGGCAATAAGCCGCGTATTTTGGTCGCAAAAATGGGCCAAGACGGACACGACCGCGGGCAAAAAGTTATCGCCTCAGCCTTCATCGATATTGGCTTTGATGTTGAGATCGGCGACCTGTTTGCAACGCCTGAAGAAGTGGCGGATCAAGCGAAGACAACAGGTGTCGATATTGTTGGCGTCTCGTCACTCGCGGCAGGTCATTTGACCCTTGTGCCAGCCCTGAAGAAAGCGCTATCAGAACGAGGCCTCGACCACATCATGATCGTCTGCGGTGGCGTGATCCCGCCGCAAGATTATGATGAGCTCATGGCGCTTGGCGCTGACGCCATCTTCCCGCCTGGTACGGTGATTTCAGAAGCGGCGGAAAAACTGGTTACAGACCTCAATGCCCGCAAAGGTTATGAACAGAAACCGCTTGAGGCTTATTTGTGAGAATAAGATGGGGGAATGGATGAACCATGCCCCCAAATCAGCCTTTCAAACAAAGGCCATTTACGACTTATGATGACTCTCTTGTAAGCCGTAAACAGACACAGGCAAGCCTTCCATCCGCGCTTTAATTTGCAAGGATAGAAATTGCGAATAATGGCGTGATTGGTGAAGGTTGCCGCCATGAAACCACAGGGCGTCTTGTTGGGTCGGCTTCCACATATTGCGTTGCTCCCCTTCCCATGGCCCCGGGTCTTTGGGCGTGTCAGAGCCAAGCCCCCACACTTTACCAACCTTATCTGCTGTGGGTTGATCGACAAGATCAGCCACCCAACCATTCATCGAACCATAGCCCGTGGCGTAGACAATAAGATCAGCCTCAAGTTTGGTTCCATCAGCAAGGACAACACCGTCTGAGACGACTTCTGTGACCTGCCCATTGGCGAGTTTAATCTTACCATCGATAATCAGCTGGCTTGCACCCACGTCAATATAATAGCCTGAACCACGACGTAGGTATTTCATGAACAGCCCCGAACCATCCGCACCCCAATCAAGGTCAAACCCTGCTTTTTCTAGGCCTGCATAAAAGTCAGCATCGACCTCTTTGATCTTGTCATACACAGGAATTTGGAATTCATGCAGGATTGCATAAGGCAGAGAGGCGAAGATCATGTCGGCTTTATTGGTGGTCATACCGCTCGCGACAGCACGCTCAGAATAAAGGTCTCCTAGCCCGATCTCCATCAATGGTTCAGAGCGGACGATATGCGTGCTTGAGCGTTGAACCATGGTGACATCAACGTCGTTTTCCCAAAGGGCGGCGCAAATATCGTGGGCAGAGTTATTGGAGCCAATCACAACCACCTTTTTACCCTTATAGGCGTCAGGTCCAGGGTGCTTGGAGGAGTGTTGTTGCTCGCCTTTGAAACTATCCATGCCGGGGAAATCTGGCATGTTCGGTTTGGCGGACATGCCCGTGGCGAAGATCAATTGCTTTGGCTTGAGCGTTACCGTTTCGCCATCGCGGTCCACAGTAACGGTCCACTCCTTGGCCGCTTCATCAAAGCTTGCGTTTTGGCACGTGGAGCGCGTCCAGTAGTTCAACTCCATGATTTTGGTATACATTTCCAGCCAATCGCCGATCTTGTCTTTTGGCGCAAAGACCGGCCAATTCGGCGGGAATGGAAGATAAGGCAGATGATCGTACCAAACAGGATCATGCAAGCAGAGTGATTTATAACGGTTGCGCCAACTGTCGCCGGGGCGGTCGTTTTTCTCGATGATGATGGTTGGCACGCCGAGTTGACGCAACCGCGCGCCTAAGGCAATGCCGCCTTGCCCTCCACCAATAATGACGGTGTAGGGCTGAGCAGAATAGCCAAGATCGGCTGCTTCTTTCTCTCGTTCTTCTTTCCAAGTCAGGCGGCCTTTTCCAGCCCCATGTTTCGCGCCTAATGGACGTTCCATGCCCATTGGTTCTTCATGGCCTTTAAGTTCCACCATTGACGTGAGCAATGTCCAAATCAGGCCGTCGCGCAGGCGGATCAACCCATAACCGCGCGATACGCCAGTCTCAAAACCAATCCACGCTGTTATGATACCACCATCTTCAGCAGCAGCCTCTCCCTCAGCAATGTGCCAATTAGAGGGTTTAACGGAAGCGAGCTGTTTAGACAGCATATCAGCGATTGCTGCCCTGCCCTCCATCGTCTTGATATTCCATGTGAATGAAACCAAATCGCGCCAATAACTATCATCAGTAAATAAATCAGCAGCGGTAGCAGCATCCCCCGCAATCATGGCTTCATTTAATTTCGCAAGGACTTGTTCGACCTCGTTATTTGCATCGTTCTCAAGCATCTCATCCTCCCAAATGAATTTCATTATATTCACCCAGCCTAGGCGCTAGAAAGCGCGCTTGGCAAGTTTGGTCGATAAACGCTTTGGTGAAGGCTCCCCTCAAGCACCTCACGTCCGTCTTCTCAACAACGTGAGTTACACAAGATAGACATGAGATAGTCGTTTAACTAACATTTCCCGATTATCCATTCAAAAATGAAAGAGAAAATAATGACGCGCATCATTAAAAATACAACTTTCCTTGCAGCGTTCGCGTTGTCTGTTTGTGGCGGAGTTATCGCTGCTAATGGGCAATCTGCGGATGCTGAGAAAATGTCATTCTTCATCACCAGCACTGGTGGCGGTGATGGCGCTAACTTTGGTGGTCTTGAGGGGGCAGACAACCATTGTGCAGCACTTGCAAGCAAAGCAGGTTCAGTCAAAGAATGGGCCGCTTATTTGAGTGCTCAAATGATTATTGACCGCAGCAGCGGCAAGCCAGTTGTTACAAATGGCATCAGTGCTCGTGACCGTATCGGTTCTGGCCCTTGGCACAATGCCGTTGGTGAGCTGATTGCTAACAACGTCGATGAATTGCACAGCGACAAAGCCAACATTGGCGGCAAAACCGCGCTTGATGAAAACGGCAAACCAATCAACGGTCGCGGCAGCAAGCCAAACCAACATGATATTTTGACAGGGTCAGATTCAGCTGGTTATTTCTCGACAGCTGGTGGCGATACAACATGCGGCAACTGGACCAAAAATGGTGCAGGCTCTGCCATTGTTGGTCACCATGACCGAGTTGGCTTGAATGTGTCTCGCAATATGGTCTCGTGGAATTCTTCCCACGGCACAGCTGGTTGTGGCCAAGCAGATCTACCCAAAACTGGTGGTGCTGGCCTGCTTTATTGTTTTGCAAAGAAATAAGCTAAGCATTTGGTGTCCGGACTTATTGGTTCGGGCACCCTTACTTAATTAGCTCCGACGACGCTTGCGGCAAGGGTGATGCCAATTACGGCGCGGACCTACGTCCACGTGAACAACGCCCTTACAGCCATAAACGCCGACACCACCGCGATCTGGCAATGAGCGGACATATTTGGCGAGCACGTATTTATCAACGCCACGCACTTTAATATCAGCTGCCTGACATTTGGTGTGATATGAGCCTCGAGAACCGCCAATGCGTCGGTTATAGGCGGCGTTGCGATAGCCCGAACTCACCTCAGGTTTTTTGCCAAAACGATTATGGACCTGCCCTAAGATTTTCCGCAGCCGACCAGGAAAACACTTCGTATTCACACGATCATTTGCGAGAGAGTAGGAGGCATAGGAAGTAAGCGTTGGTAAGATCGCTTTTGTAGGCGCGACACTGGCCACAGTTTTAGGCGCTTTTTCTTCAAGCGTCCCTTCAAGTCCCGTTTTGAGTTTCACACCGGGCAAAGACGCTGCTTTAGAATTTTGGTTTAATTTCGTGGTTTTAGCGGAAGGTTGTGACAAAGCAAGGTTTTGCGCTGCCGCATGCGCTGCGCTATTTTCAACGACCGCCGTTTCTGATGCGCTAGCTGTCGCTTTAGAAGCGCTGGCGCCTCCTTTAGTCGCAGCCAACTGCTGATTTTCGACAGCTTTTGCGTCTAAAGTGGTTTTAATTTTTAAATACGTCGACTTTTCATTCGCAAGAAATGTTGCATTTGGCACGGGATAAGGGATGCCAGCCGTGCGCGCGGCCAAAACCTCTTGAGAGACATCAGCCGTAATGCCCGTTGGGTTAGGGAAAGATGATGCTTCAATCGTAGGCTTAATTGGTTCAGGTGCAGCGGCACCAAAGCCAGCTTCTTCCCTGACGGCACAACCAGTTGTTATGGTCGCAAAACACACTAATGCACACCAATAACTGCGCGGTATAAACGTTGAAAGCGTCATCGCAAGGAGAGCCCGATTCCAATTAACCAACTGATTCAGCTTTGAACCAGTTACCCTCTCTAACCTAGTCTCTCTACAACTTCAAGTTTCAAAATCTCAGTTTGTATATTGCAAACAGAAGATTAGCTTCTACGGCGGCAACGCCAATGCCATTGACGCTTAGGACCAACATCGACATGGACCGAACCATTACAGCCATATGTGCCGACACCACCCACAGATGGAATGGTCTTTAAGAAGCGTGCCAATTTGTACTTATTGACGCCTGGAACACGTATATCAGCGGCCTTACACTGCACATGCATAGAGCGTCTTGCACCACCTACACGGCGATTGTGCCTTTTGCTCCGAAAGCCTGAGCTAACGATCGCTGTCGTGCCATAGCGCGCCCGAACTTTATTTAAAACATTGCGTAATCGGGTTGGAAAACAAGACGTATTCACGCGGTTATGCGCTGCACGGTAAGCAACGTATCGCTTCAATGTTTTCCCTGATGTTTTCTTCTTTGCGGTCTTGGAAGACGGTTTCCGGCTCTTCTTCCGTGCTTTTGCACCTTGGGCTTTTGAACTTTTTTCCGACTTATCGATCTTGAAAGATGGTGTAGTCACTGGTTCAGCAATACTGGTGAATGCTTGAACTGGTGATTGCGTATTAATCACAGCAACCCAAGCGGCCGCAAACGCGGTAACTTTTAATATTCTTCTCATGGGGTGTGTCCGAATGATTGTTGTTATTATTTGTTTTGCATGAGCTTTTTGCTCTTCAAGAAATTCGGCTTCTCTGCTCCAATTTTGGCGCAAATGTGTCAAAGCAGACACTAAATGTTGCAATGCAGTATATTTGGTGAGGAATCTTAATGGTTATAAACCAAGTTCACGCAGGAAAACCTTGGCAATTTGTCGAAACGCTCTGATGCCAAAACTCTCAGCCGTAGCAACCACATGGATGGTTCCGCGCAGTGCGTTATCAGTAATAAGAAGACCGCCTTCTTCAACAAGAAATCTTACTTGATAAACCGCTTCAATTGGTTTCATTTGACCTAAATTGTCTTCACTTTCTTCGACGGCAATGCCACCGCCATAGGTGGATTGGAAGTACGGCAAAGCGACCTCGCGCTCGCCCGCTTCAGAAGTTTCGACAATCGAGGCATTGATGCTTGAACGGAATAAGTCTTCCGGCACGAAACGCGCAGCCGCACCAATTTGAAGCCGATGCCTGTCTGTTTCACTCACGAAAGCACGCACTTCCATTTTCTCAAATGAGGCAATTTCAACCAACACATTGGAGCGATTCACAACATCTCCAACACGCACTTGCTCATCGAGAAATGTAACAGTGCCAGAAATTGGCGCTTCACGCTTCAAGTCTGCATTTTGTAGATGAATTGAACGAAGTTGGTTTTCTTCTGCCAAGAGTGAGTTGATATTGATTTGGATATTGGCCCGTTCTTCTTGGTCTGCGACTTGGCGCCCAAGACGCTTTTTCAAGAGGTCAATCCGCAAAGATGTCTCGCGCAATTGATAATGGAGTGGGAGAGAACTCAGAGCAAAAATAGGATCGCCAGCTTGAACCATAGCCCCCGCTTCCACAGACAAAGCCGTCAACTCACCGGCAACAGGTGGATACATTTTCACTTGATCGTGGGCTTGATAAAGTGCTGGCAATGAAATTCGCAGAGGTAAAGGCACCCAAAACAAGACCATAATCGTGACGAATATAACCCATGCGTTTTCTCGCAAAAGTTGTATTTATCTGAAATACAATTACCACGCGAAACACTAACAAGGCGTTAATTCAGATTGCAATACATTATAATACACTTATAAGCTGTATATTGAATATAAAAAAACTGCCAATACTACTCGGCAGTTTTTCTTTTGAACAAGGCAAGCCTTCTAAGAGGTTAAATGCACGTGAGCTTGATCTAAGACACGACCAACTTTCTCAACAAATTCATCTATGGTCGCACGGTCCCAAGTGAGTGGAGGCGACATAATCATTGTATCCCCGACCGCTCGCATAATGAGTTGATTTTCAATACAAAAATCTCTGCAAACACCCCCAGCATGCCCTTCATTCGGGAACCGCTCATTGGTCTGTTTATTGGCGACAATCTCAATGGCACCTAAAAAACCAAACGCCCGCACTTGCCCAACCAGAGGATGGCTTTCTAAGGTCGCCAGCTTCTCAGCCAGATATGGACCAGTATCTTCTTTAACCCGCTCAATCATCCCTTCTTCTTGGATAATACGCAGGTTTTCAAGCGCAACAGCACAAGCGACAGGATGTCCTGAATAGGTGTACCCATGGACAAATTCACCGCCTTTATGAATCAATGTATCGGAAATTCGCTTACCCACTAAGACAGCAGACAACGGAATATAACCTGAAGTGATCGCCTTGGCTGTCGTGATTGTATCTGGCTCAATGCCGTAATGGTTTGCTGCAAACCATTCACCTGTGCGGCCAAAGCCTGTAATCACTTCATCAAGACACAGCAAAATATCGTATTTGTTGCAGATGCGTTTGATTTCTGGCCAGTAAGTCGATGGCGGAACCCGCACACCACCTGCCCCTTGAATTGGCTCTGCAACAAATGCTGCCACTTTGTCAGCACCCACACTCAAAATTTCATCTTCGAGTGCTTGGGCGGCACGCACACCAAAATCATCTTCGCTCTCACCTGGCAACGCCTCGCCAAAATGATACGGCGACATGATGTGATTGATACCAGGCAACATTGTGTGGAGTTGCCCATGCATTGCAGACATCCCACCCAAAGAGGAGGCGGCAACAGTTGAACCATGGTACGCATTGTGGCGAGAAATAATGACTTGGCGTTCTGGCTTGCCTTCCAAAGCCCAATAGTGCCGGATCAACCGAATAACAGTGTCATTCGATTCTGATCCTGATGAGCCGTAGAAAACATTTTCAATACCATCAGGCGCCAGCTCAATCAGTTTTTCTGACAGAAGGATTGGAGAAGGTGTCGTGCATTGGAAAAACGAATTATAATACGGTAGTTCAAGCATTTGCTCTCGCGCAACTTCTGCAAGTTCTGGTCTGCTATAGCCAATATTAACGCACCATAACCCCGCCATAGCATCGAGAAGGCGTGTGCCTTCGCTATCAATCACATAATTCCCATCACAAGCGCTGATAACACGCGTACCCTGAGCTCGCAGCTCTTTGTAGTCGCAAAACGGATGCATATGATGCTGCGCATCAATTTGCTGCAGCATCTCTAGCGTATAATTTTGGTAAGCCATCTTAACTCCTCACTAACCAAGAATTGCGTTGTTGCGTTCAACCTAACTGAGATATGGCTTCTCGTCTGTAACTTTCAAAATTTGTTTAGGATTATCATCCATTGTGATTCCAAACGGAATATTGAACCTAATGTTTGCAGCCCTCAAGAATGATCTAACCGATTGCAGCCCTGCAAAGCAGCGCAAGCTGATACGCTTCGTGTCCTCAACTTGCAAAAATAGCGTCGAATTGTTTGGAGGCGAACAATTAAGCACTCTGGCGGAATTGGTCGAACCGTTGATCGATTCCAGTGATGATTATGAAGTAATCATCGATGCAGCAAATACATTCGCAAGGCTTGATTTCTCACCGCATAGCTTAATCTTAAAGTTTGCACACAAAGAAATCGCCATTGCAGCGCCTGTCCTAGAACATTCGATTATACTCAATGATGATGACTTAATCGACATTATGAAAAAGTTTGATTCAAGCTACTGCAAATATATTGCACGACGCACTGAATTGACCAATCTGGTAACCGATACCCTTATTTCGAATGCTGACATGAATACGTTGATTTCAGCACTCAAGAATCCGGGTGCTACTTTTTCTGCCGAGGGCTTTAAGGAGCTTGCAACAATCGGTTCTGTTGATAAAATTTTTGGCCAAGCGCTCTTTGATAGGAGCGACATGCCGGTAAGCTTAGCAGAACCAGTTGGTATTAATCTTGGGATCGATGAAACGCTTCTCCCAACGATAATTCAGAAATCCATTTTGAATATTCCAGAAGCGTCACCAAAGAATGCAAAAACTCAACGTGAACAAAGCCTCTACTTACCTAAAGCACAGGCTTGCATTGATCACTTAAATAAAAATCGAACAACGCTCGACGAGTGCGTTGTTGAGCTTGCGCAATCTGATAGCTACCAAGAAACCTGCCAAGTTCTGGCTTATGTAAAGCAACAGAACGAAACGAAAATCACTGCTATCTTCAAAAAAATGAATGGCATGCAGTTCATTCAGCTGTGCAATGGTTTGAAATTGTCGGAAGATGCATTTGAAGCGATTGCAAAGCTTCGGGTCGCGAACACACGCTTAAGTGCAAAACAAATACCGATCATGCTACAGCAGTATAAAAGCATGGCGAGCATGCGCACTTAACTGCATTACTGCGCTGCAATTGCCAATAAACCCAGTTTTACACTCTTAAAATTATTCATACAGTTTTGTGACTGTTTAAGCCGTCGTCACGAGCGATGTAAGGACTTAAGCAACCCAACAGCAGTGCATTACGCTCAGCTCAGGCAATGGCCTATATTCTTAATGCAAATCAATACGCTTGACCGTTAGGCCGCATCAACAAAAAAGCCCCTCCAGCATTTTTGCGCGGGAGGGGCTTTTATCAATTTAAGGGCTAACGAAACGAGAGCAGACTGCCTTTGTCGTTCAGACTTTCTCTAGCGCTCTGAGAATGCACGATCATAAGAGCGGACAACCGGTTTCAAGATGTACTGCATCACAGATTTTGAACCAGTAATCACATTGGCTGTAACAACCATCCCTGCTGTTATTGGGAAGTTGCGGCCGTTATGCTCAAGAACACTACGGTCAAGCGTCACGAGGCCTTTAAAGTACTTGTCACCACGATCTGTTTCAAAAGTTGTCGGAGAAACGGAGCGCACTTCGCCATGTACCTTGCCAAACACTTCTGGATCGAATGTTGATAAGGTAATTTCTGCTGGATGGCCTGCACGAACATAACCGATGTCTTTTGGTTGAATGCGCACTTCTGCTTCGACACTTGCATCAAGCGGCACGATTTCAGCAACAACATCACCTGCACGAATAACTTGGCCTGGCAATTTAGCGGCCAGAGATTGGACACGGCCTGTTTTTGGCGCATAAACCGCAAGACGTTTCACACGGTCTTCGCCGCCTTTTAAACGCTCATCAAGCTCAGAAATTTCACCAATGGTCGAAACCAATGCATCTGACCATTCTTGTTTTTTGGTGTTCTTTGCTTGGACTGTCTCGTTCGTCAGCTCAACAATTTGCCCTTTGATGGATTCAATGGTGCCAAGGAGTTGTTGGCGGGTCACACGAACCTCTTCAACACGCGCTTTTGCTTGCAATAAGCGTGAACGCGATGAAAAACCTTTTTCATTTAGCTTTTTCTGAGCACCGTATTGCTCTTGGTAAATTGCTATTTGTGAATCAACCGCTTTGATCTCATCTTTGCGCGATTTCAAATCAGAATGACGCTGTTCTAAACGTGATTCAAGAACCTTACCCCCAGCAGAAACTGCCTTTTGCTCTGATGTAAACAGCAAGAGTTGATCATC
The DNA here is from genome assembly GCA_039973685.1 of Hyphomicrobiales bacterium. NCBI lineage: Bacteria > Pseudomonadati > Pseudomonadota > Alphaproteobacteria > Hyphomicrobiales > Hyphomicrobiales bacterium. Next base: position 343,499 of record JBDWKL010000043.1, read on the forward strand.
GGATTCAGTTGGGTATTTTTTTGCTAATTCACCAAAATCAGGTTCGCTTAGGCCTTTGAGCAAAGCACCCAAACGAATACGGCGCATATCAAGAAGGTCACGACGGACGCGCACTTGGTTGAAGTCACCCGAACCACTTTCAGGGTGCAACTTCATCAAAAGCTCGCCTTTGCGGATAAAGCCGCCTTCGCCAACATACACATTGTCGACAATGCCACCTTCAAGGTGCTCAACAGAAACGATAGAGCCAACGGGAATGATTTCACCTTCAGCAATCGCAACTTCACGCACTGGCGCAAAAACAGACATTGTAATTAATATGACAACAAAACCGCTCAACGCCCACAAAAACCGGCGGAACGTACCATCCCAATGCCCGCCGTCAATTTCCAACGGCATGGCAAGGTTATCATCTTGATGAATCGGGTCTCTAAAAAGTTTCACGATACTCACTCACTCTTACTCGATACAGCAACCCTACGCTTGATGGTTTTAATTTGAATTAATTTTGAAGCGTAGCACTAAGCTTTAGGACACTACTGTGTATCAAGCTTAAGCCGCAGTTAATGCGAACAGACACTGACCAGAATTAATCAACTATATCAGTGCCTTCGCGATTATCCGGCCTTCTTCTGTGCTGCAGCAGCCTTAGCGGCTAAGAACTTCTCAGACGTGTCATCATAAGCAATTGCGCCTGCTCTTAGGTATAAGACCCTATCGCATTTAGAAATGAGTTCATCATCTGTCGTTGCGATAACAAGGGTCGACTTCCCTTTAAGATCCCCAATTTTATCAAACAGCGCTTCACGCTCAAACATGTTGAGGTTGCTGGATGGGCTGTCGAGCAAATAGATGTTTTCATCCTTTACAAAAGCCCTGGCGATTGAGAAACATTGTTTCATCGTATTCGACATGCTTCCTAATTTACTTGCTGTCAGGCGTGTATCAATACCGTCTTCCAACTGGGTATGAGGCAACCAAATACCAGCAGCAGACAATGCCTCCTCAAGATCACCATCAGTTGCAGATGGATTGGCCAGGCGAATGTTTTGGGCAAGCGTGCCATAAAAGAACTCAGGGCGCTGTGCCACATAGCCAATTGATGTGCGCACCTCATCCACATTGAGCTGTTGCAAGTTCAAGCCATCAAGAAACACGGTTCCGCCTTGCGGCTTATAAAGCCCCAAAATCATTTTCAAGAAACTTGATTTACCCGATGCAGGGTCGCCCGTTATAGCAATTGCTTGGCCTGCAGGAATATCAACCGATACACCTCTGAATACAGGGTCAGCCGCTGCGCCATATTTGAAGCTGACACCATCAAAGGTAATACGCCCTTCATAGTTTCTTCTCAGTGTCGGCGCAGTACTTGGATCGCGCTCAGGCACCAAGCCCATCAACAAATCAGCTTGTCTTGCCGTTTCACCAAATTGGCCGATACGGTTCAAACTCAAAAATGCCGTTTGAATTGGCGACAAGATCCGCCAAACAAACATCATAACGGCGATCAAACCACCCACAGACAGCTCTTCAGCAATAACAAGCAAAGCGCCGGCCCATAACGTTGCAATACCAGCAATCATCACCAAACTTTGGGCGAGTGTGTGCATAATCGTATCAAAGAACTGGGCATTAAACCGACGAGAATTAAATTCTTGCCCAATGTCATCCCAGCGCTTAATCCACACATCTTCAGCACGCAATTGACGGATCGTATCGCGTTTATTCACGGTCTCAATGAGCAAGTTTTGATGGGTTTGACGGAATTTACCCGTAATCAGAACGTTCCTCTTTGTCATCGGCATTGAAACGAGGCCAATCAAGACAAAAACAACCGCAAGACCAACTGGTATCAGCGCCAAAATGGGGTGAATCAAAGAAATTGCGAGGATAAAGACAATCGTAAAGGGTAGATCAAGACCAGCACTGACCAATGGTCCTGTAAAGAACGATTGAACGTTTTCAAATTGGCGAAGACGGACAATTTGCTGACTAACAGAAGCGCTCTCAGTCATGCTGATTGGCAAGTTCAAAATGCGTTCAAACGCCCTAATCAACAATTGGGTATTAAACCGCGCACCAACATAAGCAATTAGACGCCCTCTAATATGCCTGATGTAAATTTCAAACATTAATGTGACCAAAATCGCGGACACAAAAAAGACAAGCGTATCCAATGACTTAGAACCAATCACCCGATTGTATACATTCATCGTAAATACAGGTGTTGAAAGTGCCAAAAGGTTTGCAACAAAGGTTAAACTGACAACCAAGATGATTTTAGAATTGAATTTGCGTAGGCCCTCATAAAACCAACTGATTTTACGATTTTGAGGGACCGATCCCCCTTCGCCTGTTTGCTCAACCAAACAAATACGGATTTGCCCAGTTGGCTTATCCATTTCACGCAAATCACCGCGGGGACCATCATAAACCAGCAATTTTCCATTGGGTAGGAAACGAAGGCCAATTCTTGGTCGTGCTTCATCGTCAATCACCAAACAAGGGAGACGCTTTTCCAAGTTCGCAGCGTTTTCTACGCTGACCCGGCTTTCAAAGCCAAGATGATGCAACACGCCTTGAAATGAAAGGATGTCATCCATGTCTTTAAAGTGGGGCAGCGCCTGTATGATATGACGGTCTTCACCTGGCCACTTCAGCTCAACCAACAAGGAGCGCAAGCACCGGTCATAAGCGTTGGAGCGGTCCTTCTCTTTGCTTTGCAGCAGAGGTGAAAAAGCCTGCTCGATATTGTTGATACTGGCTTCAATGTCATTTTCTGGAACGTAATCTGACAGACCATCGTGCCCACCAACTGGCAAACCAAGCTTTTGAAAATCCTCAGTTGTTAAATCGCTTAACGGCTTTACAACAGTTTGATTTTCATCAGCATTTTCGTCTGCATCAGCTTCAGTCACTTGAGCGTCAGTCACTTGATCTTCGCCAGCACCTTCTGCTTTATGCTTCATGGCATCACCATCAACGTTTTCAGCACTAGGTGTTTTAGATTCATCAGAACTCATTAGGCACCTATTTTATTGAAGCCAGTTTCAGTGTCATCCACCGAAACGCGATCGAACTCATTTGCAGCAAGTCCAGCCTTCATCTCATCCACGTTATCGTAAACCGTCAGCTCACCATCTTGAATGTAGAAAATACGGTCTGCAGCCCTCATGAATTCCTCAGAATTTGTGGTGTAGGCAAACGTGATCCAGCCGCGCAGATTATCCAGCGCCTGCAAAAATGATTTAATACCATCACCGTCCAAAGCTGTCTGAGGCTCATCTAAGGCCCACATAACAGGCTTTTGCGCGAGCACCCGTGCCATTAACAATCGACCGATGAAGCCTGCTGGCAATGTCTCTGCGATACCACGGCCAAGCGGTGTGTCGTAGCCTTGAGGAAGCTTGTCGATGTCTTTTTCAAGTCCGACAATATCTGTTGCCCAACGCACTTCTTCTGCAGAACCGCCCTGCCCAAAAAGAGTAAGGTTTTCAAAAATTGTTCCGGAGAAAACTTCTGTGTTCGTATCCAACAACCCAACAGCCGATTGATAACGACGTCGGAAATCATATGCGGACAAATCATCAAGCGTAACCGAGCCAGAATCTGGCAGTCTCAAACCAGCAATTGCACTCAACAACGTCGATTTACCCGAACCATCCGGCCCAACCAGTGCGATCGCCTCACCAGATTCAATTTCAAAAGAGAGTTGACCCAATTGTCGTCCCGTATTGCCTAACTCTAGAACCAAATCCTTAGCAACAATCTCAGGTGTTGGCGGATCTTCAACAATTGCGGTTAAGTCTGGCACATTGTTGAGTTCAAACAATCTGGAAACTTCTTCAACAGCAATACGGGCCCGTTGGAATTCATTCCAAGTACCAGCAACGCGCAAAATCGGCTGAACTGCACGGCCTGACAACAAAGAACAACAAGCAAGAACACCGACCGTCATATGACCGTTGACAGCCAAAAACGCGCCAGTTGTAACCATTGCGATCATTGTGCCATTACCGAGCAAACTTGCGATCGACTGGCCTTGCATTGCAGCTGTAATGATAGAGTAATGCAGTTGCGCATTCTTCGCCTGAAGGCGTTCAAAACGGCGCATTAGCAACGATTCAGCCGATTGGCTTTTCATCGTCAAAATACCTTGCAGCGTTTCAGCCACAAAGTCATAAGTGCGCGCTTCGTGCTCTTCCTTCTCTTCAAGAATTTTCTTGTAATGACGACTAGAAGTGATGGTTGCAAAACCAAACAAGCACAAGATCAAGAAGGGAACGATAACAAGCCAACCACCAATAATTGCCATCACACCTAAGAAGACGCCAGCAAATGGAAGGTCAATGAACATAAGGCGAGATTGGCCACCGTAAAAGTCTGCGACACGATTGATATTTGATAGGCGTTCAATCGTTTTCGCCGGCGAGTTATCTGAAAATGAGCCAGACGGCGCATAAAGAAAACGACTAATCAGCTCTTGCGTGATTGCAGTCGTAAAGCGCGTTGCAGCCCAAGAAAGAACATAAGATCGAGAAACCCTCAAGATGGCTTCGAAAAGAGCGATCACCGCAAGGGCCATCATCATAATCGAAAAGGTTTCGTGCGCCTGATTAGGGATTACACGGTCGTAAACCTGCAAGATCACCAACGGCAGGGCAAGGCCAAACAAATTGATGATTATGGAAGATACTAGGACAGAGCGAGGAACATGAAGTGCTGAGGTAAACGGAATGCCGCGTTCAATTAGCCCTTTTGGAGACAATTCATGGAGAACATTCGCAATACCAGTGAAAGGTTCTGTGCAGATATTCCAAAAGCGTTTGATCGGCCCAGGCACTGCTTCAGAAGGCGCCGCAGTCTCTTGATCAGAAACAAGAGTACCATCAGCCGCGCGCGCGCGGTCCGACGGCTGACGTTCGCGTTGATCGGGCGCGCCCTCTTTATTAATAACACCGGCGTCCCGTAGCTTTGAAAGCGCTGCGTGGACCTCGTTTGTTTGTTCCATCAAATGCAACCTTAATTAACAGTCAGTTGCACTTTGCCTCGAAATTGTTGTGATTTGCTTAAGAAGTAGTCAAGAAATTCCGCAAGATTTTGGATTATTGAAGGTGACGCTGAGTCACCTGCCTTTGAGGGATTTAGGATTGCTTAAGATGACGCTGAGTCAAGTAATTTACTGTTAATCATGGTTCTCTTTTATCCTGAAAATCCTCGTTAAAAAAACCCGTGTTAACGGCTTTAAGAGACATTTTCTGCATATTCCCCGCAACGACAGGTGCGTCTGGACTCTTCTAGGCGACACTCAAAATCTTGAAATTCTTACTGTGGTGGTAATATAATGGCTGACGAAAAAAACAACGATTCGACTGGTGCATCTGCTGGTACAAAGAACGAAGATAGCGTAGCGAACGCGAACGATTTCGTTCTTTCTGATCAGGTTGTAACTAAAAATGACAACGACGGTGTCGGTGTTCTTTTTGGCACAGAAGCTGGAACTGTTGAACAAACAGGCGAAGCCTCCGATGCAGCTTCCTCTAGTGAGAGTGAGCTAGGCGCAAGTGAAGCCAACGCAACATCAGCATCATCGAACACAGACAGCCTATCGAATGACGATTTACTGCAGTCCAATGGGAACACAAGTGGTTTAGCCGACCAGATTGACACTTCCGGACCAGCAGTAACTAATTCAGATGCTACCACAGGTGAAAATAGTGAGATTGTCGGTCAGAACACTCTTTCAGATGTAGATATTGTTGAAGCAACCGGTGTAACGGGCCCAAGCGATGCTGCCCCTCAAACTGGAAATAGCAGCAACGGTTCTTCCGCAGAAGCTGAGGCAGAATCTGATGAAGAAACAAGTGAAACCAGCACCACACCGACATCATTAGATACAGCAAGCCAGTCAAGTAACGATGTAGAGCAATCAGTTCCAGAAGTTACAGATGCACCAACGCTCGAAACACCAGAAGAGCCAGTTAACGCAACCGCAGCTCCTGTCGACATCCAATTCTCAAACCGCGCAGTTGATGAAAATTCAGCGGGCGGAACAGTCATTGGTACATTGTCAGCCTCTGATGCAGACAGCAATGAGTTCTCCTATCAGCTTGTTGATAGTGAAGGCACTCCAGTTGAAAATGATTTGTTTGAAATTGTTGGCAACCAAATTGTTGTGCGCGCTGGGGCAGATATCGATTTTGAAACCCAAGCAACTCACGATCTAAGCTTGCAAGTAACAGATGAGAGCGGCAACACTTTCATTGAAGCGTTCGAAATTGATGTTAACAATCAAGCCGAAGGCATTTCAGGTCTTACTTTCAATTTTGCGGAAAATTCTGGCGTTAAAGCCGAATTCTTTGTGTTTGATGGTGACAACAATGTTGAGCGCGACACGCGTAATCTCAACAATGTCGATTTCGATCGCCCTGCTGACTCAGTTCAAGTCGTCGAAGACTTGAATTTTGGTTCAGGTGACAACAGTGTTTTTGAAAATGATGCTGGCCGTGACGATCACTTTGCAGCCCGTTTCACGACAGAAATCACTGTTGATGAAAACGGCGAATGGACCTTTGGTGTTAATGCCGATGATGGCGTGCGCATTTTGGTCAATGGCGAGCTTGTTGTAGAAGACGTAGAAGCTCACGATGCCCGTTTTGTTGAAGGTGGAATCGAGCTTGAAGCAGGCACGCATACCCTTGAAGTATTCTACTTCGAGAACCGTTTCGACACGACACTTGATGTGGTTTGGAAAGGTCCGAATGACGATGATTTTGAACAACTAGATTCATCACAATTTGCCTTCTCAAATCAAGCTGTTTTCGAAAATGCTGAAGCTGGTACAGTCGTCGGCACACTAAACGTCGAAGGCGCAATTGACAGATTTGAAATCACCGAAGGTGCGAGCGATCTATTTGAAATTGCTAACGGAAATCAAATTGTAGTCAAAGAAGGCGCTGACATTGACTTTGAAACTGCGCAATCTTTCCCTGTTGAAGTCACGGCATTTGCGGCCAATGGCGAGACCCTCACAACCAACATCAACATTGACGTTCAAGACATCAACGAAGATCCAACAGATATCTTCTTTGATGGCGACTTCTCAGTAGATGAATCCGGCTCTGGTGACCGCATCGTAGCCCGTATCACAGGTGCTGAAGACCAAGACGCGAACGAAAGCTTTTCATATTCTATTGTTGGCGAACACGCTGACACATTTTTCGTTGACGCCGACAATAACATCGCGGTTATCCCTGGTGTTGAGTTGAACGCTGAAGAGATCCCATCGTTGGATATCGATGTACAAGTCGCTGATAAAGGTGGCCTAATCCACGTTGAAACAGTCACCGTTTCTGTCGCTGAAGTAAGCGAAGCAGACGCAGTTGTCGAAGTTCCAGTTACCGTTCCAGAAACAAGCAACGCACCATTCGACATTACGTTCTCAGCAACATCAATTGATGAGAATTCTGAAGCTGGCAGCGTCCTTGCTACTCTTACGTCAAGAGATGCAGACCAAGGCGATACATTCACCTATGAATTGTCTGGCCCAGGTGCTGAATTCTTCGAAGTTTTGGACGACCAAATCGTTGTCCGTGAAGGTGCAGATCTTAATGCAGAAGCATTGTCATCAGTCCAGCTAACCGTCACAACGACAGATAGCCAAGGCAACACTTTCTCTGAAGCTGCATCAATTCGCATCAATAATTTGAACGAAGGTTTCACAACAGTAACTCCTGACAACACATCAATTGATGAGAATACAGGCGTCAACGAGATTGTTGCGAACCTAACAACGGACAATCCAGATGCTGGTGATTTTGTTTCTTTCGAAATTGTTGGTGGCAGCGATGAGTTCTTTACACTCGGCAACCGCATTCGCGTAAAAGCTGGTGCAGACCTCGACCATGAAGGTCAGCCAGAGCACACGCTCACAATCCGTGCAACGGACCGTGCAGGTAACACAGCCGAATCTGAAATCACAATCAACTTAAACGACATCAACGAAGCACCGACAGCGGTTGTTGCGGCGCCAGAAGTACTCAACAGCAGTGATGCCGATGCAGGCACAGTGGTTGCAAACCTTACTGTGGCTGATGTTGATGACGGCGACACACACACATTCGAACTATCAGGCCTCGGCGCTGAAAACTTTGAAGTGGTAGACGGTCAAGTGGTGGTTGCAGAAGGTGCAAACATCGACTTCCTTGAAACAACAGCATTCAACCTAACTGTTACAGCAACAGATTCAGGTGGCCTTGCTGTGTCATCTCCACTCGAGATCACTGTT